>JASHRN010000163.1 GCA_030037335.1 Candidatus Acidiferrales bacterium | reverse complement strand
GGAATACGTAAACGGCGAATGCGTGGTCATTGATGGTGGATTGTGGCTGCGCGGTGCCGGAGAATTCAACGACTTTGTCGATTTCCCCGATGCTGCCTGGGACCTGATGGAAGCTTCACGCAGGAAGAGCCCTTAGTGCGTGAACCTCCCGCTTGGTGCTCCTGATGGAGCTTTGGAATAACAAAAAGGCTGCGCCTAGACTAACTCGCGCAGCCCTTGGGACATCACCCCGGGAGTGCTACTTACTGAGCACTTTTTTGGTGCGACCCGCTGCCTGAGAGCAAGCACGTCCAAAACCAGACTCAAACGGAAAGGGATGCCCAGCAATGCAAAGAAAATTAAGGGGTTCACAGAATCGGGCCGTAGAGCAAAGCGCAGGAACTCTTGAAAATGAGAGTAAAATATGAATTCTGGAATACTGCCAGGCGACCTGTCGATATATCAAAACTGTGGAGCATCCTAATTGCCCGAAATTGTCATCTTTAGTACTCTCTCTGATTGTTTTTTCGCAAAGTTGATTCGAGCAAGCGTTAAGGGAAGAAAACAGGCTTGAGCCTACGGACAAAACTTACGACGACCGGATTGCTCCTGGGGATCCTGCTTTTTGCATCCTGTGAGGAATATATCAATCTCCCCATACCTGGGATTACCTCTCTCAGCCCAGCGAGTGTCACAGCAGACTCCACGACGTTTACATTGACTGTGAACGGCACCGGATTCGCTCCAAGTTCGGAAATTGAATTTAATGGCACCCCGAGAGTTTTCAGCAACGGCAGCAGCAACACTATATTTCTTTCCAGCAATCAGCTGACGACAGTGGTCAGCCCCAGCGACATCCCGATTTCGCAGAGCATCAATGTAACCGTTTTCTCGCCAGCACCGGGCGGAGGAACATCCAATACGGTGACGCTCGTCATCAATCCGAATGCGCTTCCCGTCCCACAAATTTCGTCGCTTACTCCAAACACTATTGCTGCGGGCGGCTCAACTGCCGACGTAACGATTCTGGGATCAAACTTCGTTGGCGTACCTGGCACGAGCATATCGATTGCTACGGTTGACGGTGCAGATCGCACCACGAATTTTATTTCCAACACCGAATTGACCGTGACCTTGCAAGCCTCAGACATGTCGAACACTGGCCCGATTAACATCGCGGTGCTGAATCCACCGGCTCCGAATCTGAAACCCCCCGGCGGAGGACTGTCGAATACGGTAGCCTTGGATGTGGTAAATCCAACCCCGGTGCTAAGTTCAGTCAGCCCACTCAGCGTTGTAGCTGGTTCCACGGTGACCACGACGATTACCGTCTCTGGGAGCGGCTTCGACCTGGGGAGCGAGGTGCTGGTCAACGGCACAGGCCGGCCTACAACTTTCAAGAGTTCTGGCTCGCTCACCGCAGATTTGGCTACTGGAGATCTTGCTGCGGCGGGTACGTACACCGTACAAGTGGAGAATCCCGCTCCGGGTGGCGGAGCATCACAGGTTTTGTATTTCTCCGTCGTACCCGCCACATCCGGAGCGGGCCTCCCAACGCTTGTGGATTTGGCTCCGGATGGCGCACAAGCCAACGATGGAGTGAGCCCACCCAGTCAGGTCGGTCCTTCGATCGACACAACCGGCAGGTATGTGGCATATGCCTCGTCATCAACAAATTTGCTGCAGACTACGACGCTTATCCCACCGCCAGTCCTGAATCCACTGACGAACGGAACTTCAAATATTTTCGTGCGTGACACATGCTTGGGCGATACCGTGGATTGTGCACCGCGGGAAGTATTGGTGGACGTGAACGCTGCCAACGTGATCGCTAATGGGCCCAGTTTCTCTCCGGTGGTGAATTCCACGGGAGCAGAGATCGTCGCGTATGTTTCGCTGGCTTCTGATCTTGTATCCGGAATCGCATTTGATGGAACAACTTCCCAGATATTCGCGACAAATCCATGTATTACCGCCACCAGCGGATGCACTGTAACCACAAATCTCATGTCCATCGGAAGCGACGGAATCAGCGCAGGAAATGGCCCGTCCATTGAACCTTCCATCAGCACTGAAGGAAGGTTCGTCGCGTTTGCCTCGACGGCCACTAACTTGGTTGCTACGCCGACGGGAGGCGCACAAGAAATCTACGTTCGTGATACCTGCCTTAGCCAGCCATCAACGTGTATGCCGCAAACGTATCTGGTTTCAGCGGTAAACGGAACGCCCGCGAATGGATCAAGCTTCGAACCGGTGGTGGTTTCAAGCAAGACGGGCCAGTTTGTCGCATTTGCCTCCACCGCGACCAACCTGGTAAGCGGGACAACAGGCGCCGCGGAAATTTATCGCGCGGGTCTTTGCATCGGTATCACCAAAGGATGTACGACAAGTCCTCCGCAATTGATATCGACACCGGACGGAACGACGCCGGCCGACGGCGCGAGCATTGAGCCCGCAATGACTCCCGACGGCCGGGTCATCGCCTTCGCCTCGACAGCAACAGTTCTCGGGGCCGCTTCCGGCGGCGTGCAGGAAATCTATGAGAGAGATACATGCGAGGGAGCGCCGACGGGATGCACGCCTCAGAATGTGCTCATCTCCGTCGCGACGGACGGTTCGACGCCCGGAAATGCGTTGAGCGAGAACCCAAGCATCGAGAATACCGGCCAGTATGTCGCGTTCGCGTCGCAGGCGAGCAATCTCGTATCGACTAATGTGAATGGGCTGGAGAATATCTATGTGAGGAACAGTTGTTTGGGCCAGAGCAGTTCGTGCAGCGCAACTTCCGCACTGGTAAGCATCCCTGCCGTGCTGGTGGCGGCGAATGGAGCCTCTGCCACCCCCGTAATCAACGGCAATGGAACGATTGTAGCGTTCTATTCGGCCGCGAGTAATTTGGTGAATAACGACCTCAACGGCTACCCTGACCTCTTCCTTGCATTCTCAACGTTCTAGACAACCGAAAAGGGCATTTCCAAAGCGCCGACCTGTCAGCGGAGGCAATACAGATGGCGACAGGCGGGCTTTAGCTCGGGTGGAGGCGGCCTCGGCTCTTCTCAGAACCGTTCGTCCCCGCAGCACATCCTTCCACCCGGCGCAGGAATTCTAGAAACAGCTTTAAGTCACGACAATAAGGCGAACGGCCCAAGGATATAGTACTCTGGGACTTGGTACTCTATTGTAAATACAAGCTTTACAGCTCCTGACTCAAACTCACTTCGTCAAATCCTTGATTACTAGCTCAGCGGAAATGTGATTGGGACGGAGAAAATATTCACCCACGAATTAGGACGGAGCGACAAAGTTTTGTGGTTTTTATCTCTTGGCCTATGGGCATGTGCTTCCTGTTCCGAGCCGGAACAGATGTGTCCCAATGGCTACTTCACTTTTGCTCTTTCGACTGCACAATTTAGCGCAAGTCCGTCTTCCTCTGTGTCATAGGGCTAATCTGATTGGCCTCACAGTTGCGTTGCTATTGCCATGGAAGTTTTTCCACACACCGCTGAGCGACAACTCATTGGAAAACGAACAGCTTCCGTTCCAAAACCATGTTCCCTTCAGAGTCGCTTCATTTTAATGGAAGCTGCAACAGTACTCCTTGCCTTGTTTCTGATGAGCGGCGCCCTCGTCCTCAGTGTCCTGATTCGCTCGCAATTTTCTTCCGGAGTGGAAGACCTGCACCAGCAGATCGCCCTGCATTCGAAAATTCACGAGGCATTTGACGGAACTGTGCTCGCGTTCTGGCGATACTATGACTCAAAGGACCCAGCCCTCCTGCAGCAATACGGAAACTACTCGATTGAACTGCGCCAATTCGTGAAACAGAACACCGAGACATCCATCACGGATGCGGATCAGCAGGATGCAAAAAATCTAGCGCAGCTCGAAACAGCAATTCTGAGCTCAACGGATCGACTCGTTGCTGCGCCGCCCGGGAAGCTGGCGAACGAGGCGGCGCTGGCAGAAATTCCCGTGCGGGAATTGGCCGTTCGCAAAGCTCTCAGCGCCACTGCGCAAGCGCAATTTGACAGATTGCAGAGCGCCACAGATCGTTTGGCGGTTTACACACGCGTCCTCCGTGCCGTGCTCCTGGTACTCGGGCTGTTTCCTGTAGTCGTAATGATATGGTTCCGTCATTCACACCAATTGCACATCTGGGATCCGCTGGACCGTCTTCACCGAATGGTTCTCGAAGTGAAGCGCGGTAACCTCGATGTGCAGGGAACTGTTCCATCTAACGTCGAGCTCGGCTCCGTTACCGCCGCGTTTCTGACCATGTCAGCAGAATTGCGCGATATGCGCACTTCGCTGGAAGAGAAGGCCCGCCAGCGGGCTATGCAACTGGAAGCAGCCCAAAAAGATTTATTGCGAGCCGCCAAGCTCGCATCATTGGGGCAGCTTGTTTCAGGCGTAGCACACGAAATTAATAACCCACTGACTTCGATCCTGGGTTTCAGCGAAATCGTTTTGGCCAACGACAAACTGAGCGACACCGTCCGTAATCAAGTCCGAACCATGCGCGACGAAGCGCTGCGCCTGAAGCATCTCGTCGCGAATCTATGCCAATTCGCACGCCGCACGCCGCAGCAACTGCACCGCCTCGATCTGCGCAGCATCCCTGATCGGTTGCTCGAATTAAGAAGTTACCAACTGGCGGCGAACAACATTCGCCAGGAATACTGCCGGGCCGAAAAACCCATCTGGATTAAGGGCGACTATGACGCACTACTCCAAGTAATGCTCCAATTGACGCTGAATGCGGAACATGCCATTCGCGATCATCGGGAATCTGGCGAGATCTCCTTGCATTGCGAGGTCTCCGGCGCGTACGGCTTACTTTCTGTCGCGGACAACGGCTGCGGGATGAATGAAGAAATGCGGGACCATATATTCGATCCTTTTTTCACAACTCGACCGTCGCGACATGTAACCGGTCTCGGGCTCAGTGTGTGTCACGGCATCATTGAGCAACACGGAGGGGAGATCGCCGTTGAGAGTGAATTGAACAAAGGCACCGCATTTCGCATTTGCGTCCCTTTGGCGATCAATGAATCGCAGATCGAGACAAATCTGAATGCCGCGAAACTTGCGCCCGCGCCGTGCAAGACAAGGGAAGAAAATGAGCATCCGGGATTTTCGATGGCGTCCGCTGATTCCGTTCGGGTCCTCGCCATAGATGACGAGGCTGACATTCTGAGTTTTGTCGTTCAAGCTTTGAGCTTCGCGAACGGAAGGGTAATAACGCTGCAAGATTCTAATCAGCTTGAAATGGCGCTCCACCAGGGCCCATTTGATGCGGTGCTCTGTGATCTGAAAATGCCGGGACGCGATGGATTGGCCGTGCTTCACGAACTGCGAAAGCACCAACCTGATCTGGCCCAAAGGTTCGTGCTTATGACCGGAAACCTCGCCGACGCCGACCGGGCAGCGACGGAATTGGAGGGCGTTCCAATACTCGCAAAGCCATTCACGCTCGCACGATTGCGCGAACTGCTGAACCATGTCCGTGATCGCATCAGCTAGTTGCGGCGAGCGGATACAGGTTCGCATCTCCTGGCATAGGCAAATGTGCTATGGTCTCTCACCTGCATGCCGAAAGGGAGCGGCTTAACCTATGGCAGAAAAGATTGTCTTTGTGGGCGTTTTGCCAGAGATTGTGTTGATCGAAGACGCCGATCAGGTCGTATGGGTGTCGCAAACCGGGAATCTGCGGGTGGAATTCGACCCTCAACGCTGCCCTTTCTCCTCTAATGTGTTTCAAGCGCCGCCAGGGGTGCGCTTGCTGAGCGGTACTCCTCGCCCGGGCATCAAGCCGGGAGCATTCAAATACCGAATCGCAATAGACGATCATGTGATCGCGCAGGGAGAAGTAATCATACGCGGTAAACCATTATTTTAATCAAATCATCTTTATTCAATTAGATACGATGCCGTTGTGTTGTTTAGTGTTTTATGCTAATGTTAACTGACAATAACAATGTTAACTACGAGTAACCACAGAGTGTCTGCTCGCATCTATTAGAGCAGGGCTTTTTTGGCCATTGCTTCATTTGGGCTCGAAAGGGGAATACAAAATGCCAAAGTCTCCATACAAAGTGCCTCCGGAGCTTCCGATCCTCCCCTTGCGCGACACTGTGCTCTTCCCTGGCGCTGTGATTCCACTAACCGTAGGGCGAGATAGCTCTCTGGCGCTGCTCGATTCGCTGCAAGGAGAAGACAAGATTCTTGGGGTTGTGGCACAGCTCGATCCTCGCATTGAGGATCCGGTCGGAACCGATCTCCACGCTGTTGGCACTCTGGGCAAAGTGCACAAAATGGTGCGCACACCAAACAGCAACGTTGTCGTTTTTCTTGAAGGCCTCAGGCGCATCCGTGTGAATGAAGTAATTGGACTGAAACCGTTCTTGCGCGCCCGCGTTGAGGAGTTGGTGGACACAGAGAACGAACTTGAGCCGGAGCTCACTGCGCTCTATCGCAACACGCAAGAGCTTTTCCGCGATGTCGTTTCGCGGTCACCCCAACTTTCTGACGATTTGCAGGGCGCTGCCAACAATATCGAGTCGCCCAGCCAACTCGCGGATTTCGTAGCTGGCACTCTGCCGTCGTTAAACACGTTGCTGCGCCAAGAGCTACTCGAAACACCGAGCGTTCGGAAACGGCTGGAAATTCTGATTCGCGAGCTTACGAAAGAGAAAGAAGTTCTTGAGCTGCGCGCAAAAATCCACGAGCAAGTACAGGAGCAAGTCAATCAGTCTCAGCGCGAATTCCTGCTGCGCGAACAGATGAAAGCGATTCAGAAGGAACTGGGCGATGCAGATGATACGCAGGCAGAAGTCGCGGAACTGCGCGAAAAGGTCGAATCTTCAGGCATGCCCGCCGAAGCCAAAAAAGAATGCGAGCGGGAGCTGAAACGACTGACGCGCATGACTCCAGCTTCAGCCGAATATATGGTTTCCAGGACCTATCTCGAATGGATGACCTCGCTGCCGTGGGCAAAATCATCCGGTACGGAAGATATCGACATTCAAAAAGCACAAGGCATTCTTGACGAGGACCACTACGACCTGGAAAAGGTAAAGCAGCGAATTCTGGACTACCTCGCTGTAAAGAAGCTGCAGCCTTCGATGAAGGGCCCAATTTTGTGCTTCATTGGCCCTCCGGGCGTGGGCAAGACCTCTCTTGGGAAATCTATTGCCAGGGCCTTAGGGCGGAAATTCGTTCGCATCTCACTCGGTGGTATGCACGACGAAGCGGAAATCCGCGGCCATCGTCGCACCTACATTGGCGCTTTGCCAGGACAAATCATTCAGGGCATCCGGCGCGCGGAAACAAACGATCCTGTGTGCATGCTTGACGAGGTTGACAAGCTCGGACGCGATTTCCGCGGAGATCCTTCTGCCGCACTGATGGAAGTGCTCGATCCGGAGCAGAACGCAACATTTCGCGATCACTATCTCGACGTGCCGTTCGATCTCTCGAAAGTGCTTTTCATCGCGACTGCAAACTGGATGGATCCTATCCCTGAGCCTCTTCGCGACCGTATGGAAGTGATTGAGCTTCCGGGCTATACCGAAGATGAGAAAATTCACATCGCGAAGCGGTTCCTAATTCCACGGCAATGCTCGGAAAATGGCCTAAAAGATGGCGAACAGATTGAGTTTGCGGATGAAGGGCTACATGAAATCATTCACGGGTACACTCGCGAGGCCGGTGTCCGCAATTTGGAGCGCGAAATTGCAACCATGGTTCGCAAGCAGGCGCGACGAATTGCTGATGGAAAAACCGATAAACTGGTGGTCACGCCTGAAGTTGTCCGGGAAACTCTTGGTGTGCCGAAAGTCCACGTCGAACGCGAGGTCGAGGAGCGCGTAGCGCGGCCTGGTGTTTCGGTTGGACTCGTATGGACTCCTGCAGGCGGGGACATCGTATTCATCGAAGCCAGCAGCATGCGCGGAGGCAAGCAATTCACTATGACGGGCCATCTAGGAGAGGTCATGCAGGAATCGATGAGGGCTGCGCTCTCCTGGGTGCGTGCGAATGCGGCCACTTATGGAATCGATCCCGATTTCTTCCGCAAGCAGGACCTGCACATTCACGTGCCGTCGGGAGCCATTCCCAAGGATGGTCCATCAGCCGGAGTAGCGATGGTCACAGCGCTGGTGAGTTTGCTGAGCGGCCATCCGGTACGACCGCGCGTGGCGATGACCGGCGAGATTTCCCTGAGCGGAGTGGTGTTGCCGGTGGGCGGAATCAAGGAAAAGGTTCTCGGCGCGAAACGAGCGGGCATTCGCGAAGTGATTCTTCCCGCGGAGAATGAACCGAACGTGAAGGAGGATTTGCCGGAGAATTTACTTGGCGATCTGAAAGTACATTTCGTTCATAGCGTGGACGAAGTTCTGCGGATCGCTCTGGGGACTATCGAACCCTGGCAGAAGCCGATCGGGCGCCTAACTCGACAAGATCGGCCACCGGCAAGCCCGATTCACTGAGAATACAGAGCAACCGATAGAGTAATATGAGAAACCCGGCGGCATTCCCGCCGGGTTTTTTGATTTTCTTCACGCATAAGGCCATACGATTGGCGAAAAAGAGAAAAGGAGTTCTGGAAGAGAAGAAGCGCGGCCGACGAAAGCCGGTTGGAAAGCGCACAAAGTCGTTACGCCGCACCAAGCTAACGAGGAGTCTGCGAAGTAAATCTGCGAAGCGCGTCATTCGTTCGAAACGACGGCGCGCTCAGCAAAACCTGATGCCTCCGCGACAAGCGGCCGTGCGTGCGCAGGAACTGGCCTTCCAGCTTCTGGTCGCGATTGACCGAGGAGCTCTCGTGCACCGCTTTCTCCGCTGGTACGCAAGTGAGCGCGGGCGGCCTGGCCGCATCTCGAACCCCGGGCGCTATCACGAGCTCGTGGAGACAATTCGCCGCGAAGCGCTTCTGACGCTTGCCCTGCAAGCAGAGGAAGAAGGCGCGGAGCGCTTAGGCGGACGCTCAACGCAAAAGATGAGTACAGCCCAAGCTGAACTGATCAAGCTATTTCGCGATGAATTTTACCTCGCTCTCGGACGCAGCCTTGACTTTTCAGAGCAGGAATTTGCCGAATTCTTCCGCGATCTGGAGCTCTACCGTACGCTTCGGCAGGATAGGCGTGCCAAATCACGCTCAAGTGTTTCTGTTCCAGCCGGACCATTCGTCGATCGCTGCGGATTCCTCTTGGATTCGCCTCTGCTGGACCAAGGCCGCCGCGCAGCCGCTAAATTTGAATCGGAGCTGCATGCGACCGGCTCGAGTGTGATCCGAAAAGTCTTTTCCCGCCGTTCTTAGTTCACATCGGATTTGTTGCTCGGCGTAGCTTGATGCTCGCGCGCAAGTTCGAGAACGTCCGGACCCGTTTCCGATGAACCAAGGAGCCATCGGCAAAAGTAATTTGCCCGCATCCAGAAAACGTATTCGGCGTCGGGCATGTAGCTATGGCGAAGACCGGGAAAAACGAACATATCGAAACGCTTGTCCGCCTTGATCAAAGCATTCGCGAGCCGCATCGTATTTGCCATATGAACGTTATTGTCCATGTCTCCGGTAGTAAGCATCAGGTGGCCTTTGAGATTCCGAGCCAGCTCGGAATTCTTCTCAATCGAGTAGAGGAATTTCACTGTGCCGTCTTTTTGATCCATTTCTTTGATGCCGTTATACTTCTCGCTCCAATACTTGTTGTAAACGTTGTTTTCATGATTGCCTGACTCCGACCAGCCCACTTTGAAAAAGTCGGGATACTGCAGCAACGCCGCGGCAGTCATAAACCCGCCTCCGGAATGTCCCCAGATTCCAACGCGATCAATGTCAATGTAGGGGTGCATGGCCGCCAGTTCTTGAACGGCCACTTCTTTGTCGGCGAGACCATAGTCGCGCAGATTGCCGTAGCCGTAGGCATCGTACCACTTGTCACGATGCGGGCTTCCGCCGCGATTGCCGACTTCGACGATGATAAAACCGAGCTGGGCAAGGGCAATATTCTGATCCTTTGGTGTAAAAGAGCGGTCGACGCTCTCTGTCTGCGGCCCCGGATAAACATACTCAATCACTGGATACCTGCGGGAGGGATCAAAGTCAAATGGCTTGATCATCACGCCATAAAGGTCGGTCACGCCATCCGCAGCCTTGACGTGAAAAGGCTCGGGATATTTGAAGCCCGCCGCGAGCAAGCGCGAAACGTCCGTCGTCTCCAGATTGGCCAGTAGCTCACCCTGATCATCGTAGAGCGAGGATCGAGCCGGTGTATCCACGCGAGAAAAATTGTTGATGAAATACTTGCCGGAATCCGACGCACTGATTTCATCGTTAAAATTGCCGGGAGTTAAAAGCTTCAAGCCAGAACCATCGAGACTTACTCGATAAAGATGTTCGTTGTATGGATTTTCTCCGGCCTCGTGGCCGTTGCCCATGAAATACATGGTTCGAGTTTTGTCATCTATAAAAAGAGTTGGGCCAGCCATATATTCGCCCGACGTGATTTGATTTTCCAGGCGGCCATTGGAATCGTAAAGATAGTAGTGGCCCCAGCCATCCCGCTCAGACCACCAGATCAGCTCTTTTCCGTTCCCAATCTGCCGAAGAGGCTGAGTATCGAGGTATACATTCGAGCGCTCTTCAATAAGCGCTTTGGAGACACCTGTGGACGTATCCGCCACACAGACATCAATGCGATGCAGGTCCCGGCTGGAACGCAAGAAGTAGATCTTGTTGGAAGTGTCCGAGAGCCATGGACCCTCCATGAAAGGGCCGAAGCCGCCGAAATTCCTTCGCTCACCTTGCAGCCGTTGCTCCTCATGCTCGCGGTCGCGCGCCAGAAGGCGGTCGGTCGCAATGGTGAGGGTTTGATCTTTGAATGCGGCAGTCTGAATCAATACGTGTTGCTTACTCGCGACGTCAAACACTTGCAGCTCTTGCTGCGGCACGTTTACGTCGCCAGCCATTGCATAGCTGTAAGTTTCGAGCGTCGGACGTGGATTCCCGAGTGTGTGAATCACCCAAAGGTCAGCGACTTTGCGATCATCGGAACGAACTAGAGCGAATTTCTTCGAATCTTTCGACCAGACGATGGGAATTGCGGGCGTTCGCGGGCCCTCCTGATTTGTATCTCCCTTTTGTGACTTCTTCAGCTCTTCGATTTCCTCGTCAACCAGCACTCGGGCATAACTGTACTTTGCGACACCGTCGGTGGTGAGTTGCGTTTCAACCACCGTCTTGTCGCCTGGATTTTTCGCAGCCTTGGCGTAATTGGCAGCGTCCATCATGTATAAGTTGTAGCCGCGCGCGAAGACAATCGTCTTTTCATCCGGCGAGATGGAAGCCCACATCGGCTTCACCGGAGGAGCTTCAAAACCGTCGAGACGCGTCAGTTTCCCGCTGGCCAGATCATATTCGAAATAGATTTTTCGAGTTTCGGGCTTTGCTTCTGGTTTTTCTCCAGACGTGCCGGCCTGCTCGTTCTGCTGGCGCTGCCCGACTTGCTGCGTCTGCTTCTGCTCGTTTCCTTCCTGAATCGTCTCTTCAGTATCTTCTGCTTTCTTGGGTTCATTCGGGATCACCGCATCCTTGGAAACTTCGATGTCAAACTGGAGCGCTGTATCTTTCTTGACCAGTTTCAGATTCTTGATGGGCAGGTGTTGCGCGTCATAAGGAAAATTCGTCAGTGTGGAAAGCTGGGCTGCAAGTTTCGCATTATCAAAAAGAGGCGCCTTCGAGCGGCGAAGAGGATCCACCATCCAATATCGCGTCCCATCGGGAGTCTCGTAGCTGTACCAGAAGCGGTCGGAGAGCTCGAACCAATGCGGCATCACGCTGGTATCAAAAACGAGCTTGCTGACCTGCGAGGGAACAAATCGAGCCGCCAGCGTATAGTTTGGTGTGACAGGCGCGGCGGCTGCGGTTTGCGCGGCCTGCCGTGGACCGGCAGCACGAACGCCAATGTTCACCGAGAGCAGAATTAGAAGAATGCCAGCGAGTGTAAGATTCATGCCCAGGGTGCCTCTAAGGCAGCGGGCGGGCCTGCTTGAGTGCTTCATCAGTCTCTCCTTCCAACCGAACATGACGGGATCAAAATAAATAGCGCGGCGAATGATAGAACCAAATTCAGGAAAATAACAGCGCAGAAGGAGTGATCAGAACGCGCAAAAGCATGCATCCGAAACGGTATACGTTTCAGCTCAACGCCCGTTGCGGGCGCGTAGAAGAACCAAAGACCTCTCGATTAACTGGATGGATTCACCAGCGCCAACTGATTTCCCCGATTCCGAGAAGGCGGCATCTCGCGTATCAAATACGACTTCCCACTTACGATCCGATTCAAGCTCGGGAATGGAAAAATCAACTGGTTCATAGTGGCAATTCAGGAGCAATAGGAAATCATCGTCCATCACGGGTTGAGCGTTCAGATTGACGTCTCCGAGGGTATGCCCATTGAGAAATACTCCGATGCACTTCTGCCAGCCCTGATCCCACTCCTCGTCCGTCATTTGCCTGCCATCGGGCCGAAGCCACAGCACGTCAGCGTCCTCTGCGTGGCGAATGCTGCGGTCCTGGAAGAATTTCCGACGGTGGAAATTAGGGTGATCGAGCCTGAATTTGATTAGATTGGAAGTGAATTCCAGCAGGTCCTGTTTTCTTTCGTCCAGGTCCCAGTCGAACCAAGTCGTCTCATTATCCTGGCAGTAGGCATTGTTATTGCCGTGCTGAGTGCGGCTAATTTCAACGCCGCCCGAAAGCATGGGCACGCCTTGCGAAAGAAAAAGCGTCGCAAGAAAATTGCGTTTCTGTCGCTCGCGCATCTCCATGATCTTAGGATCATCGGTCGGACCCTCTACGCCCATATTCCAGGAATGATTCTCGTTCGATCCGTCCCGATTGTCTTCGCCATTCGCCTCATTGTGCTTTTCGTTGTAACTCACCAGATCGTTGAGCGTAAATCCGTCGTGTGCGGTGACGAAATTGATGCTAGCAAAGGGCCGTCGTCCATCGTGCTGATACAAGTCGCTCGAACCCATCAGACGGTATGCCAAGTCCGAAAGCTGCCCAGGGTCCCCCTTCCAATAGCGCCGCACCGTGTCGCGGTATTTTCCATTCCATTCCGCCCACAATACCGGAAATTTTCCGACTTGATATCCTCCTTCGCCCACATCCCACGGTTCAGCAATCAATTTCAATTGAGAAAGCACAGGGTCCTGATAAATAACGTCAAAAAAAGACGAGAGGCGGTCGACGTCGTGCAATTCTCGCGCAAGAGCCGCAGCCAGGTCGAACCGGAAACCATCTACGTGCATTTCTATCGCCCAGTACCGCAGGCTGTCCATAATCAGCCGCAGAACCTGCGGATGTCGGACATTGAGCGTGTTGCCGGTCCCCGTGTAATCCATGTAGTAGCGTGGATTGTCAGGCGTCACGCGGTAATAGGTCAGATTGTCCACGCCACGAAAACTCAGCATTGGACCCAAATGGTTTCCTTCGGAAGTGTGGTTGTAGACCACGTCCAAAATCACTTCGAGACCCTGACGATGAAGGGCCTTGACCATTGACTTGAATTCAGCAACCTGACTGCCGGAATCGCCAGAGGCAGAATATCGCGCCGCGGGAGAGAAGAAATTCGTGGTGTTATATCCCCAGTAGTTTTTCAATCCTCGATCAACAAGAATTTTATCGTCCAGAAAATCGTGAATCGGCATCAGTTCGATGGCTGTCACTCCCAATGACTTGAAATGCTTGATGCTCGCTTCCGACGCTAAACCAGCGTACGTCCCGCGAAGTTCGGGCGGAACTTCAGGCTTGCAAACGCTGAAGCCCTTCACGTGTACTTCGTAAATTATCGAATCGCTCAGCGGTATTTTGAGAGGCCGGTCGCCCTCCCAGTCGAAGTGGGGATTGCCTACGATGCACTTCGGCATGCCCCAGGCGCTGTCCTTGTCGTCAGCCTTCAAATCCTCTGCAGCATCACCAATCGCATACGGGAAAACTGGCGCTTTCCAGTCGACTTCTCCACTGATCGCCACAGCGTACGGATCGATGAGCAGCTTAGACGGGTTGAATCTCAGCCCTTTGTCCGGTTCATAGGGGCCGACGACCCGATAGCCGTAGAGCTGTCCAGCTTGCACATTCGGAAGATAACCGTGCCAAACGAAGGAAGTCTGTTCAGGAAGCCGAATTATTTCGGGCTCGCGGTCGTCTCGCGAAGAAAAGAGGCACAAATCAACCGCTGTAGCGTGCTCCGAGTAAAGAGCAAAATTTACGCCGGAACCATCCCAGGTAGCACCCTGAGGGTACGGTCTGCCCACAAGAACTGTTCTCGCCATCTCCCCGACCATCCTGAACCAGCTGCGCGCAGTTGTGGCCTTCTTAATTTGAATCGCAGGCCATCTCCAAAAGGAAAGAATATGAGGCCGGTTCGAACTTCAAAACAGAGTTGCATTTTTTCGATGATTGACCGGCGAGCGCAGTTACATCCTTAATGAGAAACGGATGGTGCCCAAGAGAGGACTCGAACCTCCACGACCTTGCGGCCACTAGACCCTGAATCTAGCGCGTCTGCCAATTCCGCCACTTGGGCAAAATACAGGAGCAAGCGATGTAGAGAGCTCATTCTGCCGCTCGATATGGTCTTTGTCAACGAGGGGCGAGCGGCCACGGTCAGATCATTTTTCCAAATTTTTGAAGCTGCAAAGCTCTACTCTCAACAGTGCCAGCGATTTGAGCAGCGATGGAACAACACTACATGCGCAGCCGCACCGCTTCCATGTTTCACTTATGTTGCTCTGGCGGTGGTATAATCCCGCCAATTAAGGGCCCGGAAGGCCGGTTGTCTTCCAGGGTGTTGCTGGCCTCTGGGCGAGGAGGCCACGATGGACGCGTTTCACATCACATCTTTTTCATTTCTGATTGCCAGTGGTGTGGTGCTCGCAGCATGGTTCTGCCTGATTATTTACCGCGGAACGCTCGAATCGCATGAGGATGATCAACTTTACCTTGCTGATCCAATGCTAGCGAAGGCCCAACAGGAAGTCGTAGCCCGGATCGAGCGTATCAATCCTGTGATTCGAGCCGTTATGATCGCCTGGATTGTGCTCGCCGCAGTGAGCGCAAGTTTATGGATTTGGCAGGGGTATAAGAGTTTTTGATCCCCCTCTGAATCGCGAAATCTCTCTTTTGCCCTACGATCCCGGGCAAAGTTGTGAAGTGTGGTTGTGCACAATCAGCCAGCGCCCACCCTGCTTTACAAACACAAGCGTCGTTTGCCCCCGCGCGCTGACTGATTTGCCTTCACTGAGACCCATGAACTCCCACTGGTAACATGCCCAGGCTGTATCTCCGTAATGGAAGATATTGACATTGCGCGTGATGAGTTGAATCCCGGTGAAGCCCTTGCGACTTTGGAGATATTGCGGCACGTAATTCTGCCAGCCCGCAACCGGTGCGTTGAAGCTTCCGGAAACCCACGTGGCGTCGTCGGCATAGTAGCTGTGCATCGCCTCGATGTCGCCGACTTGCCACGCTCCAAGCATTTCGCCAATGTCGTGATTGATCTCGTCAGCCACGGAAGCAAAAACTTCTCCCGAAGCGCCGTTCATCTCCCTCTTTTGCTTTTGTTGAGTAGCCCACGCATTGGAATAACCAAATAAGCAGATGAACGAATACAGAACCAAAAGTTTTCGCATCTGATCCCCCGAGTTTTTTGCTGGCATAATCGAAAAAAACAAAGAGTGCCACCTGAGAATAACACCGGCTGTTTTGAGCGAGCGTAGGGAAGGAAAAATCGTTCTTTAGAGTAAACGTCGAACAACTCTCGAGCACCCAGAGGTAGAGATTCGGCTTGCAGCACAGAACATCAAAAGAATCTCTTCAGATCATCTCTGCGAGACGCCTCGTGACGCGCACAACAGGTTGACGAACAGGCGGTACGCTCCGGGCACGCCCGCTGGGAGCTGTCGAAAGAACGACAAGCCCGTATAGATGTAAACTCCCTTACCATCGTGAGCCCATACCAAGCCACCTAACGCATCCGACTCGCCCGGATCGTGCATTGCAAGCACAGTCTGATAACGAGGATCCCATTGCCCCCAGTAGTAGAGCCCGCGTTCCTGTATCCATCCCCGAAAGTCATCTTGCGTTATGCGATTGGGATAATTCAGCAACGGGCTGTTTGGATCGACGAAGCGCACAGCCGAGTTTTCATCCGTAATGCGCTCGGCAGGCTGATCCATCGTCGTGCGAAACGGAGCCGGCAAGAGCTTGTTCCAAGCGAAGTCACGCTCGTACTGGACGAGGAGAGTCCCACCGTTCTGGACGTAATCCAGTAAGCGATGATTCGCGCTCATCAAGTCAGGCCGGAGCTCATAAGCTCGAATGCCTATGACGATCGCATCAAAATGACTCAAGTCCCCAAACGCAAGAGCAGCTTCATCCAGCATCGTCACATCGATTCCAAGCTGCCGCAGTGATTCAGGAACCGGGTCAATTCCTGCTGCAACATAGCCGATGCGCAAGCTCGAAGGAATCATCAGGCCCAACACGTGCGCCTGAGCGACAGCAGGTTCGCTGACGTGTCTTGAAGGGAGCGATGGCAGCGCCTCATACGAAGTGGTGAAACTGCGTGAGCCGAGCCGCGCATAGGGCTTCAGTTCATAAGCTCCCTGCGCAATTCCCTCCGGAGGAGTTACGGTAAATCGCGCCAGCCTGTCGCCAGCGCCCGAAAAATCAATAGAAGAGACTGGCGTAATGCTCCAGCCTTCTGGCACTTCGACTCCAGCCTGCACTTGCACCGGCGCTTTTCCGTGATAGTGGATTCGCGCCAACAGTTGGAATGCCCTCGAAGGCCGATCTACGGGAAGCATGATCTGCTCTGGATCCACCGAAAGCGTGACCGCCGGAACAAGTTCGAGAGGCATGGTTTCTACCGTAGTTGATGTGTATTCATGCGCGATGACCGGGGTATCCAGCGAAAATTTGTAGCCGTCCGCCGTTCCTGTCATATGCACTCGGACAAGCGGTGCCGGCCAAGGAAGAATGGCATCCTGCGGAGACGAAGGCGGTACGGCATCGGCTGGCACCTGAACGGTGAACGATATAGCCGTCGCAGAACCAGCATTGCCAGTGGAATCTCCAATACCGGATGACCATCCCGCAGGCAATTCGAGAGTGGGCTGATCGAGTTGAATGCCCACATCCGAGCGATCGTACCAATTCACTCGCACAGGAAAGCTCTCGCCAGCCACCAAGGTGCCTTGATCAGCCTCCCCGTCAACGTGCAGAGCCGCAGCTTCTACGAGCGCCGCGTCGATTCGGTGGTGCTCCTGCTCCAGCGCCCAAAGCACATTCTGATCAGTGGCCGGATTTGCCTGCGCTGCCTTGATCGCGCTTTCAATTTGCTTTCCAGTCTGCGCTAGATATCTCACCGCATTCGGCCACTGGAGGCGAAGAGCCGCCTGTCGCGCAGTAAGAAGCGCTCCATCCGCAGCGCCGAGCGGGACCTCCAGCGCGCTGGACCCCGCGGCAATGTAAAAGAGAGACTGAGCGAGATCCTCAGATTTCATTTGATCGCCCTGCACAACGGTCAAATCGACGGGCCTGCGAAAAAAGGAGGAATCGAGGATCCGAGTGATACCCTGGGAGCGGTGATTCGCGAACCCGACTAGTCCCAGATCAGCATAGCTTTCGCCCCACAAAGGCGAAATTTCGCCCACGGGCAGTTGAATTTCGCCTTGCCCATTCCCGTTTCCGCTGAACACAAATTGCAACACATGGTCCACGTGCCACGGTCGCAAGCCTTCCTTTAATTGATCGGGATACGCGTTCGGATCATCGGCTGCCTGCACAGCAAGCGGCGTTACAATCCCCGTCGCCTGATGCTGGCCGTGCCCTGTATGAACACCGCCCCATTGGTTGATCACAATATTCGGACGGAAGGTGCGGATCACTCGGACTAGGTCTTCCTTCGTGACACCTTGCCAAATGTTGAGAGTCTCCTCCGCACTTTTCGAGTAGCCGAAATCCGGTGAACGCGTAAAAAAGAGCTCTACGCCGTAATCCTGCGTGGCACGGTACAGTTCATTCGTCCGCAGAATCTTGAGCGCCGGACCCAGCTCCGGACCAATCGCATTCTGTCCGCCCTCGCCGCGCGTGGTGGAGCAAAGAGCAACGGTGTCTCCCAATCCCTTCGACAAATATGTGAGCACGCTCGACCGTTCATCGTCAGGATGTGCGGTCACGTAAAGAATGCGTGTGGATACGCGGGCATGATCAATCGCGTCGACGACGTTTGCCACCGATTGTGCCCGCGCACCGCTCCCGACCGCGAAAATTGCTCCTAACGTTGCCAGAACGGCAAATCTCCGTATCATCGAACTGCCTCCGCGAATGGCCACTGCTTCAATCCCTTGGAACGCATCAAAAAAACAATCACGCCTGCTCCGATGGCAATTATTCCGAATAGCATTTGCTTGCCCGTGGCGACAAATAAAGCAAGCCACAGAATTATAGCCACTATCGCCGGAATCGGGAAAAGCCACATGCGAAATGGCCTGCGCTCAGGCGGCCAGCGACGCCGCAAGAGAATCACACCCACCGCCTGACCCACAAACTGCACGAGAACCCGCATCGCCGCAATTGCTGCAATCACTGTCTCCAATCGGAATAACAGGCTAAACACGAACGCCACAGCGCAAAGCGCCAGCAAAGAAACATGCGGAAAGCGCTTCGTGGGATGTACGCGACCAAAGATCGAAAAGAAATTCCCATCGAGAGCCGCTGCGTACGGAATCCTCGAATAGCCAAGCGTGAGCGAGAAAAGCGAGGCGAAAGCGATCCAGAGAATCAGCACCGTCGCAAATTTGGCGACTTGCGTTCCATAAATATGCTGAAAAAATGTACTGACGATGAACTCAGAATGCTGGGCCTGTTGCCACGGCACGACTCCGAGCACGCAGGTCTGCATCACGAGATACAAAATTCCAACCACAATAATAGAGAAGAAAATCGTCCGCGGGATATTGCGACCCGGCTGCTTTACCTCGCCGCCCAAAAAGCAAACATTGTAATAACCCCAATATGTATAGATCGTCTGTACCGTCGCGCTGCCAAGCGCCGCAAAAAATAGCCAGTTGAGCGACCATGCTCCCGGAGGATACGTAAAAGCCAGCGCGGAATGAAAATGCGTTATGCCGGCGATGATGAGCCAAAAAATCGTGCCAAAGACCCCGACCCACAGCAACATGGATATTTTCCCGATCTGCCCGATGCGCCGGTACAGCAGAACAGCGAGCACAATCACCACGCCGCCGGCAACAGCCTTTTGTCCATAGCGCCCAAACGAATGCAAGTAGCTGAAGTATTCCGCGAATCCAATGCTGCCAGAGGCCATCACCAGTGGAGCCTGAAAAATTGTCTGCCAGATCACCAGAAACGACAGCAACCGTCCCCACTTCGCAGGCCCGTACGCTTCCCGTAAATAAACATAGCTTCCGCCCGCTTCCGGCATCGCAGCGCCTAGCTCTGCCCAAACGCATCCGTCGATCAGCGCCAGCACAGCGCCAACAGCCCAGGCCAGCAAACATTGCGGTCCGCCCATGTTCTTGATCACCAGCGGAATCACAATGAATGGACCAATGCCCACCATATCAATCATGTTGAGGGCGAGAGCTTCTTTCAGGCCGAGGCCGCGTTCGAGATGTCCCGTTTGGCTCATGTCAGCGAAGAATGAGCGCAAAGCATAACAAAGAAGCGGCATCCTCCCACGATAAACTTGGCGCGAACTGCGCTACACTTTGCGCGGCATGATCAAGCTGGGCGTCATCATCACCGCTGCGACCATCTCCATCGTCTTCGCCGAATTTTTGCGTCACCGGAAACATCATTTTCCGTATGCGGGCTGGCTTGGCCTTGCTGCTCTTGTCGGCGCGGAATGGCTGATGTTTCGCGGAATTGAGCCGGTGTCAACGTACTTCACCCCAATCGCCTGGTCGGCGTATCTGCTGATTTGCGATTCCGCTGTGTTCGCGATTACCGGCAGGTCGCGGTTACGCAATTCCCCGCGCGATTTTTTCCAGATGGCCCTGCTGTCTATTCCTCTCTGGCTGATCTTCGAAAGCTATAATCTGCAGTTGCGCAATTGGACCTATGTGGGTGTGCCGCGCTCCGCATTCTGGGCCCTCCTCGGATATTCCTGGTCATTCGCCACCATCACGCCCGCCATCTTGGAAACTGCGGAGCTCGTGGAAGCGTTCGGCTGGTTCAAGCAGGGCGAGGAAAGGCACATTCCCGCTGTTCTTTGGCGCAATCTGATGATCGCAGGATTCTTGTGCCTCATCGTGCCGCTGATTTTGCCGCAGCACATCGGCGCACATCTCTTCGGCCTTGTCTGGATTGGCTTCTATCTTCTCCTGGATCCACTCAATTTTCGATTGGGTCTGCCGTCGCTTCTCGGCGACATCTCTTACGGCCGCTGGAGCCGGTTCTGCGCACTGCTCGCGTCAGGATGGATTTGCGGATGGCTGTGGGAATTCTGGAATTACTGGGCTGCGGCAAAATGGCACTACATTTTCCCCATGTTTCAAAACATCAAAATTTTCGAAATGCCCGCGCCGGGCTTTTTGGGATTCCTTCCGTTCGCGCTGGAATGTTTTGCAATGTACGTCACCGCAGCATGGCTGGTGCGCTGGATTCCGCGATCTCAGGACCCGCGAATTATGGATTAGTCAAAGCGGAAGGCGTTAAGCGCGCGCGGCTTCTTCCTGCTCGAAGGCGTGATACGACGACCGCACGAGCGGTCCCGATTCCACGTGCTTGAATCCCATTTCCTCGCCGATGCGCTTGTACTCGGCGAATTCGTCAGGATGCACGAATCGCGCCACGGGCAAATGCTCACTCGTGGGCTGCAAATATTGCCCCAGCGTCAGAATATCCACGCCCTGCTGCACGATATCTTGCATCGCGTTGACGATTTCCGCATGCTCTTCGCCGAGGCCAAGCATCATTCCGGTCTTCGTCGGCACCGCCGAAAAATCAGCGGACATTTGCTTCGCCCGGCGCAGCAGCTCAAGTGATCGCTCGTAGACCGCGCCCTTTCGTACTCGACGGTACAGGCGCGGCACCGTCTCCATATTGTGATTTAAAACGTCGGGTCGCATTCGCATCACCGTCTCCAGCGCGTTCCAGTTTCCGCGAAAATCTGGAATCAGCACTTCCACTTTGCATCCCGGAACTCGCTCGCGAATCTCGAAAATCGTGCGCGCAAAGATCTCCGCTCCTCCATCTGGCTGGTCATCTCGATTCACTGAGGTGACCACGGCGTAGCGCAAGCCCATTTTTTGCGCTGCCTCAGCGACACGCTGCGGCTCATCTTCTTCGGGTGGCCCAATCGGCTTGCCGGAAGGAACGGCGCAAAATCCGCAGGCGCGTGTGCAGATATTCCCAAGAATCATGAATGTCGCCGTGCGATGATTCCAGCATTCGCCCATGTTCGGGCAGCGCGCGCTCTCGCAGACGGTATGCAGATCGAGCGTGCGCATGATGCGTTTTAAGTCGTGGTAATTCTCGCCGCCGAAAAACTTCACTCGCAACCACGACGGCCGCGGATGGGACGCCGGATTGGGCGCAGCCATCGTTGGACTCGACAAAATTGGAAATGGACTCTGCATGAAGCGCTATGAAGCTTCTATTGTACAGGCGGGCGTAACTCGGAACAAGACGCTCACGGCAGGAGCGCAGCAGTCATGGGAGAATTGCAGCGTTTCAATCGCGCAACACGGAAGCCAGGCACTGTTGCATTCTTGCAACAGACAACGCGGAAACACTGCCGCGCCATGATGTAACAACCAAAAGACAATGCACTTACACTCCTGTCACTGGGTACACAAAATGCATGTAAAATATCGATTTGAGCTTCCAGACTACCATTCGGCGTCCCGTAAGCACGCATGGCGTTGGCCTTCACACCGCCGTTCAGTCGCGAGTTCGTCTGGTTCCTGCTCCAGCCGACACCGGAATCGTTTTTCGCCGCACTGATCTGAACAACTTCGAAATTGAGGCTCACGGCAAAAATGTTGCGCGCGTGAGCTATGCCACCAGCCTGATGAAAAGCGGCGTGCTGCTTTCCACAACCGAGCATCTGCTCGCCGCTCTTTATTCCTGCGCGATCGACAACGTTTACGTTGACATTGATGCTCTCGAACTGCCGATTCTGGATGGTTCGGCTCTCCCTTTTGTCCGGATGCTGGGGGGATCTGGCTTTCGGTCGCTTCGCAAACGGCGCAAATACTTAAAAGTGGTAAGGCCACTCGAGATTTCAGAAGGCGACCGCCACATCGGAATCTACCCCAGCGACGACTTTCGCGTTCAGTGCCTTATTGATTTTCCTCATCCATTGATTCGCCAGCAAAGAACCGAAATTACAGTTACGCCCGAATCCTTCTGCAGCGAACTTGCTCCTGCGCGGACTTTCACTTTCATTCACGAAATAGAAAAATTGCGCGCGATGGGGCTCATTCGTGGTGGCTCGCTCGAAAATGCCATCGTGCTGACGGCAGACGGGCTGATGCAAGGTGAATTGCGATTCGCGGATGAATTCAGCCGCCATAAGGCTCTCGATTTGATCGGAGACCTTGCACTATTGGGGCGTCCGCTTAAAGCTCTTGTCGTCGCCCACAAAGCGGGCCATGCCTTGCATACACGGCTGGTCTCTCGCTTACTCGCCGAGCCCTCGTATTGGATCGAAACTTTTGAAGATGATTCAACAGAGAAGAGCGCTCCTGCTTACCTTGACTCTTCCGAAGTCCACGCTGACTAGTTTCACTGGCTGCGTCTTCCCTGGATTTCCGCATCCGAACTCATCTCACGTTGCCAGATTGCCAAAGAGTAGACAGAAGGCGACAATAGCCTCTCATGCCAAAAGACCTCGCCTGCGTCATTCTGGCCGCTGGAAAAGGCACTCGTTTGAAATCCGAGATCGCCAAGGTGCTGCACTCCGCCGGCGGAAGAACCCTCGTCGAGCATGTCATCACCGCGTGCCTGCCGCTTGAAGGTGAAATCCTGACCGTCGTGGGCCATCAAGCAGAAAGCGTAACTGCCGCCGTAGCTCCCTTCAAATCCAAGACTGTGCTGCAGCGCCCGCAAAACGGAACCGGCCATGCGATGCTTATTGCGCGCGCCGCGATCAGTGCTAAGGCGCGATTGGCCATTGTCCTTCCAGGAGATGCACCGCTGATTCGAACCGAGACGCTGATCGCACTAATCGAAGCTCACCGCAAAGGCGAAGCAGCGGCGACAGTTCTGACCGCTGAGCTCGATGACCCAACCGGATATGGCCGAATCGTTCGCAAGAAAGATTCGAGCGTAGCGGCCATCGTGGAAGAGAAATCCGCAACCGAGGCGCAACGCAAGATCCGAGAGGTGAATTCCGGCATTTATTGCTTTTCTCTTGAGCATCTCTGGCCCGCCCTCGCGAAAGTCCGGCCGGAGAACGCGCATCACGAACTTTATTTGACCGACGCGGTTGCCGAATTGAATAAAACCGGCAAGCGGGTACTCGCTGTGAAGGCAGCCAGTGCGCGAGAAATCCTGGGATGCAACACCCGTGCCGAGCTCGCTGAAGCGGACCGCATCTTCCGAGCGCTCAAAGCCGCAGCGCTCATGGATGCTGGAGTCACTATCTATTTGCCTGAGACAGTCTTGATTGATCCAGAAGTTGAGGTCGAGAGCGATTCTGTAATCGAGCCTGGCGTTCAGTTGCTCGGCAAAACGCGAATCGGCCCGCATTGCCGCATTCAATCCGGAAGCGTTCTGACGGATAGTAAGCTCGAGCATCACGTACTCGTGCGCCAGCATTCGATCATTACCGGCAGTTCGCTCAGCGCCGGAGCTATTGTGGGCCCGTTCGCGCGTCTCCGTGAAGGAACTGAATTGCTTGCAGGCGCACGAGTCGGCAATTTTGTCGAAGTAAAGAAGAGCACGCTCGGCGAAGGCGTCAAAGCCATGCATCTGAGCTATCTCGGAGATTTAACCGTGGGCCGCGAATCGAATATCGGCGCAGGTACGATCACCTGCAACTACGACGGCATGAAGAAATACCCAACGACAATCGGCGAGCGCGTTTTCGTTGGCAGCGATTCAGCCCTGGTCGCCCCGGTTCGCATTGGCGATCGCGCCTATATCGCCGCAGGTTCGACCGTCACAGATGACGTCCCCGCCGACGCGCTTGCCATTGCGCGCGGATGCCAGGTCAACAAAGAAGGTTGGGCAGCCGAGCGGCGCCGGCGAATGGCCGAAGCAGCAGCCGCATCCGCTGAACAAAAGGTCCGCGACGGAAACAATCTTTCAAAACAGAAATCTCAAGGCCCAAGTCCCAAAGGCAAGCGTGGAAAGCGGTCCTCCCGGCCTTAGCCAAACCGCGCACGTCTTTGTCCGCCTCGCTCCAAATCTCAACCGTCGCGTGTGCTAGAATAACTGCGGAGAATCCGAAAAAATGAAATTTGGCGTTGTCGTCTTCCCGGGATCGAACTGCGATCACGATGCCTATCATGCCGTTGGATCCGTCTTGCGCCAGCCTGTCGAATTTCTGTGGCATGATTCCAGTGATCTGGCTGGTTGTGACGCAATCATTCTTCCGGGCGGCTTTGCCTTTGGAGATTATCTTCGCACAGGCGCAATCGCGCGATTCTCTCCGATCATGCGCGCGGTAGAGCGCTTCGCAAACCGCGGCGGCCTTGTCATAGGCATCTGCAACGGCTTTCAAATCTTGCTCGAGGCGGGCCTGCTTCCCGGCGCGATGCTTCGCAACCGTCATCTGCGCTTTCTTTGCCGTTACGTCTACTTGCGCGTTGAAACCACTGACACTCCTTTTACCTCCACGGCTCATCGTGGGCAGATTCTGAAAATTCCCATCGCTCACATGGAAGGTTCCTATTTTTGCGACCAGAATACTCTCGCGGATCTCCAGCAAAACGATCAAATCGTCTTGCGCTACACAACCGCCTCCGGTGAACTTGATGATGCCGCCAATCCCAACGGTTCTCTTGCGGCAATTGCAGGCATTTGCAATCGTCAACGAAACGTCTTTGGCATGATGCCGCATCCGGAGAGAGCGGTGGAAGCGTCGCTCGGCTCCGAAGATGGTCTCGTGATTTTCCATTCCATAATCGACAGCCTGGCGCATTCGACCGGACGTGATGCCGAGTTGAAAGTCTCGGCTCCCGTTTAGCGTGCGCTTCTCTGGGAGGATATCTGTGCGAAATTTCTCTCTCCGCTCAATTTTTGCCTTCGTACTTTTCGTTTCACTTCTCTGCCTCGCCCTCGCTCCTCCGCTGAAAGCGCAAAGCACCACCGCCTCGGTGGATTGGCATGCTCTTGAGAGCGAAGCTGTTCAGGATCTTTCTGCCTATGTTCGCGTCAACACGACCAATCCTCCCGGAAATGAAATTCGTGCTGCACAATGGTATGCGAACATTTTCCAGAAGGAAGGCATTCCCTATCAAATTGCGGAATCTGCTCCCGGCCGCGGCAATATCGTTGCGCGCCTGAAAGGAAACGGCTCCGAACCAGCGCTGATTCTTCTCAATCACATGGACGTTGTACCGGTAAGCCGCGCTTTTTGGAGCGTCGATCCATTCGCCGGCCTTATTCGCGACGGATACCTTTGGGGCCGCGGCTCGCTCGACATGAAATCCTTGGGAATCGTTCAACTCCTTACATTTCTCGAACTCCATCGCCTGAACGTCCCGCTTCGCCGTGACATCATCTTCATCGGCACTGCGGATGAAGAAGCGGGCGGAAATTTCGGCGCTGGATGGGTCGTGAAAGACCGTCCGCAATGGATCGCGGGCGCCGGATTCATGCTTACCGAAGGCGCAGGCTCGCTCGCCGACGATTCCGGGAAGCCAATTTATTTTGGCGTTGGGCCGACGGAAAAAACACCCGCCTGGTTGAAACTTACCGCAACAGGCCGCGCCGGTCACGGTTCAGTTCCGATTCCCGATTCCGCGCCGAATCGACTGCTCGCCGCCCTCACGCGCCTTCGTCAGTACCGTCCGCCGCTGGAACTCACCCCTCCTGTTGAAACCATGCTTCGCACTCGCGCTCCCTACGAGCCCGAGCCGTGGCGCAGCCGCTTCGCCAATCCAAAAGCATTTCTCGCTCAGCCCGATGCCTACTCTGAACTCGAAAAGCGTCCCGGAATTCTCGCACGCCTCACCAACACGATCTCCATCACCGGTCTCAGCGGTTCGAACAAGGTCAACATCATTCCACCGGAAGCGAGCGCCGAATTGGATTGCCGTTTGCTCCCCGGATGGACCATCGAGCGCTGGGAGGCCGAGGTTCGCCGCATCATCGACGATCCATCGATCCGCATCGACGTAATCCTCAATTTTCCTCCGGCAACTTCCTCGACGAACACACCTCTTTTCGCTTCCATTCAAAAAGCCGTCCATGACCGTTATTCCAGCGCCGGCGTGGTTCAGACCGTCGACGCCGGATTTACCGATTCGCATTTCTTTCGCGACAAAGGCATCGTGAGCTACGGCTTTGAGCCATTTGCAGTGACGAATGCCGATGATGAGCGCGTCCACGGCGATAACGAACGCATTCCCATCCAAAGTTACAAAGATGGCCTGCAACTCTATTGGGATATCGTGTACGATTTCGCCCGCGCGAAATAGTTTGCAATGATTGGAACGAAGACAAAAATCACTGCCGAAGTTGCTTCTGAGCATGGCCTCACCGCAGAGGAATTTGCCCGCGTGCGGGAAATTCTGGGCCGCGATCCTTCCCTGACCGAGCTGGGTATTTTCAGCGTTATGTGGAGCGAGCATTGCTCATATAAATCCAGCAAAGTGCACCTGAAACGTTTGCCCATTTCAGGATCCCATGTCGTTCAGGGTCCCGGCGAAAACGCCGGAGTCGTTGACATCGGCGATGGATTCTGCGCCGTCTTCAAGATTGAGTCCCACAACCATCCAAGTTTCGTCGAGCCGTTTCAGGGCGCCGCTACTGGCGTTGGCGGAATCCTGCGCGATATTTTTACCATGGGCGCGCGCCCCATTGCCGTTCTCGACTCATTGCGTTTCGGCCCACTCGCGCCCAGCGATTCGGTTACGCAATCCGAAGCTGCGCGCAATCGGCGTATTCTCGACGGCGTCATCAGCGGCATCGCATCTTATGGGAACTGCTTTGGCGTGCCCACGGTTGGCGGAGAAATTCAGTTTGAGCCTTGCTACTCCCACAATCCGCTCATCAACGTGCTCGCGCTCGGTATCGCGCGGCGCGACGAACTTTTCTTTGCGCGCGCAAAAGGCACCGGCAATCCCGTCATCTACGTCGGCGCGAAAACCGGGCGCGATGGAATCCATGGCGCATCTCTGCTGGCCTCCGCCGAATTTGACGAAAAATCCCAGCAAAAGCGTCCCAATGTGCAGGTCGGCGACCCTTTCATGGAGAAGCTCTTGCTCGAAGCATGCCTCGAAGCAATGCACACAGGCGCCATCGTCGCCATTCAGGATATGGGCGCCGCCGGATTAACCAGCTCTTCCAGCGAAATGGCCTCGCGCGGCGGCATGGGCATCGAAATCGCTCTCGATCGCGTGCCGCAGCGCGAAACCGGCATGACCGCTTACGAAATCATGCTCAGCGAATCGCAGGAACGCATGCTGCTTGTGGCTGAGCACAGCCGCGAACGCGAGGTATTTGACGTCTTCCGCAAGTGGGGCCTGGATGCGGTGACCATCGGTAAAGTGACCTCGGACGGCCATCTGCGCGTCTTACAGGGCGGCCAAATCGTCGCGGACATTCCAGCGCATGCAATTGCCGAAGAAGGACCAGTCTATAAAAGACCCATCGCCACGCGAAAAATCGAATCCAGCTCACACCGTCTGACAGAATTTGCTCCAGCCGATACGAATTTGAATGACAATTTCCGCAAATTGCTGGCATCTCCTGCAATTGCCTCCAAACAGTGGGTGTTTGGTCAATACGATCACATGGTCCGCACGAATACGCGTATCCCCCCCGGCGCGGGCGATGCCGCTGTAGTGCGCATCAAGGAAACAAAGCGCGCGCTGGCGCTTTCCACGGACGGAAATGGCCGCTGGTGTCAGTTCTCCCTACGTGCGGGAGCGATGCACGCTGTAGCCGAAGCCGCGCGCAACGTCGCATGCACCGGAGCGCGTCCCGTTGCCGCAACGAATTGCCTCAATTTCGGGAATCCCGAAAAGCCCGAAATCATGCGTCAATTCAGCGACATCGTTGACGGTATTGGTGATGCCTGCCGTGCCTTAGGTACGCCAATCACCGGCGGCAACGTCAGCTTTTACAATGAAACTCTCGGGCGCGCGATTTATCCCACACCCATCATCGGAATGCTCGGCATCCTCGACGACGCGGACTGTGCCGTTGGAATGGGCTTTCACCACGAGGGTGATGCAATTCTGCTCCTTCAAGGAACTATAGAACCGCGGGATATGAGCAATCAGCAGCGCCGCGAGTTCTCGTCCTCCGAATACTCGAAGGCGATTCATGGCATTGTCGCTGGCGCGCCTCCAGAAATCGATCTGCATGCGGAAAAAGCTCTCATCGATTGCCTCGTCGCTCTCGCCTCAGGGCGTCTCTTGCAATCGGCTCACGATATCAGCGATGGCGGACTTGCCGTCGCGCTCGCTGAATCTTGTTTCGCCGCGGAAGGGTTGGCCGCGAAAATCAATCTGCAAACGAATGACCCTGCTGAGTTTGCGCTTTTTGAAGAATCCGGCGCTCGCGCCGTCATTTCCGTGAAACCGGAGTCGCTTGCTCGCGTCGAGCAGATTGCGGCACAATATAAGATTGAAGCGCGGCGAATCGGTACAGTCACTCGCGGAGAATTCAGCATCCAAATGAACGGCCAGCCTTGGCTTTGCGCTTCTGTCGATTCGCTCCGGCAAATCTGGGTCAGCAGCCTGGAAAAATTTCTGCAAATCGCATCATGAACAGAATTCTTTATTTCGACGACGACCACTTTCACGACGAGTGTGGTGTGTTCGGCATCTTCGGCGAAGAGGAAGCCGCCAAGCTCACCTACCTCGGGCTCTATGCCCTGCAGCACCGCGGACAGGAATCCGCCGGGATCGCCGCTACCGATGGCGTGCAGTTTCGCCTTGAACGCGGCATGGGCCTTGTTCAGGACGTCTTCACACCGGATGTGATTGCCCGGCTGCCCGGCTTTGCGGCCATTGGCCACACGCGCTATTCCACGGCGGGCGATACTTCGCTCAGCAATGCTCAGCCACTCGCCAGCGACTGCAATAAGGGCAAGCTCGCACTGGCTCACAATGGCAATTTGACCAATGCTCTCGAATTACGACGCAGCCTCGAACACAAAGGTTCAATTTTTCAGACTACCAGCGACACGGAAGTAATCGTTCATCTTGTCGCCCGCAGCAAAGTGGGAAACTTGGCGGGAGCTGTCGCCGATGCGCTCGGCCAGGTCGAGGGTGCGTATTCACTTCTTATCCTGACGCGCGATGAGATTCTCGCCGTTCGTGATCCGCGCGGATTTCGCCCTCTCGCTCTAGGCCGGCTGCGTAATTCTTGGGCAGTTGCGTCGGAAACCTGTGCTTTCGATTTGATCGGTGCCGAATACGTCCGTGATGTCGAACCCGGCGAGATGCTGCGCATTTCGAAGGGCGGCCTCGAATCGATTCGCTTTGCGCCGGAGAAAAATCACCAGCACTGCATCTTCGAGCACGTCTATTTCGCCCGGCCCGACAGCATCGTCTTTGGCCGTCCCGTCAATGCCACCCGCGAAAAACTCGGCAGATTGCTCGCGCGCGAATCTCCCGCGATTTCCGATGTCGTAGTTCCGGTTCCCGACTCCGGAGTTCCCGCCGCGATAGGCTATGCGGCCGAATCTGGGATTCCATTTCGCATGGGCCTGATCCGCAATCACTATATCGGCCGCACTTTTATCGAACCCGAGCAGTCTATTCGCGATTTCGGCGTGCGCTTGAAATTGAATCCCGTGCGGCGACTTCTCGAAGGTCGCCGCGTCGTCCTCGTGGACGATTCCATCGTTCGTGGAACCACCAGCCGCAAAATCGTCCGTATGGTGCGCGAGGCCGGCGCAGCGGAAGTTCACATGCGTATCAGTTGCCCGCCGACAGTCTCTCCGTGTCACTACGGAATCGATACGCCCACAAAAATCGAGCTGATCGCCTCGCGCAATTCCGTCGAGCAGATTCGCGAATTTATCGGAGCCGATTCGCTCGCTTATCTTTCGCTCGAAAGCCTGCGCGCAGCCGTCGAAGATACGGATGGGACGTTCTGCACTTCCTGCTACACGGGTGTCTATCCAACAGAAAATATCCAGCTCGAAGTGGAGGCGCACCGTGGCTAACGTGGGAAGCTCACATCCTCAAAAGCAGCAACAGAAGAAAACTACGCGTCAACGGGTGCTGCGCGAGATCTTCTCGTGGGTCTGGCTGCTCCTCGCGCTCTTCTTCGTCGAAGGCGCTATGGCGCAAAGCCGCTTGATTCCCAGCGGCTCGATGGAAAACACGATTCTTGTTGGCGACCACATGGTCGTCAGCCCATTTGGCTACGCTCTTTGCATTCCTTACACCGAATTGCACGTGCCACTCTGGCGAAATCCCAAGCGCCAGCAAATTATCATCCTTGTCTCGCCGCTCAACGGCACAGAAGATCTCATCAAACGCGTCATCGGCATCCCGGGCGACCGCATCCGCATTGAGCACGGAACAGTTTATGTCAACGGCCAGCGCCTGAAGGAGCCTTACGTCTTGCGCGACCCCGCTGAGATGGCCAGCTCACTCGAAAACTTTCCTCCCGACGGGAATGGAATCTACGACGGCCTTACCTCGGAATGGGCTGAAACGCTGCCGAAATATGTCCATGATGGTGAACTCGTCGTTCCGCCGAATGACTATTTCGTGATGGGTGATAATCGCGGCGATTCTTACGACAGCCGCTACTGGGGCTTTGTGCCACGAAGGAACATCATTGCGACACCGTTGTTCATTTTCATGTCCATCAAGGCGCCGGAGGGAGAGGGAGTATGGCAGCCAGGCCATATCGGTGAGCGTATTGAGACTTACCTGAGCATCTTTGTTCATCCCAGCGAAGTTCGCTGGCACCGTTTGTTCCACAGTTTCTAAGGAAACCTCGACCATATAAGCGAATGCCATCCACCCAGAAAATCCAAAAGCGAAAAACAGCAGCAAAGTCACAGCCGCAAAAAACCGAAGCCACCTCGGGCGACCGCCTTCGCCACGAGCTGATCTCGTGGTTCTGGGTGATTCTGGCTTTCTTCATCATTGAATCCATGATCATCCAGGCGCGCGTGATTCCCAGCGCCTCGATGGAAAACACAATTCTTATTGGCGACCACCTCATCATTTCCCTGATCGGCTACGACGTCGGAATTCCTTTCACCGAACACCATATCGCGCTTTGGCGCAACCCCAAGCGCCAGCAGATCATCGTCTTCGAAGCGCCTCCGCAGGCCGCCAACAACGAAGATTTCATCAAGCGCGTAATCGGAATGCCCGGCGACACTGTCCTGATTCAACGCGGCGTTGTTTTCATCAACGGAAAACAGTTGAACGAGCCCTACCTGAACCCGCCGCCGGATCCATCTGCACCGCAGGAAAACACCGGCCCATTCCATGTTCCTCCGGGCGAATATTTTGTGATGGGAGACAACCGCGACGACTCCAACGATAGCCGCTTCTGGGGCTACGTTCCGCGTGCCAATCTCATTGGCACTCCATTATTCATTTACATGTCCGTCAAAGCCCCGGACGAAGTCTGGGAACCCGGCCACGTCGGCGAGCGCCTTGGCACCTATCTGAGCATCCTGATTCATCCCAGCCGCATGCGCTGGAGAAGACTCTTCCATACATTTTGACTCAAGCGTATAAAATGAATTGGCGGTTTTAATGCGTTATTCCGATGCAGGCGTGGATATCTCCCGCGCCGACCAGGCCAAACAGAAAATCCGGCACCTCGCTGGGCGCACGTCGAACAAATTCGTTCTCGCGCCCATTGGCGGCTTCGGCGCGCTCTATCATCTCGATCGCCAGCGCTGGCGCGATCCCGTTCTTGTTTCGAGCGCGGATGGCGTCGGCACCAAAATAAAAATCGCTATCGCCGCCGGTGTGCACTCCACTGTAGGCGCAGACATCATCAATCACTGCGTCAACGACATCCTCACGCAGGGCGCCGAGCCTCTTTTTTTCCTCGACTACCTCGCTATGTCTCGCATCGATCCTCGCATCGTCGAACAAGTCGTCGAAGGCATGAGCCGCGCCGCGCGCCAGGCCGGCTGCGCTCTCATCGGCGGAGAAACCGCTGAAATGCCGGACATGTATTCGCCCGGCGAATACGATCTCGCCGGCTTCATCGTCGGAGTCGTCGAGCGCGGAAAGCAGGCTGATCCTCGCCGCGTGCATGCCGGCGATATTCTCCTTGCTTTGCCTTCGACCGGCCTTCACACTAACGGCTATTCGCTCGCGCGCAAGCTCGTCTTCGAGGTGGCGCAGTTGAAGCCCGATTCCTACGTGGCGGATGTCAGCAACAAAATTGGCGCCGAACTCCTCAAGCCGCATCGCTGCTACTGGCCCATGCTGAAAAATATCGTCTTGCGCGGATGGCTCTCCGGCATGGCACACATTACCGGCGGCGGAATTCCAGGCAATCTGCCGCGCGTCCTTCCGCGCAACGTTCAGGCGGTGGTCGAGCTCGGCTCCTGGCCGGTTCCACCGATTTTCACTTATCTTGCGCGCCTCGGAAAAATCGATTCCGAAGAGCTGCTGCGCACTTTCAATCTTGGTGTCGGCATGATTCTGGTTGTGCCCTCAAAAAATGCGAAGCAGGTCGAAGCCGAGCTGAAGCGCCGCCGCGAACGCTTCTTCCGCATCGGCCGCATCGAATCCTCCGCAGCCGGCAAATCCCCGGTCAATTTCTCGGGCGCCTTGAGTATCACTTAATTGATTCAATCCCGATCCGCCGCAACGCACCGGGGCTCAAGAGCGTCAAAATATCAGAGGCTCCAGCCCATGAAAATAACCTTCAACCGTGTGGCACTGGCTCTTGCCTGCCTCATCCTAAGCGCTGTTTTCGCTCCGGTCGCAGTAGCATTTATTCAGAAATTACATCCCGAAGAAATCCAGGAAGCTTTTTCGGTTGGCCGGAGTACCGATCCGGACACCGTCAGGCAGTTCTTCGAAAAATATTCGCGCATGCTCGACTGCCCGCCCAGCGGGGCCTGTGTCAATTCAATTGAGCTGCGGACTCCCTTCGAAGAAACTGCCCTGCGCTCTCGCCAGCACAACCCCAACTACACGGAACAGGATGCCGAAACGGAGTATCGCGCGCATCCTGCTGTACTCTCCGTGCATATCTTCGTTCTCTATCCGCTCGACTACTCAAGCAGCGACTGGGACGGCCCTGAAACCGCATCCCAACCTGACGGCGAGGGCGGCTATTCCTGCTACGGTTTTCGCATTCGGCTTTCTCAAAAACACGCGATTAAACCCGTGATTAAACCGATGAGTGTTCACGAAAGGTCAATTGCTCTCGGCGACTCGCCGTCGGTGTACGGCGCAGAAGAAGAAATCATCGTAGATTTCGATCCATCGACAATTCGCTCCGAACCCAC
>JASHRN010000021.1 GCA_030037335.1 Candidatus Acidiferrales bacterium | reverse complement strand
CCAGCGCATGCGTCGCGCCGGAATCCTCGAAGCCATAAATCGCCGCAATGTTCGGATGATTGAGCGAAGCTAGCACTTGCGCTTCGCGCCGAAAACGTCCCAGTCGCTCCGCATCGCGCGCGAACGCCGCCGGCAAAACTTTCAGCGCCACATCGCGCCCCAGCCGCGTATCTCGCGCGCGATAAACCTCGCCCATTCCGCCCGCGCCCAGCGGTGATTGAATTTCATAAGCTCCGAGTTTGGTTCCACTATTCAGCAATTCAGATCCCTGCCTGCCCGCCGCGGCGGGCCTGCCGCAGGCAGGCCTCGCGCGAACTGCGGAGCTTGCCCTCAGCGCAACCGAACGGCTCACCTGCTCTTTATCACATATGAAATTCAGAGGCGCGAACTGTGGCCAAAGTGCTCAGCGCAATGCGTCTTTTCCGCCGCCAGCGCTCCCGACGAACGCGCAGATTATGTCAGGGTTTTTTCCCGAAGGCCACTACGCAACGGCATAAGTTATCCATATGCACTGCTTCTAGCATCCGCTCGCGTCAAGATGTATCATGCTTTTTTGAGCACGCTTTCCACGGGTCGTGCTTGAACGCGCCTCTTCGCCTCGCTACGCTCGATCTATTCGCAGTATTGGCAGTGCCGAGGCGGGCACAACTTTTCCATTTCCGGGGTGTTCTAGGAATTGCAGGGCATTTGATGATGCACCGAGGTGAAAATAATGATGCGTAAATTCGGTCTTTTGCAGTGCTTCCTTTTGGCGGTCGTGATCTTGGCGGTCCCTGCCACATCTCATGCGCAGGTCGCCATCGGAGTAGGAATTTCCGTTCACGTAGGTCCCCCTCCGCTGCGTGTTTATGCTCAGCCGATTTGTCCAGGACCCGACTATATGTGGACGCCGGGTTACTGGGCTTACGGCGACGCGGGTTATTACTGGGTTCCGGGCGTTTGGGTCATGGCTCCTCATCCCGGCCTCCTTTGGACGCCTGGCTACTGGGGCTTCGCGGGCGGAGCCTACGTCTGGCACGCCGGTTACTGGGGCCCTCACATCGGGTTCTACGGCGGAATTAACTACGGCTTCGGCTATGGCGGTGTCGGCTTCGTCGGTGGCGAATGGCGCGGAGGACATTTCTTCTACAATACCGCCGTCATGCATGTGAACGTCAACATCATCCACAACACTTACATCAACCGCAGGGTCATCGTGAATAACAACAGCCACGTGGCCTTCAACGGGCCAGGCGGCGTGCGCGCAATGCCTACTCGAGCAGAAATGACAGCTGCGCACGAACAGCACTTTGCAGCGACGAACGCGCAGATGAATCACGAACACACGGCCATGGCGCGGCCGGGGAACCGCGTGGGTGCCAACAACCGTGCTGTTCGCAACGACAATCGCGCGGTCCGCAACGATAATCGGGCCGTTCGCAATGACAACCGTGCTGTTCGAAACGACAACCGCGCTGTTCGAAACGACAACCGCGCCGTTCGCAACGATAATCGCGCGGCCCGCAACGATAACCGGGCCGCTCACAACAACAACCAAAAGAACAATCATCCGCAGAAGGAAGATCACAAACCAGGGCGCGATCGCTAACGCCGCGGAAACCTCGCTGGTCCAGACGCCGGAGTTGCTTGATTCCTCCGGCGTTTGGAGCAGCACCTCCCCAACCGAAACTACAACCTCTCAGCTAACCTGCTTCCTTGCTCCAGCAATTCCCTTCCGCTATAGTGTCCACTCGCAGCTCAATTAAACCTATGCCCGGGATACTGAGCAAACTACTGCCCCACGAAGACGGCTTCCACGACATGTTCGTAGAGCTCGCCGAAAACGTTTACCGTGCCTCCCAAGCCATGGTGGCGATGCTCGAGAACTATTCGAATCCGGCCTCCGATGCCGAGAAAATCAAAGACATCGAGCACGCCAACGACACCATCATTCACTCTCTGATGAACAAGCTGAACCGCACCTTCATCACCCCCTTCGATCGCGAAGACATTCACGAACTGGCGAGCAAAATCGACGATGTGCTCGATCTTACCGACGCCGCTGCCAGCCGCCTGGTGACCTATCGCATCGACAAGATCCGTCCCGGCGTCTCGGATCTCTCGCGCGTCCTTTTGGAGGCGACGAAGGAAGTCGTCGCCGCGGTTCGCGTGCTGGAAAAGAGAAACGAAATCCTCGAACATTGCATCGAGATCAATCGCCTCGAAAATGAAGGCGATCGGGTCTGCCGGGATCTCATTGCCAATCTCTTTGAGCAGGAAAAAGATCCCATCCTCGTTATTAAATGGAAGGAAATCATCGAAGTGCTCGAAATTGCCACCGACAAGTGCGAAGACGTGGCCAACGTGGTCGAAACCATCACCCTGAAGAACGCATGATCCATAGCAACCGGCGAATGATAACGGGCACAAGTGTCCCACCTCGACCGGAGGAGCTTTCCGCGTGAGCAGCTTTCACCTTCTGCTCATCATCGTTTTCGTCAGTCTGATTTTTGATTTCACCAATGGCTGGCATGACGCTGCCAGTTCCATCGCTACCGTCGTTTCCACGCGCGTCCTCCGCCCGCTCTGGGCCGTTGTATGGGCTGCATTCTGGAACTTCATCGCTCCGTTCGTTTATGGAACGGCGGTCGCCGCCACCATGGGCAAAGGCCTCGTTAATCTTCATCTCGTAAACGAGAGCGTGCTTCTCGCAGGCCTCTTCGGCGCCATCATCTGGAACTATGCCACCATTCGCATGGGCATCCCCTGCAGTTCCTCTCATGCGCTCATGGGCGGCTACGGAGGCGCCGCCATTGCCTCCGCAGGCTTTCGCGCAATTATCGGTTCCGGCTGGACCCTGCCAATTATCTTCATTTTCGTCGCGCCCATCATGGGCCTGGTCGCCGGTGTGGTCGTGATTACAATTATCAGTTGGATGGTTTACCGACTCCCCGTGCGCCGCGTAGACAGTTGGTTTCGCCGTCTTCAACTCCTTTCCGCCGCGGCCTTCAGCTTCAGCCACGGGACCAACGACGCCCAAAAAACCATGGGCATCATCACCGCCGCGCTGGTCACCGGCGGAGTGCTGCGAAGCTACGTCGTCCCCGACTGGGTCATCATGTGCTGCGCATTGGCAATGGCTGGAGGCACAATGGCCGGCGGCTGGCGCGTCGTCAAAACCATGGGCCAGCGCATCACCAAGCTTCAGCCCTTCAGCGGCTTCGCTGCGGAAACATCAGCTACGCTCACGTTGCTCTTCACCGCCGCGTGGGGCATCCCCGTCAGCTCAACTCACGTCATCACCGGGGCCATTTCCGGCGTCGGAGCTTCCCGTCGCCTTACCGCCGTGCATTGGGGAGTCACGCGCCGCATCATCTGGGCGTGGATTCTCACCATCCCCGGCGCCGGCGTCATGGGCGTGATTTTCTTCCATCTCATCCACCACTGGCTCCGCTAACATAGCCGTCATCCAGAACCCAGTCGTCTCTTCTCTTTGGCGAATGGCGGTGAGGCCTCACTGCCGCAGGCGGGGACCTGCTGTCGCCTTTATCATCCCCCAGTCATCTTTACGCCCTGCGCTGTGGCACAACCAGCTTCCTCTGGGAGTTTGCCAACTCTCTAAGCGAACTGATAGATTGCGCTCTTCGCCGCTTTTCTCTGGCGGCTGAAAGAAGGCATATGACATTGAAAATGTTCCTGCGGATTGTAGTTCTTTGCCTGCTTCTGCCCTTCCACGCTAGAGCGCAGTCCGCAAGCGACAAAGCAGCGCTGAAAGGGCTCGCTCCAGTCGCCGCCTTGTCAAACACCAGTGCGGGCAACGCCGCTTTAGGCGCCAATTACACCGTCACCGGTGGCATTCAGACCGGTGCGATCTCTCAGCCGACACTGCTCCCTTTCGCCGAGCAACAGCAGCAGGCGCTTCGCGATGTTTTCATTACCGGCCGCAATCTCGCCGAACTCGCGGATGGGCTGGGCACAACGCTTGGCGCCGCTTACCTCGCGCGCGCTCACTACATCGACCGGCAACATTTCACGAGTCTGTCCCCAGGCATGGCGGATGTCATCGCGTATGCAGAGGCAACAAGCGAGGTAAATTCCCGTGCGGCGAAGTATTTTTTCGCGAATGAAACGACCAACGGAAAGATACCTGTCTCGGCTGAGCAAATGGAAATTCTCGAGAAAATCGGCGCATCTCCCGATATGTTCGGCAAAGCCTACGGCCTTCCCGCGGGAACCCCGGGCGCCGATCCTTATGGCAACTCACGCCCTTTTCAAACTGAGCCGAGCCTGACGCGTATCGTTGGCTTCGATTATTTTCACGCCCCTGCAGATAACATCGTCTACAACCGCGGGCCAATGATGAACCTGACGAAAAGCCCTTCCTATCCAAGCGGTCATGCCACATACGGTTACACGGGAGCGATCCTGCTCGCCGTGATGGTGCCCGAACGCTACCCGCAGATGATTGCTCGCGCCGCAGAGTACGGGAACGACCGCATCATCGTCGGCGCGCACTATGCCATGGATGTCTTGGCTGGCCGCACGCTGGCCCTCTACGATATGGCGCATCTTCTGGCCAACGATCCGGCCTACGTCGGCCAATCGTATAGGGACGCTCCTGCCATCGCGGATTTTCAGGCTGCCGTCAAGAAAGCCCGCGCCAATATGACCGCAGTACTTCAGGCGGGATGCGGCAACACGGTCGAGGTCTGCGCTGCCGAAGATACCGGACGCCTCAGCGATCCAGCGGCAGACGAGGCTTTCTATGCTGCCACGCAAACATACAATCTTCCTGTCGTCTATCAGAAGAACGCCGGCGTCCTCGAAGACGTAGGCAAAGACGCTCCAGAAGCCGGATATTTGCTGACGGTGGCTTTTCCTTCCTTGACGCTCGAGCAGGCGGACAAAATTCTTACCGAGACGGAAGGACCCGGAGGTGGCTTTCTGGATGATGGATCTTCATTCGGCGTGTACTCACGTCTGAATCTTTACGCCGCCGCGAAACGCGCCTTGCATCTCGCGAAGGCCAAATGATCGGTACATCTCCGTACGCCCGTCGAAGCTGGTGCGCCGCTTCACTCGTCGCCGTCAGTCGCTAACCAACGCCCAACGTAACCGAACCGCCATCTCCTTCGTCCAATCTTTGAACGCCAAACTGTGGGGTGTTCCGATGAAGCCGTTTCTGCGATGGACATTCGCTTTCGGCCTGCTGCTCTCCCTGAACTGCGCGGCGCACGCCCAAAACCAGCCTCCTTCCCCCTGCGCTTCCGCCAACCGCGCTTTCGGCTCTTTGGGGGTTACGGCTAGCACTGGCTGTCCGTTTTCTGCCACGGCTGAAATCCTCCGCACAAAAACTTTGGCTGATGGAACTCGCATCCAGACAAGGGCCAAATCTCTGGTTTATCGCGACTCCTACGGCCGAGTCGCCTACTACACCTACCAACCCGTTGGCCTGAACGATCCCGATCCGGACTCTCCGAATTTCATTCAAATCTTGGACCCTGTCGCGGGATATGAATTTTTTCTTCTCCCACAAAGTTCGCACGTCGCTACCCGCCATTCGCTCGCTCCTGCCCCTTCCGCGGCGAATGTCCCCCCTCCTGCTCCGTCCGGCCCACCCCGGCCGCAACCGAAGTTCACGCGCGAACAGCTCGGAACCCAGGACATGCTCGGTTTCCTCGTAACCGGCGAACGAATGACGAGAACATATCCGGCTGGTGCGGAACATAGTGACCGGCCGATAACCGTAGTCACTGAAATTTGGCGCTCGCCGGAGCTAGGCCTCATTTTTCTGCGCAAAGTCTCCGATCCGCGCAACGCCGACGATGAATTCCGCCTTACCAGCTTCGAGCAGTCCGAACCCGATCCATCACTCTTTCAGATCCCTGCGGGCTACACCATCCAAGACCAAAAGCCCCGCTAAGCCATCTCACGCAGGCATCGTGCTTATGGGCCGTCCGGAAATTCTAAAAGCGGAAATTTCCGCGATTAGAAGTGCCCTCGAGCGTTTCCTTTGTGTGAGTTGCATGAATTTCTAATTTTCCATATTCCCGCGATTAGATTCGGATTCAGTGGGTATTGGCGAGTGACCAGTGGCTAGAGAACCGCTCGATAATATCCCCTCATCACACTCAAAACGTTCCGTTTGCGAATGGTCCGTGGCTGAAGCGGAGTCGATACTCTGCTGAGGCACGCCGGAGCAAGAGGACGCAGGATCGGTTCCGCGCACGAAGATGTGCGTGGAGGGAGGGTCGGTCCAACGGCCATTGTCGTCGAGCAAAGAGAGGGCGCGAATGGCGCGGAGGACGGTGGAAGAAGTGACGGTGACCTCGTCCACCTTTTCGATGAGCTTTTCGACGGCAATGCCGACGTTTTTGCGGCGTTGAACGTTGAGACCGATGGCGCGGGCGTGACGATAGACGGTGTCGTCATAGCTGATCTGGAAGTTATTGATGATCCACTGGGCGCTGCTCCAGTTGTAATAGGCTTGCTCGATCTCCTCGACCCAACGACTGTGGCAGACCTGGCATTTGCGGCTGTGGCGCTCGAAGTCGGGGATAGAGGCGATGCGGGATTGGAGCAATCGCCGGGAATTGGCGAGGCGATCCGAGTGGCGTTTTCCCGAATTGGAACTGAGTCTGGATCGAGCAGGTTGCGAGGCTTCAATTTTCTCAATAAGGTTTCTGGCGCGAGTCATCTCGGGCGAGTCAGCTTCGGGTTCTATTGGAACTTCGACAGCGGGTTTGAGCGGGGACACCATTACGTTTCTCCTTTAGTTTGAGTGAAATTGTATTGATTTGTCTGGGGCGCAGGGGGCGGTGGCCAACGTTGCCCCAGGCCCTTGAAGAAGGCCACAAAAGTGGGGAGAGTTTACTAAAGAGGTAAGCAATTGTCAAGGACAATCGTGGGTATAGTACGAGATTCCGTATGTTTTCGACGCGCCCATCAGAGTCGTGAACTATCTGGATGATTATCGACTGTGTTACTCTACGGCGCGACTCGATCCCAGATCCCGAGGTGAGCGATGGAAATTAACGAATTCTTGCCCTGTCTTCTCGAAATACTCGGGCGAAGCGCAATTCCCCCGAGCCAAGTCCGGCGAATCATCGGCGACGGCAGCAAGCAGCTCAAGGCATTCAATCTGTGCGATGGCTCGAATAGTCTGACTGATATCGCCAAGAAGGCTCAGCTTGACGCTGGCAACCTAAGCCGAACGCTTGCAAGATGGCGAGAGCACGGGATTGTGTTCTTAATTGAGAGCGCTAAGGGCGCACGGTATCTACGTATCTACCCGCTCGCAAAAGGTGATCCCGCTGTTGGGAGCGAATAGAGCGCTCAATGTACTGGGCCGGAAAATCCAGAAAGACGGTTTTCATTTTAGGCGCGGGAGCCACGAGGGGGGCTGTTCGTCACGTCCTTATCAACGGCAAACGCATAAAGCCTCCGCTGAACGGCGATTTTTCCCCTATTGTCGAAAACTTCACACGGGCACTTGAGGCAAAATACCGTTCGAGGTACGCGCGACTTAAAACAACGCTGACGGAAGAGTTCCCGACGCGCGGGAGGTGGCCCCTGCCAATGGAGACTGCCTTTAGCCTCCTGTACGTGTCAAAGGATTTCCCTGGCATCTACGCAAAAGGGGCGGGTCGGCGTCGCAAGGCTGGTGCCAGAACGGAAATCGAAGATTTCCTTTTTCTCACTTTTGGCATACTCGGCGAGATCGCCTCCCATGCTGACGCTCAGAACCTCTATTCGTCCGTGGTCCGTCGGCTGGAACCCTCCGACCGAATCATCACCCTAAATTATGACACTGTCCTCGATGCGGCCTTAATTCGCTCTGGCTGGGCGCCTGGAAAAGGCTATTGCATTGCCGGCGGGAGCAACAAACTCCTTTGGGGAGGGCCCAAACCAGCTGCGTCTGCGAGGCTCTCAGGCGTCGAGCTACTGAAGCTACATGGCTCGGTTAACTGGCTCGTACGTGGATCGTACGCGAACCTCGCTCACGTATTTGAGTCAAAACCAACCCGGATAGCGATCGATGAAGGTCGCAAGAACGAGCGCAGCGGTTTTATCCGCCAGATTATACCGCCCATTTACGGCAAATTCTTCAAACATAGCCACTGGCAAAACCTCTGGCAGCGCGCCTACCAGGCTGTGCTGGAAGCCGAAATTGTCGTTGTGATCGGGTGCTCGCTCGTAGACACAGATTTTCATTTGACGGGGATGCTCGGGCACGCAGTAAGCGTGCGGAAGCAACGCGACAGCCCTCTCAACGTAGAAATTCTAGTGGATAGAACGAGAGTCAGAAGAAAATGGCACAAGCTTTTAAGAGGTAGGCGTTAGCCGAGGGCCTGGAAAGGATTGCAAAGGTTCTGATTGGGCTCTTGTTAAGAGACATAAGAGAGTGCGGGCAGTCCGAAAAGATAACCCTTCTGAAGGCGTGCGGCTTTCAGAATGCGGAGATTGCCGCGATACTTGGAACGACACCGGATACGGTCAAAACAACTGTTCATCAGGCAAAGAAGAAGGGCGGACGAAAGTCGAAAACTCGGGGCCGATAGAGCGCCACCGCTGATGGGGTCTCATGTTCACTGTTCGGCCGCCGAACGGGCGCGGAGGATGGGGCACCGTCACTACGAGAACCAAAAGCATCGAGGCGAGGTCCTTCGCTTCGCTCAGGATGACAAAAGAAAACAAGGCAAAAACAACAGCAGATTCCCTCCTGCGGCGGGCAAGCCTCACACGGCCGAGTGCGGCCGGTTCGGAATGACATAAGGGGCAGTGACGAGTGGCGAGCGAGAAAAACCGTAGAACTTCGCGAAGGGCGCGAAGCTCTGCGCTACAAAGGCGACGGCAGGTTCCTCGTCGGATACTCGTCGCATCCTCGCTCGGAATGACAAGCTGAGAAGCTTGGAGTCGGCGGGGATGCAGTTTAGTGTGCTAACCTATTCGGCAGGAGAATCTGCAACCCCATGAGCGATTCCAAGCCGGCATTTGCCACCGTCGAAGAGGCCATCGAAGACATTCGCCAGGGACGCATGATCGTGCTGGTCGACGACGAGGACCGCGAAAATGAAGGCGACCTCACCATGGCCGCCGAAAAAATCTCCCCCGAAGCCGTCAATTTCATGGCCAAGGAAGGCCGCGGCCTCATCTGCCTGGCGCTCACCGAGCAGCGTTGCGATGCGCTGAGCCTCACGCCAATGTCGCAGCGCAACACTTCCGCTTTTGGCACTCCATTTTGCGAATCGATCGACGCGCGCCGAGGCACTACTACCGGAATCAGCGCCTCCGATCGCGCTACCACGATTCTCACCGCCGTCGATCCGAACGCGCGTCCCGAGGATCTCGGGCGTCCCGGCCACATTTTTCCTCTGCGCGCGCGGCGCGGCGGCGTGCTGGTTCGCGCCGGTCAGACAGAAGCATCAGTAGATTTGGCGCGCATCGCGGAGCTTGAACCGGCCGGAGTGATCTGCGAAATCATGAATGACGACGGCACCATGGCACGCCTGCCGCAGTTGGGTGAATTCTGCAAGCGCCACGATTTGAAACTTCTCACCGTCGCCGAATTGATTCGCTACCGCATGAAACATGAGCGATACGTCAAGCGCATCGCGGAATCGACGCTCCCGACTCCGTTCGGTGAATTTCGCATGCTGGCATATTCCAGCGAAACCGACGGCGAGCAGCACGTCGCGCTTGTTCGTGGTGAATTGGGGCGCGGAGAGCTAAACGGAGATGTGCCTCCGCTCGTTCGCGTGCATTCGCACTGCCTTACCGGGGATGTTTTTGGTTCGCTGGCGTGCGATTGCCGTCAAATCGTCGACTGCTCGCTCGAAGCAATCGCGCACGAAAACCGCGGCGTCCTGGTTTATCTGCATCACGCGGGCCGCGGCTTTCGTATTGCATTGCAAGCAAGTGAAGGCGAAGCGCTGCCGCGCGTGCTTTACCACGAACGCGGAGAAATCGATCAGGATTTGAACCGCCAGCGGCAGGTCTGGCGGGAAAGCGGCGTAGGCTCGCAAATTCTCATCGATTTGGGGCTGAAGAAAATCCGCGTGCTTACAAATCACCCGCGCAAGCTGGCCGCGCTCGAAGGCTACGGCCTCGAAATCGCCGAGCAAGTGCCACTCGCGCTCACCAGCAGAAAGTCCTCGCACCAGCAATTCTGATTTCGAGGGCCGCGGAATTGCGTAGCTGTTGCTCTACGGTTTTTTCTTCTGAGCCTGCGGCGGCTTGACGTAAACGTAGGGCTTGATTTTGGCGAAGCGCGCTTTCGAGATGCGTGGAACAGCAAGAAGGTCCGTTACGCTTTTGAATGGGCCGCTTTTCTGGCGAAAATCGAGGATTTTCTGCGCAGTCACCGCACCCACGCCGGGAAGTTCTTCCAACTGCGAGAGCGTCGCCATGTTCAAGTCGAACGGATGCGCGGGCAGTTTTTTCTTGGCCGTCGCAAAAGGAGAGCCAGAAACAGAGCTAGCGAAAGCGTGATACAAATCCTAACCACTCGTAAGCGATTCATCGGCGGAACACCACGTATGCAACAAATAGAAAAATTAACAGCCAAAGGACACATAGAATTGTCAGCTCTGCTCTCTCGGTTTTTCTCGGCCGACGTGTGGTCCACTCGCGGTTGCTCGCGGTCCAGAACAAGAACGGACCAATCTCGCGCATGTGAACGAAAGTTACGATGGCAGCCGGGGTGAACGCCAAGAGCACGAGCAACAGAATCAGCCGGGAGAAAAACCAATGACCCGCAGACAGTTTGTAGGCTCCCACGAGTACAAAGCCCATGGCGAGCGACGCGAACATGACGTGGTACTGATAGGCCAGCATGAAACGGCGAAAACCGCGCCGGTGCTCCGGTTTGTCAGCTGCCAGGCTGTCCCATTGCCCCTCTTCGCGTTCAGTTAAGTTCATGGCCGAGAGTATCCCATACTTTTACGTCACCGAAAAGTATCGCTTGCGGTTCGACGTGGGTGCGGTCGCCGACGATGACGATGCGCGCGTTGGGCGAATCGAAGTAGTGGCGCGCAGCGGCCAGAATATCAGCAGTAGTTAGCGCGCGGATTTTGTCGCGGAAAGATTCCAGATAGTTTTCCGGCAAACGGTCGAGATACACAGTGGAAAGCTGGCTGAGCAATCCATCCTGCGTGGCGATGCCGAGAGAAAACGTTCCGCACAAATAATTGATTGCGTCGCTCAGCTCGGAATCGCTTACCGGAAGTGAGCGCATGCGGTCGAGTTCATAAAATACTTCGGTGAGCGTGGCAGCGACAACGTCATTGCGCACGGCGGCATGCACACTGAAATATCCAGCGTGCCGGAGGGGATGAAACCCGCTGCGCGGACTGTAGGTGTAGCCCTTTTGCTCGCGGATATTGGCGATGAGGCGCGAATTGAACGCGCCGCCGAAAATCGTATTGGCGAGAGCGGCGCGATGCCAGTCCGGGCTCTGGCGGTTAATCGAGAGGTTGCCAAGCAGAATTTCTGTTTGCACAGCACCGGGCAAATGAACCAGGTTTACGGTGCGGCCGTGCGTGGGAGATTTCAGATCCGCCGCAAACGCCGGTGCAGCGCCGGACTTCCACGGACCGAAAGTTTTCTCGATCAGGTCCAGCATGGCGGGAGTTGAAAAATCGCCGACGGCAATCAGAAGCGCGTTCGATGGAACGTAATTCTGGCGATAGAAGTTGGCGAGATTGTCGACTTTGTAGGACTCGAGCTGCGCTTCGGTTGGAGCGACGATGGCATAAGGATGATCCGCAAAAAGGATGCGACGGAAGCGTTCGCTGGCGAGAAAATTGGGAGTGGTGCGCTCGATTTTCAGTTCCTCGACGCGCTGGCGGCGTTCGCGCTCGAATTCCGCGGCGGGAAACGATGCATGCTGCGCGAGATCAGCGATCATCGTGAGAATTGGTTCGGCGAATTCCGAGAGTCCCGAAATTGCGATAGCGCTGGAATCGGCGCCGGCCATGGTGCCGAGGCTCGCGCCCATGCGGCGCAAATCCTCTTCGATCTGGCGGCTGGTGCGCGAAGTTGTGCCGGTGCGAATAACGCGGGAGGTTAATTCGGGGACGTCGGGCGAGGTGCGCGCGACGAGGGCGTTGCCGGAGCGAAAGAATAATTCCACGCCGATTTTTGGATATGTGCGTTGCTCGACGAGCACGACTTGCATTCCATTGGAGAGCATACGGACGGTGCGCGGCGGCCACGCAACGGCGCGCTCAGGACCGAGAGCGGGAGGTGCGACGGGAATTGGAGGATGGGAAACTGCGCTCATTGAATTCCTTTCTGTTGAATGCTTGATTTCAGACTGTCGTTAGTCCGTTTAGCACAAATAGGTGCTTCCTTATCGGGCCGACAGAACATGTCGACCCCTACAAAGGCTTGCTGGGCCGCTACGAATAGCCTTGGCTCATAGACCTCGCAGCCCGGCATTTTCGCGAACCGAAAAGCTTCTTTAGCTCCACCGTTCATTAGCGGGCCGACAGAACATGTCAGCCCCTACAATTTGCGCTCGCCGCCCCGCGAGAAGCCAATCCCGAGGCGAGATTCTTCGTCGCATAACGCGCTCCTCAGAATGACAATGAAGAAGGTCATTCATGGCGAAGGGCGACCATGGGATCGAGACGCATCGCGCGGCGCGCAGGAATGTAGCAGGCAGCGAGCGCGACAAGCGTAAGCAGAATCGCGACGCCCACGAACGTCAGAGGATCAGTCACCTTGACGCCATAGACCTCGCTCGACAAGAACCGCGTCAGCCCAAAAGCAGCAGCAATTCCAATCGCCACTCCAATCAGCGCGAGCTTCGTTCCTTGGCCCAAGACCAACAGGCGAATATCCCGCTGCTGCGCCCCGAGGGCCATGCGAATTCCAATTTCCTGCGTCTGCTGCTGGACTGAGTACGCCAAAACACCGTAAATGCCCACTGCGGCCAGCAGCAGCGCCAAAGCCGCGAAAGTGACGAGCAGAGTCATGTTGAAGCTGTTTTGCTCGATGGACTGTGCCATGACCTGCTCCATCGTTTGCACGCGACCGACGGGCAAACCTCCGCTCGCTATGCGGAGCTGCTTCTGGATCTCGCGGTTCAGGGAGAGCGGCGCGACGCGCGTGCGAATGACCCAGGCCAGCGGCTGGATGGCATTGGCCGTCTCGTTCAACGCGTCACTCACCTGCGCCATGGGCACGTAGACGGCGGGGACGGGTTCGGTGTTCACTCCGTTGTCGCGTACGTCGCCAACCACTCCCACGATCTCCCGCGGATGGTCGGCCCATGGCGGACCTATGTCTTTCCCAATCGTTATGCGGGCTCCCAATTCCCCGCCGTTCCGCCAATACTGTTTGACCATCGCCTCGTTGATGATAATGACAGGCGGCGACGAGCCGGAATCGTTTATGGTGAAGTCGCGTCCCCGCAGCAACGGTATGCCGAACGCCTGGAAAAATCCGGGAGAAACGCTGCGCCACTCCGCGTTACCCGACCACTCGCCAACGGTCGGAGCACGGCCTTCGATGTTATACGGGAAGCTGGCGTAGGCCCACGCGGGAGGCAAACAGCAACTCGCCGCCGCGACCTCGACGCCGGGCAAGCTGTCCAATCGTTGCTCCCCGTCGCGCACCAGTTCCGCCACGGCAGCCGTCTTGGCGAACCGCGCGTCCGTTAGCGACATGTCCATGGTGAGGATGTTGCGCGTGTCGAAGCCCGGCTTCACGCTTCGCAGATCCTGGAATGTGCGGATGAGCAAGCCCGCGCCAGCCAGCAAAACCAACGCCAGCGCCATCTCCATTACTACGAGCAGCGACCGCGTCTTGTTCTGCCGCATGCCAACTCCGGCTCGCGAGCCGCTTTCCTTCATCGCCTCTGCCAGGTTGGTATGCGAGGCCCTCATTGCGGGAATCAATCCAGCCAGCGTGCCGGTGAGCGCGGAAATTCCTAGCGCAAATAGAAGCACGCGCCAGTCGAGCGTGACCGCTTGTCCGTGCAATCCAACCCAGGGAAGCTGGCCGGGATTGATAGCCAGCAGCGCCCGCACGCCCGCGTAGCCGACGGCGAGGCCTACCGCGCCTCCTACAAGCGACAAGAACACGCTTTCGGCGAGGATTTGCTGGATAATCCTACTCCGGCTTGCGCCCAACGCCACACGGACGGCGATTTCGCGTTGCCTTCCCGTCGCCCGCCCCAACAAGAGATTCGCGACGTTGGCACAAGCAATCAGCAGCACGAAGCCAACTGCGCCGAGGAAGAGCAGCAGCGATTTCTTGACGCTAGCGGCGAACAGGTCCTTGACCGGCACTGCCGCAAAGACAGCGCCTGGGTCGAGCACGTTGGGATACCGGCGCCGGAATTGGTCGGTGGCCAGCTTCAGCGCCGCGTCGGCATGCGCCACAGTGACTCCCGGCTTCAATCGTGCCCACGCTAAATAAGGATTTGCCTGATCCTCGCTGTTCAGGTTGAGCTGCAGCGGGAGATAGGCATCTATCGCGGTCCCAGCGTCAATTAGAGGGCGAGGCGAGAGGACCCCTATCACTGTAGAGGCGGTGCCGTCGAGATCGAGGACCTTACCGACGATGTGCGGATCTGAACCGAACCGCCGCCACAGCCCGTGGCTGATCACAGCGACCGGCGGCCCTCCAGGAACATCCTCCTTGGCTGTGAATGCGCGGCCCATGGCCACGCGATACCCGGACATCGACCAGAAGTTTGCAGTTACGCGCTGCGCTTGGAGTTGCGAGGGGTGTTCGCCTCCCAGCAGGTTGACTGGCAGTGCGGACCCCGTGGCCACGACGTCCTCAAGGATTCGCGCCTCGCCGCGCCACATCACGTATTCCGGAATAGAGATATTAGGGTAGTCCGGGTTGGGACCCTCACGCTGCACCAGAACGACGATGCGGTCGGAATGCGGGTACGGCAGCGGCTTCAAAACAACCTGATTCACGACGGTGAAAATCGCTGACGTAGCACCAATGCCGAGGGTGAGGGTGAGGACGGCGACGGCGGCGAAGCCGGGCGATTTGCGCAGGAGGCGCAAGGCGTAACGCAGGTCTTGGAGTAATGTGTTCATTCGCGCAGCCCAGTTCTACTTATGTATCGGCTTAAGGTGACACCTCGCAACGAGTGATGCGATGAAACTCAGCGACAGCCATTAGAATTCATAATGCAAACGGGCGATAAGTTCGATAGGTCCCTACAACTACACAGCAAAGCGGCGTCGAGTTCCGGCTTCGCCTGCCCACCGCAGGCAAGTCGGAATCCGCGAAGCGGACCGCCGCACTCCAAAAAAGCAAATACAGATTCCCTGCCTGCGGCAGGCGAGTTCCTCGGAATGACAGTCGTCGAATTGGCTTTTGCAGCACGGTCATTGGGCGACTCCGTGGGCGAGTTTGGGCTGCGCGGCGGTCATTGAGCAAATCATCGCGCGGCTTCCTCGGCGACTTCGGACTGCGCGACCTCTTGCGCGACGGGCTTGCGAATCAGGATGGCGCGGTTTTCGCGGGTCAGATATTTTTGCGCGACGGCTTGCACGTCGGCAGCCGTGACAGCTAACAGTTCGTCGAGGATGGTGTTGATGCGCTGCGGATTTTTGTCGAAAAGCGTGAAGCACGCGAGAGCATGCATGAGCCCAAAGCGCGGGACGCCGCCGTGGCCGGATTCAAGCATGGAGTAAAAATCGGAGCGCAGCTTGACTTTGACCTGCTGGAGCTCGTCATCGCTAATGCGATTTTCACGGACATTGCGAATGACCTCATCGTAGGCGGTGACGGTGGCGTCGGCAGAAAATTCCGGCTTATGAAAAATCGTGGTCGTGAGGAGCGTCGGGCCGCTGTATTCGGCGGCTCCGATGGATTCGCCGCCTCCGGCGTCGAGGGCGATTTGCTTTTCGAGAACGAGAGTGTGATAGACGCGGCCAGCGCGGCCTCCATGGAGAATGCTATCGAGAATGACAAAAGCGTACCAGTCGCGCTGATCGCGTCGCGGAGCGTGATAAGCAATCGCAAGGGCGGGAATTTGCGCGAATTTCTCTTCGACCTCGCCCCGGCGCTCTTCGCGCTGCGGAGTTTCCGAAACATCGATAGCAGGCGGAAGCGGCTGGCGTGTAATGCCATCGAAAAAGCGATGAGCCAACGCAAAAGCTTGCGCGGGATCAACGTCGCCGACAACGAGCAAGACGGCGTTGTTCGGCGCGTAGTAGGTTTGAAAGAAGGAGCGCACGTCGGCGAGCGAAGCCGCGTCGAGGTCAACAAAATCGCCCAGATAATTGTGGGAATTTTGCCAATTCCTATATGCGACGGGCGCGAGATCGAGCTCGGGAAAGCCACCATAGGGCTGGTTCAAGACCCTGACGCGGATTTCTTCTTTGACGACGTCGCGCTGATTGCGAAGATTGTCGTCGTCGACTTTCAGAGCGCGCATGCGGTCGGCTTCGAGCCAAAGGACACGCTCAAGCGCGCTGGAGGGAACGACTTCGTAATAATTCGTGAGGTCATAATGCGTGGAACCGTTGAGCACGCCGCCGGAGGAATTGACGAGGCGGATGTGTTCCATTTTTCCGGCGTGTTCTGAACCTTGAAACATCATGTGCTCGAACAGGTGCGCGAAGCCGCTGCGTCCGCGGGGCTCAAGGCGAAAGCCGATTTGATAGTAGACGCCGACGGTCACGATGGGCGCGGAGTGATCCGGCGAAACGACGACGCGGAGACCGTTTGCGAGGGTTTCGGTTTCGACGGGAATGTGCAGTGGCGACAATGTTCCTCCTTCGGGCTAACTAACGATTCTCATACGCAATGAATTCACGCTCAAGGAATTCTTTAACAAAGAGCGTCGCTCATTCGTTGGCGTCGACCGTATTGGCAAATACGCGATCTAGATGGAGCAAAGTCTCTTCCGGATTTGCCGCCAGCAAACGCGCAGAGAGGCGCGCAAGCGCGGCGTATGCGTCCTGGACTTCCGCGGGCCATTTGGCGAGAGCGGCTCTGTGGCGAGCGACGGTGGCAAAATCGCCGCGTGAAATCGGGCCGGTCCAAGATTCTTTCGCGCCGAAACGCTCGAAATTAGAGAGCGTCTGGCGCACCAGCGGTAGGAGGGCCATTTTTGCGCGGCGGCCCGAGAAATTGCAGTCCATCAGGATGCGCATGGCGCATTCGACGACGGCGAGGACAAAGGGCGAAGCGAGTGTTCCGGCGGCATGGTAAGCGGGTTTCGCGTCGCGGCGTAAAGCTACCGGGACGCCACCCACAGCGCGTACGATGCGGCGCGCGGCGCGCTGCGCGCGAGGGTCGCCCTGACTGGCAAAGACAATTCCTTCGAGGGGAGGCGAGCTGCGCTCGCTGAAAGTCTGAAGGGGATGGATGGCGCCGGTGAATGCTCCGCGCCGTGCGAGAGGCACGAGAACGGAATCGTCAAGAGCGCCGCTGGTGTGCAGGACAACTTTGCCGCGCCATTCGTCTGTGCTGATGCGAGCGAGTTTCGCGGCAACTTTGGATATGGCATCGTCCGGCGTGGCGATGAGGACAATATTCGCGTGAAGAATGCGACTGGAGATGCCGGCGAGCGGGAAGCCGGCTCCGATGGTGCGGACGGCAGAGCGCGCGGAGGAATCTGAGCGGGCGACAACGGCGCCAATTTTCCAGTCGGCACGGTGCAGGCTGCGACCGAGGACGCGACCAAGGCGGCCCGCTCCTACAATCGCAATGGTGGTGGACATAGCGCGTGATAGGATAGCTTTTTCGCCGTTTCCGTGCCTGGAAAAATCAGCTTGCACACTTTTGCTACGATTTTTTTTGCGCTGATCGCGATTTTCTGGATTGCCTCCACGGTGATGACGTATCGGGGAATGTCGAGCATTCCTTCGCTGACGGCGATTGCGCCGTTTGACGGGCCGAATTTCCCGCGGATTTCCATTCTGTTTGCAGCGCGCGATGAGGCGGAGAAAATGCCGCTGGCACTCGCTTCCCTGCTGAAATTGGATTATCCGAATTATGAAGTGATTGCGGTGGACGATCGCTCGACGGATGCGACGGGGAAAATCCTAGATGAGTTTGCGGCGAAGGATGCTCGGCTGAAAGCGATTCACGTGGCGGAATTGCCGCAGGGATGGCTGGGCAAGCCGCATGCGCTGGCGACGGCATATGAAAAAGCGAACGGCGAATGGCTGGTGTTCACGGATGCGGATGTGCGGTTTGCGCCGGAGTTGTTGCGGCGAGCTTTGGCGGTAGTGGAGCAGGAGCGCGCGGATCATTTGACGCTGCTGGTGCGGTTGGATTTGCGAGGATTTTGGGAGCCGGTGGCGCTGGGATACTTGGGCGCGTGTTTTGCGCTGATGCGTCCGTGGAAAACGCGCGAGCCGAAATCGAAGGCGTACATGGGAGTAGGCGCGTTTCAAATGGTCCGGCGCGCAACGTATGAAGCGATTGGGACGCATCGGCGGCTGGCGATGGAAGTCGTAGACGATATGAAGCTGGGAAAATTGGTGAAGGTGGGAGGATTCCGGTCAATCGTGGCGCCGAGCGAGGATTTGGTGCACGTGCGATGGCAGGAGGGCTTTGGAAATATTGTGAAGGGGCTGACGAAGAATATGTTTGCGGGATTTGGATTCAGCAGCGCGATGGCGCTGGCGGTCGCGTGCAATACTTTTGTGCTGAGCGTGCTGCCGGTGCTGGGAGTGATTTTCGCGCGAGGAGCGGCGCAAATTGCGGCGGCGGTGGCGGTGATTGCGGCGATGATGTTTGAGGCGCTGCTGATGCCGCGCGCGAAAGCGTCGAGATGGTTTGGCGTGACGCATGCGCTGGGCGCGCTCGTGATTGTGTACATTATTTTGCGTTCGATGGTAGTGACGCTGGGGCGCGGCGGAGTTGTGTGGCGTGGGACTTTTTATCCGCTGGAGGAGTTGAGGAGGGGGCAGGTGTGAAATTTCAATCGGAGGCGTGCGGCGATTTCGTTAAGCTCTTGAAGCAGTTGACGCTGTTTTGGGGTGAGTTAATTCGCAGGCATCGGGCCAGAACTTATCACGATCTTGCACTTACAGTGCTATATAATCCAGCGCCAAACGGGGGTGGGTTATGAGTGATCAAGACAAGCGGGCGGGGTAAACCCCGCCCTACGAAAAGCCAAGATGGCGGCGTAAAGCCGCCGCTACAACGGTAAGCGGGCCGATAAAACCTATCGGCCCCTACAAAGGCGAAGGCAGATCCCTGCCTGCGGCAGGCAGGCTTCGCTGCGCCCGCCGAGGGCGGGCAAGCTCAGGATGACACCGTAAGGACAAATACCGCGTAACACCGCCGGCTGTGGCTAGACGGTTTCAGTGCGAGGCGGCGGTGTGGGCGACGGAGCTGCGTTGGCGGACAGCACGAAAAGCAGGTCCCTCACCGCCATCGCGCAAGGGCGCGCGCTGGGTTCGGGATGACAACGAAAGACAACAGCATATTAGGATTTTGCGGCTTCGGCGGAGGGCGGCGCGGGATCTGAGGCAGGCACCGCGTCGAAGAGGGGGCCGAGGTCGCGCTGCTTGAGGAGGCGGATGCGGTCGCGGATGGAGGCGGCGCACTCGAATTCGAATTTCTTGGCGGCTTCGCGCATTTGGGATTCGAGCTGCGCAAGCGCGGCTTTTAGTTGTTCCTCGTTTTGAATTTCCGCAACGGCAGTGTCTTCAGTAGGAATCGTAACGTAGTCGGCTTCGACGATGGCGGCGAGCTGCATGTCCACGGATTTCATGATGGACTGCGGCGTGATGTTGTTTTGCTGATTGTAGGCAAGCTGTTTGGCGCGGCGACGATTGGTTTCGCCGATGGCCTGGCGCATGGAGTCGGTCATCACGTCGCCGTAAAGAATGGCGCGAGCGTTGAGATGGCGCGCGCAGCGGCCCATCGACTGAATCAGAGAAGTGGCGCTGCGAAGATAGCCTTCCTTGTCGGCGTCGAGAATGGCGACGAGAGAGACTTCGGGAAGATCGAGGCCTTCGCGGAGGAGGTTGATGCCGATGAGGACATCGAATTCACCGCGGCGAAGATCGCGCAAAATGCGGACGCGCTCGAGAGTTTCGACCTCGGAATGGAGGTAGCGGCAGCGCACGCCGACTTCGGCGAAGTATTCGGCGAGGTCTTCGGCCATGCGTTTGGTGAGCGTGGTGACGAGGACGCGCTCGCCACGTTCGGCGCGAACGCGAATTTCTTCGAGCAGATCATCAACCTGGCCCTTGATGGGGCGAACTTCGACTTCGGGATCGAGCAAGCCGGTGGGGCGAATGACCTGTTCAGCGACGATGCCGCCGGATTTGGTGAGTTCGTAGGGGCCGGGAGTGGCGGAGACGTAGATGATTTGATTGGTGCGATGCTCGAACTCCTCGAAGGTGAGCGGACGATTATCGAGAGCGGAGGGCATGCGGAAGCCGTATTCGACCAGTGTATTTTTGCGCGAACGATCGCCGTGATACATGCCGCGGACTTGCGGAATGGTCTGATGGGATTCGTCGATGACGAGCAGATGATCTTCGGGAAGATAGTCGAAAAGAGTTGGAGGGGCTTCGCCCGGGAGACGGCCGGAAAGATGGCGCGAATAATTTTCGATTCCGTGGCAATAGCCGATGGTGCGCATCATTTCGATGTCGAAGCGCGTGCGCTGCTCGATGCGCTGGGCTTCGACGATTTTGCCCTGGCGCTCGAGTTCAGGACGCCACCATTCGAGTTCGGCGAGAATTGCTTCAATGGCGCGTTCGCGCTGCGCGGCGGGAACGACGTAATGCGATTTCGGATAAATCGTGAGGCGCGTGATTTCGTCGCCGGCGCGGATTTCTCCAGTGAGCGGATCGATGCGGCGAATGGCTTCGACTTCGCTGCCCCAAAGCTCGATGCGAACGGCTAAATCGTCGTAGGGCGGATGGATTTCGATGGTGTCTCCACGAACGCGGAAAGTGCCGCGGCGAAGATCTTCGGAGCGTTCGTAGAGAATTTCGACGAGCTTGCGGAGAATCGCGTCACGCGAAATGGACTGGCCCTTCTCGATCATCAGCAGCATGCCGTAATAAGCTTCCGGCGAGCCGAGGCCGTAAATGCAGGAGACGGAAGCGACGACGATGACATCGCGCCGGTCGAAGAGCGAACGAGTGGCGCTCATGCGGAGTTTGTCGAGCTCGTCGTTAATGGTGGCTTCTTTTTCGATGTAGGTGTCTGAGGAAGGCATGTAGGCTTCGGGCTGGTAGTAATCGTAGTAGCTGACGAAGTATTCGACGGCATTGCGCGGGAAAAACGAGCGAAATTCGTGATAGAGCTGCGCGGCAAGAGTTTTGTTGTGAGCCATGACGAGCGTGGGGCGATTGATCTGCTCGATGACTTTGGCGATGGTGAAAGTCTTGCCGGAGCCGGTGACGCCGAGGAGGGTCTGGTGCTTGTCGCCGTCGCGCACACCGCGAGTGAGCTGGGCGATGGCCTCAGGCTGGTCGCCGCGAGGTTCGTAGTCGGATGAAAGCTTGAAGTCCATGACGTGGATGCTCTGCGCCAAATTTTAGCAGCGCGGGAAACTTTCATTATAGCGCAACTGCGCGTGGTATCATTCGGCCACACCTGTGGTAAACGAACGGCACTGATTCTCGCGAAAATGGAGATGAGGCACATTGCCGGCTAGCAATCAGCCATATATCGGATTCGAAGGACCGATCGGCGCGGGCAAGACGACGCTGGCGCAGTTGCTGGCGCTGCATCTGGGCGCGACGCTCATTTTGGAGGATGTGGATGGCAATGCGTTCCTACCGGATTTTTACAGAGACAAGGAGCGATGGGCGCTGGGGACGCAACTGGCATTCCTGATTTCGCGTTATGAGCAATTGAGGACAATCGCGCCATCGCGTACGAGGCCGGTGGTTTCGGACTATACACAGGCGAAAGACCCGATATTCGCGCGGGCGCTGCTGAATGACCGCGAAGTGGAGTTGTACGAGCGGCTGTCGATGGGACTTCATGCAAGCGCGCCGCGTCCCGACCTGACGGTTTATGTTGACGCAAGGAACAACGTTTTACTGGAGCGAATTCGGAAGCGCAACCGGCCATACGAGGCATCGATTAACGCGGCATATCTGAACGCGCTGCGCGAGGCGTATTCGCATCACCACGACACGATTGGCAGGCTGCAAATTTTGAGTATTGATACTTCTGACCTCAATCTTCAGTCGGAAGCGGAGCTTGAGAAATTATATCGAAGGATTTTGGCAGCGGCTGGGCCGCATTCACCGGCGATTGATGCGCGCGCGGCCCAAGCATAGGTTATCCGCATTCCCACGATAAACGTGGTGCTGAGTTCCCGCAACACAGCAACGCAATAAAAGCAAACGAACTCCAATCATATGTTAGTCGCGATAGCCATTTTTCAAGGAGTCGAAGAGGCGGGGACAAGCGAGATATCCGATTCCGAGTGCGTGTCGCCGGCGTAACGCATGCGGTTGCGCTGGGTGACGGTGGTCATGATGGTGAAATCCATGTGAGTTGAGCCTGTTTGCGTGACGCTTACAACCATTCCGGTGCGCAGCGAAATCGCGCTGAGGCTATCGGTGGCGCCCGTCCACTCACCGGAAGTACGCAGGCCGTTTTGGCGGAAGACGTCCGGCGTGCGGTCTTTCGAGCCTCGTCCGCCGACGATTTCGGAATGAGTCATGATGACCGCGCACTGCTCTGGAGTGGCGGCAGGGGTGATCGGTACGCCGGCGGCGGATGATGTCTGTGAAGTTACGGAGCATGGTTGATTGCGCACGTACGATGCCGTTGTTTTCCACGCGAGTCCCGCCAAGGGAGCATTTTGCACGGGCTGTACGGATGACCATTTATCGCCGATGGCGATGCCCTGCTTAGGCAGCGATGCTCCGAGAGTCAGTTGGTTGAGCCACTGGCTTAGAGTCGCTGCGCGCGACGGATCCGAATCAGAAACGACGTTCTGCAAACCGGTAACGTCGGTGATTTTGCCGTCCGCCAAGAGAGTGAATTCGATGGATTGGCCGGCGAGCTTCTTGTACTGCTCCTCCATAGCGGCTACGTCGGGATCGTAGGCAGTGCTGTTGCTTGTTGCGGCAACATTTTCATAGGTGGCGCGAATGCGCGCCGAGGCTGGCTGGCCCGGCGCATCGGAGGCGCTCAGTACTTCGAGGCGAATGACGACTCCGATGGATTGAGTAAATGCTTTCGACCCTCCCGCATCCACAATTGGGCCGTTGGCAAAGGAGGTCGTGGTGGTACGCATCTGAACGGCGTAGCGAAAGGTTTGGCCCGGCGTGAAGTGAGGAACGAGATGAATGCGGGCGCTGGAAGCGGCGCGCCGCGCCGATGCAGCAGGCGTGGCAGAAGGCAGGCAAACGCCCACGATTAAAATGCAGGCCGCAAACGCAATGCGGCGATGAGGCTTTTTTCGAGAGAATAAGTCAATGCCGCCGGGGACGGCAGCGGGCTGGAGGAAGTCAGGCATCAATATGCCCCGCGCAGAGCGAGAAAATCAATTAGCAGTGACATAGAAAAGAGACGCATCGCATGTTGGACGCCCGCTAGGGACGCACGGTTGTGCGGGCGCTAGCAGGAAGGAGTTGCGGTTCGCTCAGCGAGCCTGACAGGCGATAAACGGCAAGCGAGTGCGGATCGGTTGAAAGGCCTGTTTCCGGTGGCGGATCGCCGGCGAGAGGGAGAATCTCAAAGCCCATGCGGCGCTCGAAATCGACGTAGCCGGTGGCGTCGAAATCGGCGCTGCGGCTTTGCAAACGTAGCCGAGAAAAGTTCACGCGGCCATGGGCACAGGAAAATTCAGCCGCCGCGTGCGGGAAGATCGTCACGCCGGGCCGGCGCGACGAAGCTTGAATCGAATCCTGCAGATCAATCCCTCGGTACGAGGCATCGGTCATTTCCGCATTGCCGCGACAAGAGAGCGACCGAATCAAAGCATCACGTCCGAGACCCTGCGCCGCCAAATGCAAAGTGCCTGACGCAGCGCCAGCAAACAGATCGGAAAGCGAAAAGGTATGCGCGGCCAGAAGGCCCAGGTTTACGTCCTGGAATTGCGCAGCGATTTCATAGGAGGGCGTCCGCGCAAGATCCAAATCCATCGAACCGGAGAGTGCACCGCCGTAGAAGCCGGCTTGCGCGTTGGTGAACCTCAAATGCCGGCCTTCAATAAAGGCATCGGCACGCAGCTTATGGAATTGAAAAGACGAGAGCGCAAACGATCCGATCTCAATCGTGCCGCGCGCACGCAGCCAAGAGGGCATAGGTCGGGGCTCTGGCTGAGAGGCAAGGAACGGCAGCAGGCGATCCAAGAGATTTTCGCGGCGCTGAGGGTTGAGCCAGCGATCCATTTCGGAGGCACTCAAATCGCTGGCGGAAAGGGTAAAGGCCCAGCCGTCCGCGATTGAAGTTCGGCGCAGGGAGCCATGCCAGTCGGTGGCGAACGCATTTGCAGAAGAGATCTGGACGTTATCGCCTTGGGGCGAGAGATCGATCGAAGCTTTCACGCGAGTGATGTCGTGGTTTAGAAAAGGCGCTTGAATCTTGAGGCCATTCAGGTTGATTGTGCCGATCGGCTGGCGAAGCTCTGGCAAGACGTGGCCGTTCCATTGAAGATCACACTCCGCGGGACCGTTGAGCAGCCACGCTGGGGGCAAGTTAAAGCCCAGCGCTTCGGCGGCGTCAAATAGCGAGCGGACGTTCGGGGTCCGGCCATTCAGTTTCCACCGCGAATGCCATTGCAAATCATGCGCGATAGAAGCCTGAAGACGAAGAGCGCTGTCACCACCGCCCACCGAGAAAACGACCGGCTGCAAAGTTATAGAATCCGGGGAAAATTTCGCAGCGGCTTTTTCCATGCGGATTTGCACGGGCGCGCTGCCTCCGTCCGCTTCTGCGCCGGCGGATGCGAGCTGTCCCTCGACTATGCGAGGAGGCCAGCCTGCAAGTGCGAGATGGAGAGAAGCTGAGCCATGAACTTCGAGCTGGTCGGCGACATTACGATGAAAGGCGCGGTACCAGGAAAGCGCGTCGGCGAGTACGATGCTTTGTGAGGTGATTTCGAGGTGCTCGTCTTTAATGCTGGCCTGTTGCGGCATGGGCGCTGGCGCGAAAGTCATCATGCCCGCAGCCTCGATTGAGGAACGGGGCATTTCGATGGTGGCATGAGTCAGATCAAGGACGGCGGTGGCAGGATGCCAGATCGCGTGCACGTCCAAATCGGCGGCGGGATCGTCGGAGCGAAGAGGCAAATCCCATCGATGTAAACGCCGAAACTGGGATCCGGCAGAGAAATTCCAATCATATCCATGAGATTGAGCTTTGAGTTGCAGAGACAAAAGTCCTCGAATGCCGTAATCGTCGCCGCGAAAGAGACGCAGAACATCAGAGAGAGAGGCTGCATTCCAATCCAGCTCCAATGAGGCGGGCCGCAGACGAGACGAAGTTCCGCCAATAATACCGCTTAAGGTGAGTTCACCTGCCTGTTGCAAGGCTACTGCTGAGCGAAAGGGCTGCGCGTGCAAATCGAGGCGCCAACTGCCGGAAGAGGTCTGCTCAACGCTACCGTTCACGTCCACAAATGCGAATGGCAGCTTGTTTTCTCCTTCCTTGAAATCGATGCGTCCTCCGGAAACGTCTATGCGGGCAGGCCGAGGCGTTGGGCGACCAGCAACGGGAGCCAGCGAAATGGAAGGGCGTGGGTGCGGCAGCCAGGATTCGAGATTCCATTCACCGTTTGGCAGGCGAACGAGATTTAAGGATGGCCGGGAGATGGAAAGCGCGCCGGGCTCGAATTCTCCGCGAAGCAATGCGGTCCAGCGAGGAGTGACGGTCACCTGGTCGGCACGAAGAAAATATTCATGTCCGAAACGCGGATCTTCGCTGACGGTTACATAGTTGGCTTCCAACTGTGGACCCTCGAACAGGCTGAAAGAGAAGTTGCTGACTTCAACCGTGCGTCCGAAAGCAGCTTCGAGCTTGAAAGTGAGCGAGCGACGCAACCAGCCGCTCTCAAGAGCGAACGACAAGCCGTAATCGAGGACGAGAAGCGCGGCTGCGAACAGCAGGATGATACGAATTCGGCGGCGGCGCGGTGAGTGGCCGGGCGCAGTCGAAAGCGGCGCAGCGGTGCTGTCCACGAGCAGAGTTGCCCGGTCCGGAGCGCTAATGGCCATGCTTCAAGCTACCTCGCGGAGAATCCGATTCCAACGCCTAAGATCGCAGCAGGCATTCCTCATCCAGCACTTTGTGTTTCCCTACTGTTGCGGATTTTAGGCGGCAGCGAGTGCGCTGTTTCCTCACGCAATTGCTGGAGAACAATGCTCGCGGCAGTTTGCTGAGCGGCCTTCTTGCTGCGCGCTTCGGCCTCAGCCATCGGCCGACCCTCCACACAAACTGAAACACGAAAGACTTTTGCGTGTTCAGGACCGGATTCACTGACCACGCGGTATTCGGCAGGACGAAGTCCGCGGCTCTGGAGCCACTCTTGTAATGCGGATTTGTGGTCCGGCTCAGCGAGCAGTTCGGTGATCGCGTCAGGATCCGCGAGCAGCGAGCGTTCGATAAAAGCGGAAGCAGCATCGAAGCCGGCGTCGCGGAAGATAGCCCCGACGACGGCCTCGTAGGCGTCGGCCAAGAGATTTTGCTTCTGCCGGCCTCCGGTTTTCTCTTCGCCCGGGCCGAGGCGGAGATGCTGGCCCAGATTCAGACGGCCAGCCGCGTGCTCGGCGCTGGAAACGTTGACCAGACGCGCGCGCGCCTTGGAAAGCCGACCTTCATTCCAGTCGGGAAATCTTTCGACGAGCGCTCGACTGACGGTCAAGCCGAGGACGCTGTCGCCCAGGAATTCGAGCCTCTCGTTGTGCGGCGTGCTTGAGTTATGCGCGTGAGAACAATGAGTAAGAGCCCTCTCGAGAAAATGGATATTGGTAAACCGGTGGCCGAGGGTCTTTTCGAGCTGCTCTCGTTCGGAGTCTTCCATACACCTTAGCGCGTCAGGGCTTGTGCGGCGGCGCAGCTCCTTCCTTCGATTTTGCCTCGACGGAGCCCTGCTTGCAGCGATCCTGGAGCGCCCAGGGCATTTGCGCACAGGTGTCATAGGCCTTGACGGCATCGGGGTACTTCTGGAGAGTTTCGTCGTCCACTCCGAGGATGAGATAGTCGGTCGGATCGGAGTCCGAGGCAACGGTGGTGGCCTCGGCCATCTCCGCGGAGGATAACTCGTATTTCTTCTCGCGGAAATAAACCAGGCCCAAACCGCTATGAGCTTGCGAGAGCGCGGCCTTTTTGCTCTGGTCGAACTGATCCTGGCTTAGGTTCGCAGGCTTGTTCATGGAATTCAGGAGCTCGAGCGAATGTTTTTCATACTGCTCGGCCTTCGTCAAGTCCTGATCGTAATTCGGAGTATCGGGGCTGGCATGCGGAATCATCCAACCAACCTGCGTCAGCAGCAACACATCGTCGGGATTGATCGCGAGGGCCTTATCGGCGGCATCGCACATTTTTTCTACCTGCTTGGTGTTGAAATAGGCATCGGCTAACCGTCCGTAGACGGCTTCGCGATACCGGCTTTGCGGATAATCTGCGAGAAATTTCTCGCCGGCCTGAATTTCGTTCTGATAATCGGCGGCACCGGATGGCTTCATGTCAAAGAATGCCTTGTATGCGGCTTCCTCTTTGGGATTCACCGGCGGCGGGGCGGCAGCATTTTGCTGCGGATTAGCGAGCGAAGGTTTCTGTGTCTGCTGCGGGGGATTTGTCTGCTGCTGCGATTGCTGCTGAGTTCCCTGCTGACTTTGTTGTCCCTGAGCGAAAACGGGGGCAACCATCAGAAGAGCAGCAGCGGACAGAATCAGTGTTTTCAGACGTGAACGACGATTCATAACATCTCCTTTTTCGATTTCATTGCTGAGTCCCTTTTGCTGGCGGAGCGTAAGGCGCATTGAGTCCTCCCTGAGCGGCGACGCGGGCCTGTTCGGGAGCGCCGGACACAGAGAGCGCGGCGCGATATTGGCCCTGCGCCTGCAGGCGATCGCCGCGAAGATCGTTGATGCGCCCCAAATAAACATGCGACCACGCCAGAATGTCCGGAGTGGGGATGGGCGCGCTGCCGGAAGAGTTTACAGGCAACTGAACGATCTGTTCAAACAGAGTTTCCGCTTTCTGGCCCTGCCCTTCAAGAACCGAGGCAATCGCCAATCCGTAAAGAGCGCGCGGAAAGTTCGGATGCTCTTTGAGAATAGAACTGAACGTCACGTCGGCGCCTTTGCCATCCTGCATGGCGATCTCGCGGTCTCCCTGGCTGAACTGCTGCTGAAGAGCTAAATCCGATGCGCTTTCCTCCGCTTCGCCGGACAACCCGCCGGGCGCAACCTGTTCGGATGCTGCCGCGAATTGGAAATTCACGAGCCGCTGCTGCTCTTCGGAAACGCTGATTCCTTGCACGAGGCTCGGAAAGTAAAGCGACATGGAAGGCTCCGCTTTCTCAAAAATCATGAGTTGCTGATAGAGCGGGCGAACGAGGATGAAGCCGGTGCGGTCGTTCTGATGCAGAACGGACTCAACGCGATCTGGCGGCAACTTTTCGAGCCGAAGCTCAGCAGCGCGGACAAGGCATTCATCGAAAAGGCCTACAAAGTCATCCTGGTAGGTAGGAGGAAGCTGCGGCGCCCGCGCAGCCACATCGAGGAGCGCCCGGCGGGTGGAAATGACCTGCTGGTACTTGAGTGTCAACGGGTCCAAGAGGAAGTGCAGAAAGCCGTGGCGGATGCTGTCCAGCGGTAGCTCGGGTCCGGGACCGACGATCATCGCGTAATGATCGCCGATGTTGCGAAAGTCGATACGATTTCCGACAAGCGGCTCGACGTAAACAGTGAATGTGCGGTCGGCAGCAGGGGTCATCAGCTCCCGGAGATAGCCTGTCGTCTGAAAAACGAGCTGGCGCATCAGTTCGGTTAAGCGAGCAACCTGGGCGTTCGTCTCGGGGAAAACGGCGGACCATTCGCGGTCGAGGTGAGCTTCCGCATAGAAACTTTGGAGAACGGGGCCAAAATCATCGATGGAAGTCACGGCAGGTGGAATATCTCTGCGCGAAACCACAAAAGAAAAATCCGGCGGCCCTCCGATGACCAATGCGAACGAGAGGAAGGGCGAAAGAGTCTCGTCAGAATTCACGAACTGATGCTTCTGATAAAACCGACGCATGGCGATCGTGGCAGGCCCGTTCAATTCGAGAAGGCGTTCACGGAGTGCGGCGTGCAAAGGATAGATATCGAGCGTGGGCGCGTTGGCGTCGAATCCCGAAGCGTCCAGCGCGCACATGACCGCGAAGACCTGCTGATTGGTCTGCACGGAAATCGCCTGAGCGCCCTGTTGCGCAAAAGCCTGGCTGGGATCGAATCCGATGCCAAGGCATAAGAATCCTATGGCCAAGCCAAGCGGAAGAAAATAACGCCTGCCCTGCACACTCATTCTGATGTTCGCCGCCTCCTGCGCAGAGTTTTTTGACCAAGGCCGCTGCGCACAAGATTTATCTGAGGGCTTGGATGAAATACCACTTTAGCGAGCGCGGTGGAATGAGTCAAGAAACGGGGGAACTGCGGGACTCGATATTCGCTGGAATTTGAAAAAGAACAGGCTCAGCCGCGAACGTGCACTTCGCTGAAACTGATAACCACGCGTCCACCTGCCGTGGGGCGTCCAAAGGTCAGCTCCGGCAGGAAACGGGAGAAAATGAGAATTTCGTCGATCTGGTGCCGAACCGTGGCGTCGGTTGGGCCGGAGAGTATTTTGTAACCAGCTACATTCCCCTGCGCATTCAGCGTGGCCTCAACCATCAGCACGCTAGAACCGGAACCGCCGGCAATAATACCAGGAGCAGGAAATGGAGCGAGGCTCTCCAACTGGGCAGGCTGCATCAGCTCCGTAGGCAAATCATTCGGAATGTTCCCCATCGGAATGCCGACAATCAAGCTTTGCACCAGAAAAACGAAGGCGAAGGCGGCCGTAAGCAATCCGCCCGTCGCGGGAACAGCAAGCGGACGCAGAATATTATCGAAGAAGACAGAAGCACGTCCCCAGAAGCGGTGCGACGGCAGATACTGCGCACGTGAAGCCTGTACGCGAATGCGCGTTGCCAAATCCTTAGGTGGCGCAACGGGAATTGCCTCGGCAAGGACGCGGGACAGACGACCGTATGCCTCCAAGTCCGCCCGGCACGACGAACAGTCGCTCAGATGCGCGTGCACGACTGCATGACGTTGGGCCGACATAGCTCCATCCAGGTAACCCGGCAGGTGACGCCCTACTTCGCGGCAAGTCATTGAATGCCTCCGCGTTCTTCACTGAGCAGCACTGAGCCAAACGAACTCAGACTGGCAGAGACTGGCTGATTCGCAATGTCTGTGGCCTGGACAGATGGCCGAAGAATAGTTGGTGCGGACGGAGCGTGCAGGAATGGTTCCAAAAGCTTCCGTAGAGTGCGGCGACCGCGCAGGATGCGAGTCTTAACGGTGGCAACGGACGTTTCGAGCACCTCGGCGACCTCTTCATACGAAAGGCCTTCGAGATCGCGGAGAATCACAGCGCTACGAAATGACTCCGGCAATTGGGACAATGCCTTATGGACCGCCGCTTGGGTTTCGTGCGCTGCAAGGGTTTCGAAAGGAGTGGCGGCGAGGTCTTCAATTTGGATTGCGTCCCCGGTCTCACGCAGCGAGGCATCGATCGAAATCTCGTTACGACAGTGACGATGCCACCAGCGCCGATGATTCAGCGATTCACGAACGGCGATGCGATATAGCCAGGTTTTCAATGAACTTCCCTGGCGAAAGCCGCCTATGCCTCGGAAAGCCTTCAAAAAGACCTCCTGGGTCACATCCGCCGCATCCACACGATCCGAAAGAATCCCATAAATGACGTTATAAACAGAGGCATGGTAATAGGTCACGAGCCAGTCAAAGGCGGTGTCAGAGCCAGCTTGTAGCTCGCTGACGAGCCTGGTCTCGTCTTGAATCCAAGATAAAGTCTGCGCTAAATCAGACATATTGCTTGCCGCCTATCCCAGCCTTGGGCTACGGGCCTTTGCGGCCTGATTCCGGCCGCTCCTGAAAGCGACGGATTGCAAGCGTCTACTTCGTTAGACACCATATCGGCGCTTTCTGTTCCTAAAGAATATCAGAATTCCGCCTGCCAGGACACTAGGCCTTCCGTACCAGCAGTGCCTCATTTTCGGTACCCAGGTCTCTGCCTGCCGACTCCGTGACCCGCAAACTCAAGGGAACAGTGTATGGCAAGACGGGCCAGAAGCTACTAACGTAGGCGCTCCGGTAGCCAGAGCGGTCCGATGGCACAGGCGCATTCCGTTCTCAATTTCCTGTTCGCTCACGTTCGCATCAAGGCTGGATATGATGGTAGTGGCAATAGTGAATCTGGGGAGGTTCACTTGGTACCTTTGCGGATACTGCTTGTGGATGATCATGATGTTATGCGGGGTGGGCTGCGCTCGCTGCTGGAATCGCGTCCAGGCTGGGAAGTTTGCGGCGAGGCTGTGAACAGTGCCGATGCCGTTGAAAAAGCTCGCGCTTTGCGGCCCGATGTGGTGGTGCTGGACATTAGCATGCCGGGCTCGAGCGGGCTAGAGGCCGTGCCGCTGATCCGCAAGGACACGCCTAGCGCTGAAGTTCTGATTCTCAGCCGTTATGAAGAACGCGAGATGCGGTTGAAGGCGCTTGAGGCCGGAGCGCGAGCCTACGTCTCCAAGACCCAAGGGTTGGCACGCGAGCTACTTTCGGCAATCGACGGAATCGTGCGCGAGAGGACCGCGTTTTAATCGGCTGAGTCGCGCGATTTTGGCGGAGCCGATGGAATTCGAACCACCGACGACCTCAATAGGCTCGTCCACTAATCGATCATCGAAATTTCGCGAGAGATTTTTGTAGAAGGTTAGCCACCGCAACCTCACCACTTTGTTTTGCCAGGAAAACTGCAGTTTGACCCTTGCGATTCGCCACTCGTGGATCAGCGCCGTGAGCAAGCAGCAAGCGCACCATTTCACTATTATCAGGCTCTCCGTTGTTGTAGTAGGGAACGGAAGCAGCCAGCAGGAGAGGCGAATTCCCATCTTGGTTTCTCACGTTGACGTTTGCGCCGCGTTCCACCAGTAGCCTCACTGTTTCTAGGGGCGCTCCGTAGCCGATACCAGCGGCCAACGTCAGGGCAGTATCGCCGTGATTATCCCGCGCATCAATCTTCGCTCCGTGGTTCAACAGCAGCTTCACATTGTCCGCTCGACCCCAGCCTGCGGCTGCCATTAATGGGGTATCGCCGGCCTTTGTTCTCGACTCGACGTTTGCGCCGGCGCTCAAGAGCAGCTGCATGGATTCCAATGTGTCCGGCATATCGATAGCGGCGCACTCGCAAGCCGCCGCGAGCAGCGCAGTGCCGCCACCTTTATCTGTCGCATCGACTTTCGCTCCCATATCAAGGAGCATCTTTACCGTGCGCGTTTGGCCGAACGATGCGGCATGAATAAGCAGGGTTTCGCCGCCGTAATCGTCGTAAGGCAGGTCGACGCTCAGGCCCGAGCCTTCGAGCAAAGCTTTTACGGTACCAGCGTAATCTGGCGGAGCATACGAAGGTGCGGGCTGCGCTGCCTCATTTTGATTGTTAGGTGAAGGTAAGCCCGGCGGCATCGGCCGGTCTTGATTGGGGTCCGGAGGAATGCCGCCCGGAGGCATTTCCACGTCAATCATCATCGGCTCACTATCCGCCGCCTTGAACAAAGCTTCTTGCTCCTCCTTGACGGTGAATGCTCCCCGGCTTAGCAGGATGGTAATGGCGGCGGCATTGCCTTGACGCGCGGCTTTCGTCAACGCTGTGTCCCCCTGTTTGTCTTTCGCCTGAATATTTGCCCCGCGATCAATCAGCATACTTAGAGTGTCATTTTGCGGATAGCCGGCCGCGAGCAGCAGCGCAGTATCGCCATTGTAGTCATGCGCCGCGATGTTAGCGCCCCGGTCGAGCAGCAGCTTGACGGCACCGGCTTTGCCCTGCATTGATGCAGCGAGCAGCGCCGGATCGATCATGTCAGCGCCTTCGTCAAGCAGTGTCCGAATCCGCGCGACATCGCCCCTTTGTGCAGCCTTCAGTAATTGTGTATTGAGAGAAACGGGTTGCTGGGCGTCGCTGGTCAATGTGAAAACAAGCACGACCCCGAGGGTTGCAAGTAACATGATCCGGGCGGGCTTCATTAGGTTGCTCTACAGGTACCACTAGTTACTAATCTAACATAGCATGCGAGAATGGAAATAATAAAACAGCTCCCGAGTTCGTCTAGCGCACTAACCGGAGCCTTGCAGAATGTACACGAAGAATGGCACCGCGAAAACTTGGTGGAGCCGATGGGATTCGAACCCACGACCTCCTCGATGCCATCGAGGCGCGCTCCCAACTGCGCCACGGCCCCACCGAAGGAAAGAAACGACTCCGCTCATTCTATAACATTTCAGAGATTTCGCGGGGACTTCGCGCGCAAAGGTGATTTGCTGAGCTTCGCACGCAGATTACTTAAACCAGCTATACCCTAGGCTGAATATCAAGCTTCCGTTCAGTCCCGGATTCAAATGCCCGAGACTCGCATTCGAATGATGCACCGCTTGAATTTCGAAATTCCATGAGCGTTTGGGGCGGCGGAAAAATCGAAAGCCCAGCGCACCCTGCGGAGTGAAGTTTACGTACGAAGTGTTTCCGGGCGGAACGTTTGAGGTTGTAAAGAGCACTCCGCCCGTGATCAACGCGTAGGGAGACACTTTGCGGTTCCCCGCGAAATTCCACTCGAAGATTACCGGCTTGAAGCTCGCGCCATAGACTGTGCCTCCCGGCTGCATCACAAGATAAAGAGGCATGAGGTCCGTTGCGAGCTCGAAATTTCCGTGGAGCCAGCCATGAAGATGGTCTGCGGTGATGATCTTGCCGATGCGTCCTCCCGTGATGAGAAATTGCGTTGTGTCCGCGTGGCCGAGTCCCGTGCCGCCGGCGAGAAACGGCTGAAATTCCCAGGCCCCGCGCGCGAGCGATTGCACGGCCAGCGTCTGCGCGTGAGCAGCAGCGGCAAGCAGCAAAAAGCAAATGAGGCAGAAACGAAATTTCATCATGCCCTCGTGCGCGCCACTCAGCGAAAGAAACCAACAGCAGATTCCTCGCACCAGCCGCTTCTCTCACGACGTGCGTGACAACAACAGTCGAGTGCGGCTGGACTCGGAATGACAACTTCGGCCTTTCCAGCGCAGCGGCAAGCGAGAACTTGCTTCGAGCTATCAGGAGCGACGCGATAGCGTAGCACTCCCATCGAATTCTGCAAGAACTAGAGCGCATTGCGAACATTTGCCGCAATGAAAGCAATTCTTAAAGGGCGGGTTCAGCTACAATACGCGGCCTATGGCCAAAATCACGTTTCTCGGAGCAGTGGGCGCGGTAACAGGTTCGAAATATCTGGTGGAAGCAGGCGGTAAACGGCTGCTGGTGGATTGCGGACTTTTCCAGGGGCCAAAGGAGCTTCGCCAGAAAAACTGGGACAAGCTTCCCATCGATCCGGCGTCAATCGACTGGATTGTGCTGACGCATGCGCACATCGACCACACGGGCTACCTGCCGCGGATTGTGCGCGACGGATTTCGCGGAGCGATTTATGCCAATGCGGCTACGCACGAACTGTGCCAACTGTTGCTCGCGGATTCGGCGCACTTGCAGGAAGAAGACGCGCGATATGCGGCAAAGAAAGGTTATTCGGAGCACGATCCGCCGCTGCCGCTTTACACAGTGGCAGATGCGCAGCAGGCGCTGACGCGATTCCGTGAAGTTCCACGCAAGGAGGGCTACGCTATCAGCCCGCAATTCGCGGTGAAGCCGTCGGACGCGGGACACATTCTGGGGTCTTCATCGCTGCAAATCACCATCACCGAAAATGGCAAATCCGGCACAGTGGTTTTTTCGGGTGATGTGGGGCGGTACGGCCAGCCGATTCTGAATGACCCGGCGCCGATCGCGAAGGCAGATTACGTTCTTTGCGAATCGACATATGGCGATCGTGACCATCCAACGGGTTCGCCGTACGATGCGATTGCGGAAATCGTGAATCGCGTCGCGAAGCGCGGCGGAGTTATCGTTATTCCGGCGTTTGCGGTCGGACGGACGCAAACGCTGATGTATATCCTCCGCAAGCTCGAAGATGACCAGCGCATTCCGCGCCTGCTGACGTTCGTCGACAGTCCCATGGCCGTAAATGTGACGAATCTTTACGTCAAACACCGCGAAGACCATCGTCTGCAGTTCTTGCGGGAGGAAACAAACGGAAATCATGACCCGCTGAACGTGCATGAAACGCATATGACGCGGAGCGTGGAGGAGTCGAAGAAAATCAATGACGTGAAAACGCCTTGTATCATTTTATCGGCAAGCGGGATGTGCACGGGCGGAAGGATTTTGCATCATTTGGCGCAACGGCTGCCCGATGCAAAGAATGCAGTGATTCTCGCCGGCTATCAGGCCGATGGAACGCTGGGACGCTATCTGCTGAGCGGGGGTAAAGACGCTCATATTCACGGACAACAGGTACCTGTGCGCGCGGAGATTCAGGAAGTGAGCCAGTTCTCGGCGCATGCAGACCGCATAGAGTTGGTTCGCTGGCTTTCGGGATTCACTTTGCCGCCGAAACAATTATTCCTCACGCACGGCGAGCCGGACGCAGCGCAGGCGTTTCGCGGCACCGTCGAGCAAAAATTGGGATGGCGCGTTTCCGTGCCCGCGCAGGGCGATTCATTCGATCCGCTGGTGTGAGCTGCTTGCTGAAACGATCATTTCCTTGTCATTCCGAGTGCCGCGGGGAATCTTCAGTTTGTGTATTTCGTAAGGCAAATGCAGATTCCTCGTCGCTTCGCTCCTCGGAATGATAGTCAAATGTGTTTTGCAAGGCCATGCTGAGGCACGGGCGAGTCGGGAGTACAATTTCTGCGGCGAAAGAGGGGAAGCCGGAGTTTGACCGCTGCCTCCCGAAAAATATTTTAGAATGAGGAAACCTTTTCGCGGGTTTATCAGTCCAACCAATCAAACGCACCACTCAGGGTGAGAAGCTACCACCACAGGGCAACCTGCTTCTCACCCACTCTTCTTTCTGCACTGTTCGGAATGGCCCTCTACAAATGCGCGTAAGGATCCAGCCTTGTCGTGTTCTACGCTCCTCTGCGTAGCTTTGCGAGGCGGTTTTCGGCGGCGGCGAGGGTGGATTCTTTTTTGCAGAAGGTGAAGCGGAGCTGCTGCGCGCCATCAGCGGCATTGTGATAGAAGCTGGAACCCGGCACAGCGGCGACGCCGATTTCTTTCACCAGGTAGCGCGCGAATTCCACATCGTTTGCAAAACCAAAGCCCGAAATGTCGGTCATGATGTAATACGCGCCTTGCGGCTTGAAGCAGCGGAAACCTGCGGCGGTCAAAATCCCGAGCAGCCGATTGCGACGCTCGAGATATTTGCTGGCGAGTTGCGTGTAGTACGAGTCCGGCGAACGCAGCGCGACAACTCCGGCCTCCTGCAACGGCGCGGCTGCGCCTACTGTAAGAAAATCGTGAACTTTGCGAATTGCGGAAGTAACTCCCGGTGGAGCAATGGCCCAGCCAACGCGCCATCCTGTGACGCTATACGTTTTTGAGAGCGCGTTGATGGTAATGGTGCGCTCGCGCATGCCCTCGAGCGTGGCGCCGGAAATATGCTGCGCGCCGTCGTAGAGCATATGCTCGTAAATTTCGTCAGTGATGAGAAACGCGTCGTGGCGAATGCAAAGGTCGCGGATGATTTCGAATTCCGCGCGGGTGAAGACTTTGCCAGTCGGATTATTCGGCGTGTTGAGGATGATGGCTTTCGTTTTCGCGGTGAAAGCACGCGCGAGATCATCGGGATCAAAGGACCAGTTCCCTGCCCCTGCCGTGGATTCACCGCCCGACGCACGCAGACGGACGAAGCGCGGTGATGCGCCACTCAGAATTGCGTCAGGTCCGTAATTTTCGTAGAACGGCTCGAAGACCACGACTTCATCGCCCGGATTGATAATGGCCATCATCGCAGACATCATCGCTTCGGTCGAACCGCAGCACACAGTGATTTCGCGTTCAGGATCGATTTCGATTCCATGCTGGCGCGCGAATTTCTCGGCAATCGCATTGCGCAGCGATTTTGCGCCCCAGGTGATAGCGTACTGATTCACGTCGCGCGAAATCGCCTCGCGCGCAGCGGCCTTGATTTCCTCCGGCGCGGCAAAATCGGGAAAGCCCTGGGAGAGATTTACGGCGTTGTGCGCGAGAGCAAGGCGCGTCATTTCGCGGATGACGGATTCCGTGAACTGCGCGGCTTTCGCGGAGAGCTTCTCGCTGGAAGAAATTTGAGCTGCCGTCACGGGATTCATCATTTCGCGGCCCTGCCTCCGTAAAGCCGCCGGTAGATGGCGGCATTGCGCATCACGATCTCGACGTATTCGCGCGTTTGCGAGAAGGGAATCGATTCAACGAATTCGGGCAATTCGGCGTATTTTTGGCCGGTTTGCCAGAGCGTGACGCGATCCTCACCCGCATTGTACGCCGCCAGCGCCGCTTCCGCACTGTGAAAACTGCGCATCAACTCGCCGAAATAGGTGCTGCCGAGTCGCAAATTGTACGCGGGCTCGAGCAGGCGATCCTCGGAGAATCCAAGTCGCAACTGGCGCGCGTAACGATCGGCAGTTTCAGGTACGAGTTGCATCAGACCGAAGGCATTTGCGTAGGAATGCGCACTCTTGTCGAACGCAGACTCCTGATGAATCAGACCGGCGATGAGCATGGGGTCGGAACCCGTGCGGCGCGCGGCGCTGCGAATCTGCGCGGCGTAGGGCAGCGGAAAGGCGAACGTCCAGGCATCGCGCGGCGCGGAAGCGAACGCGCGCGATTCAATCGACGGATAAATGCTGCGGATGGCGGCCATGGCGCTGTCGTAGTGCTCTCCGTTGGTTGCCACTCGCGCCAAATCGAGTTCGAGTGCGGCGGCGCCAGTCGCATCATATGCAGCTCGCAATTCGAGCATGGCGGAATCATCGAAAGCGATGGTTTCGAGCGCGATACTTCGCTGGACGTACGGAATCGCCGCGGCGGGAACTGACTTCAGGATTTCGCGCTCAGGCGGAATGCGCGGAATCGAATCCAGGACGGGTAGAACGGCGACTCGCCCGCGTCCGAGCACGCGCAGAGGCGTAGAAGCGTGCAAGGCAAAATAGCTGTTCGGAAAGCGCTCCTGCAATTTGCGGAAATAGGCGCGGGCTTCGGGCAGGTGTCGCTTCTGTTCCGCAAGGCGTCCGAGCCAGTAGAGCGCGTCGGGCGTGTAGATGGAGTCAGGATGGTCCGCGAGGAATTTCCCGATGAGCGAATCCGCATCGGCGCTGCGATCCATGTACGCCGTCCATGCAACGCGCCATTGAGCGTTGATGGCATCGTCGCTCGCGGGAAATTTATCGGCGACTTGCTGGTATTCCGCGGCAGCATGGTCACGGTCGAGCTTCACCCAGTAATAGTTTCCGACGGCAAAGAGAGTGCGTTCGGTCCAGGAACTTTGCGGATCGCGGGATTGAAGCTGAGCGAGCGTTGCCAGCATATTGGTTTCATCTTTTTTGGCTGAACGATAGGCTTGCGAAAGATCGTACAGGCGCTCAGCGTCAACCTCCGGCGTTTGAAATTGCGCAGACGCGAGGAGGTTCGGATCTCCGCCCAGCTGCACTTTGCAGTCAGCGATGTGGAGGTTGGCAAGATCAGCATCGGGACCCGAAAGCGCGGGAAGCGCGTCGGTATATGCAGTCTCGGCGTCTTGCCAGTTGTGCGCGGCGAAGAGAATATTGGCGCGAAGGAACTGCTCCGACGCAAGCGCCTGCGGAAAAGCGCTCCCCATTGAACTTTTGAGCAGAGCGACTTTCTGGCCAGCCTCATCGGCCTGCGTGCTGAGCGGGAAGCGGTCGTAGACTTCGAGGTAATCTCCGGCGGCGACAATTTGGTCGTTGGCCTGTTCATGCGCCTGCGCGCGAAGGAAGAGGATGGTGGGATTTTCGTCGATGTCTTTGGCGGAAGCGAGCGCATCGAGTGCCTGTTGCGGTTGATTGAGAGCGATGGCCGTTTCTGCATACGCTTGCAGCGCGAGGGGAAGCATCACGCTCTGCGGATAGTTCTGGCGCAGCGACTGCAGTTGGTCGAGCGCGGCGGCGTTGTTATTCAAATTGCGGTCAACTTGCGCGCTCCAAAACAAAACGTAATCGGGAAGAAGTTCTTCGGGCTTGGCTAAGTCGAGCCACGCACGCGCCTGCGTGTAGCGACCATTATTGTAATCGTCGTATCCAAGCGCGAGTGCAGCCCGAGAGCCGAGCTCCTCTTTAGAGTGCGACTTCGCAAATTTTGCAAGCCGACCATAAGCAGGCGGCGGATCCGCATCGCTCTCTTGCGCAGTTCCTCCAGTTGATTCCTGCCGCGCTTCCTCTTCTTTCTTCAGCGCGCGTGCAAGCGACGTAAGCTCGCGCGACTGAACCGCAAATCGAACTGAGCCTACAGGGCCTTCTCCTGAACGCGCGTTATTGGCAGCAGCGCGGTGCGAATCTCTGCCGCTTGCAGAGCGCGCGGCTCCAGCAACCTCAGAAATACACATGGCACGCGCCGACGTGCAAATGAAGAGGCAGACAGCCGCACACAGCACAAAGGCAATCAAGCGGAAGCTTTTCACCACGAGCGAGTTAGCGGCGTAACACCGGCGAGGGATAGGGATATTCTCCGAGGGCTTCTGGATCGCCGTTCGCCAGAACCTCCACGAGCCAATGGCGAAAATAATCCACGGGCTGATCCAGAATTTTCTGGAAGCGCCGATCATATTCTTTGCGGGCTTTGTCAAGTTCTGGTCGCAGGCGGATGCAAATGTCTTTTTTCTCGCGTCCTTTGCGAACTTCCTCCGGCTTCATCATTTTAATGTCCTGCATGGAAACTTTCGCGACGCGATTTGCGCGTTTATGGAGCTCCTGCTCACCGGCCGGAAGGCTCGCCAAGTCAAAGGGCGCAGGCTCTTCGACAACAGTTTCGGATGCGATTTCGGGCGCAGACGTAGCCTGTGGTTCTTCGATTAGGGATTCGTGAACGTAAACTGTCTCTTCGGCGGGAGTGGCTTCGGAATGCGGCGCTTCAATTTGCTCCTCGCCTGATTCCGCGATCGGCGCTTCGGCTGGAGCCTCGTCAATTTCTTCCGCGACAGCTGATTCCTGCGTGCGAGGCGAAGGAATTTCGCGCACCGGCGCCTCCCGGCCTGGAGGCAGTGGCGCGACCTCCACTCCGACGGCGCGAACCGACTGCGTGCTTTCTTCCGCGGAAAGCTCACGGTCGCGATGCTGCATTATTCCGGTGATGAAATTGGAAAGAACCGAGAGACTCGCGCTGAGAGATGCCGCGGTTGTCTGCGCGCGCAACATTGCGGGAAGCGTATTTGTGGGACGCGCGGACGAGCAGGCAGAGACAAGGTCCGAATACGCCTGTTGCAAATCGTCCAAAGCACGCTGCAGCGGGATCAGATTATCGCGGATAGCGCGCGAAACAGCCTCTTCGAGCGCGCGTTGCCGCTCTATTTGTGCATCCGCCATCGCGCAAAAACTCCCCTTGCGCGATTATGGAAACGCGTCGAAACGGTGTCAACACGCATTCCGGCGGCGTGTTCCTTCCCTACGATATTGAGTGTGCGTCAGCTTCCCGAACGCTGTCGCCAAACTCACTGCCCTGCTGGGGCGGCGTGCGGCTGGATGAGTTGGTCCAGGTAGTCCGGCTTGGTTTCGTCGCGCTGCAAGTGCGGATAGCGCTCACCGCCGTGATAATTCACGGTCACGGTTTTGTAATAGTCCTCATCGATAACGAGCAGCGTGATCGGTGTGGAATCGGTGGCACTGGCCTTGATGGCATCGTCAAGAATATCGGGCGTGTAGACGCGGCCATTGACTCCGGCAACGGTCATCCCCGACGTGACGCCAGCATTGTATGCTGGGCTGCCGACGATGGAATCGCCAACCATGCCATCGCGGCCCAGTTCCAGCCCAATCGAGTACGTTTGACCCGGATTGCCGCCGCGCAAACCGGGCAGAGGCGGTTTGCTGTTAAAAACAACTTCCCAGCCCGCGTTTTCGATTCCGCCGACGGGTGCTTCCGGCGAAAGCGAAGTTAGACGCTCATGGAAAAACTTCGCCCAGTCATATGGCGCAATCTGATTGAGTGCGTTCACCACGTCGTCAAATGTATAGGTCTTTAGCTCTGGTCCATTATTTGGTCCGCCGTGGAACAGATGGCAGAAATCGTCGATGGATTTCTGACCGTTGGTCTGCTGATGAATGATGGTGGCAACTTCGAGCCAGAGCAAGTCGCCCTCCGGATAATAATCCGTACTGCGCCGCCAATTTAACCAGCCACGCGCGAATCCGAGACCGATAACCGCCGAAGCCGTATCCTGCAAATCGCGCCACGTACGGCCGGGCCTTCCTGGACCAAGATCTGCGGCGATGCTTGCCAGATATTCATGGTATTGCTCGGGCGTCCACAAGCCGCTGCGCGCCGCGAGCAACGGCCCGAGGTAATCGGTCAACCCTTCATAAACCCACAGCAAGTCATCTTTCATAGGAGCTTCGTAGTAAGGCGAGCTCAAATCCGCTGGGCGGCGGAATTTGCCGTTCCACGAATGCATGAATTCATGGGAGAGGAGCCCGCCGAGCATCATGCCAGCATTTGGTCCGAGCAACGCGCGTTCGGGCAAGCGGCTGTCGTCGGATTCATGATGTTCGAGGCCAAAATGGGCAACGTGATCGCTCAGGGTGAGGAGGAAATGATAGTCGCGATAATGACGCGTGCCAAAAAGCGCGCCCGATTCAGCGACTAGATTGGTCATTTTTTGCTGCAAAT
>JASHRN010000162.1 GCA_030037335.1 Candidatus Acidiferrales bacterium | reverse complement strand
CTTTCGGCCATGGCTGGTTCAATCGTATCCGAATTCAAGAAAAGAGACGAGCAGCGGCAAGTCGAATGGTCGATCAAAGATGGTATGCAGACGTTCGGAGATACGCGCTTGCTGCAAATCGTCCTGGACAATCTGCTGGGCAATGCGTGGAAGTACACTTCAAAGCACGAGCGAGCGAGGATCGAGTTTGGACAGGAGCAGCACAACGGCGGCATGGCTTATTTCGTCAGGGACGATGGCGCAGGTTTTGATGCCGAATATTCAGGCCGCCTGTTTGGAGCTTTTCAGCGGCTTCATGGCGTGGCCGAATTCCCAGGTACGGGAATTGGACTGGCAACGGTACAGCGCATTGTGTTGCGCCATGGCGGAAAAGTATGGGCCGAAGGCGCCGTGGAGAAGGGCGCCACTTTTTACTTCACTCTCTCACCTAACGGCGTGTGAATCCTCGTGCTGCAGATCAATGAGGTGGAAAACTAACGACCTCATCCTCCGTCGGAATTTCCATCACGTGCCTTTCTGGGGCGCTTTTTGCGTCCGAAGGCTTCCACTGCCAGCCTTTTCCCTCTACCTCAAATGACGGAAACAGATAAGGCAATCCTTCCGAGCCAAGAGGCGAACTCGCATTCGATATCTGAAAATGAAGATGAGGTTCTGTGGAATTTCCGGTGTTGCCTACCAGACCGAGCACTTGCCCACGGCGCACCCGATCGCTCACTCTTACGCGGATCGATCCGGGCTGCAGATGCGCATACATCGCATAATTTCCATTGCCGATATCGATGATCACGTGATTACCTGCGATCGTTTCCAGATTGATCGGCACGGCGCGCGAGTTCAGGCCGGGAACATTCAGAGGGATTCCGTCTTTCACTTCGGTCACGACGCCATCGGCAACGGCCAGCGCTTCAGAGCCAAAAGCATAGTAATTTTTGTTATCGAGCTTGTCGCCGTGATAAGTGCTGCCGTCATCACCCAGCTTGACCCAATCAATCGCGAACCGCTGCGAAATGACTGCGCGGCCATTGATGGGAATCAAGGCACGACGATGACCGGAAGTGTTCGAAGGCCCGTTCGCAGCGAGCCAATGATCGCCGCGAAGCGGCGGGCTGATGACTATTGGACCGGTGCGAACTGGTAGCGAATCGGTTTCAAGACTCAAAGTCTCGGGATAATCACCGAGCTGCACGCTGATGCGATGCCGCAACGCAGCAGGGACGTCTTCTTTGCGATCGACTGTTACCCATAGAAAAACAACAGCGTTTGTGCCAGGTTCTATTTTTGATTTTGGTAAAGTGGAAACTCCCGGACGCTCGAGCATCTCTTCAAGAGCAGCACCGGAATAAGACGCGAGCGAACTGGAAGACTTGGCATCCAGAACATCAATTTCAGTCAGCAAGCAATCCCAAGGGCTCATGTTCACGATGTGCAGCTCGTAAACGAGGTGCATCTTACTATCGGCTTTGAAAGCGGTCGGGGCGATCGGCACGCTCACGTCGAGTGGAAGAGTTATGGGCTTTTCCTTAGGTCCCGGAGCGGCGCGCGATTGACTCACTTTCGTGGATGCGCCCGCTTCGGAACGAGATAGATTGAGCGGCTGAGGAGGAACGTTTGTCTGAGTCCACGTTCCAGTTATCTGTTTTTGATCGCTGCTCAAAGTGCCGTCATACACGCCGCCAATCTGCGTAATTTCAAAATGGACTCTTTGCGCTTCCAGATTCACCGAACTCATGGGCAGGACAGCACCCTGATCCACACTGTTCACCTGTCCCGAATATTCGCCATTAGTTAGCTTCGTAAATGTAATCACCAGATGAAGTTGATTTTGACTGGAACCCAAGACTCCACTCCAGGATCCGGAAATGTCAGCAGTTGAATTGGTCTGACTCCTCGCCATTGGTGAAAGAGTCAAGCAAGCAATCAGCGGCAAAAGAAGGCCAAGGAATCTGACCAGAGAGACGCGGCAGAGAGATACCAAATTCACGCTTTCAAAAGCGGTTCGAGTCATGCAAACCTCCTGCGAATAGGGTCTCCGAAAATGTGTTGCGAAACTGTGTCGCACGGCTACAATGCGGTACAAACGATTGCTCCCATGTGCTTTCTGTGCGAACACGCATCATACACAAACCCTTTCGGCGTGGAAGAGGATTGCATTCGAACCAGTTACAACGTGATCGCGAATGTCACCGACTGAAGATCGAGCGGGCGCGTCAGGACTCCTTCGCGAGCTACGGCTCCGCGATGCGATTGCCATCGTGGCCGGAACGATTATTGGCTCTGGAATTTTTCTTGTCCCCGGAAACATCGCCGGCCAGCTCAGGTCATTTTCGGCCGTAATTCTTGTTTGGATCACCGGAGGATTACTCAGTCTCTTCGGTGCGCTGGCGCTGGGAGAGCTTGGCGCAGCTTTTCCGAAGGCAGGCGGCATCTACGTCTACCTCCGGCAGGCCTACGGCAAAAGCGTTGGATTTTTGTATGGTTGGGCGCTTCTTGCGTTAATTCATTCTGGAAGCATCGCAACCCTTGCTGTAGCGTTTCGCATCTACGTGGCGCAAATCGTTCCGCTGACCGGAGCTCAACAGAAAATGGTCGGCGTCCTTTGCGTTTTAGTGCTGACTGGCGTCAATTGTTTGGGACTCAGGTCTGGAAAGAACGTACACAACCTGCTGACGATCGCGAAATATCTCGGGTTGGCAGTCATGCTGGGGTTGCTTTTCTATGGTGGCCATCTTCATTCGCTGAAGTCGAGCGTTTGGCCACCAAATGGTTTCAGCTTCGCGCCGAGGTCATTCGGAATCGCACTCATCGCGGTATTGTGGGCCTATGAAGGCTGGCATGTGTTGTCTTTTATGACGGGCGAGATCAAGCATTCGCAGCGTGATCTGCCGCGAGGTCTCTTTTACGGCACTTTGATTGTTGCCGCGACTTACCTGCTCGCAAACGTGGCGTACTATTCTGTGCTCACAAATACGCAAGTAGCGCACACTCAACGCGTGGCCGCAGCCGCAATTCAACTTGCAACAGGGAATACGGCCGCAACTGCTTTCATTTCGCTGCTGATTCTTGTATCGATTGTCGGTGCGACGAACGGAATGATCTTGTCTGGCCCGCGCGTGTATTACGCGATGGCCGAAGAGGGTCTGTTCTTCCCAATCTTCGGCAAAATCAGCGCGCGGTTTCGCGCCCCAATGTTCGCAATCATCGTCCAAGGTTTGTGGGCGGCCGGTTTGACGTTGCTCGGCTCTTTCCAAGAACTGTTCACTTACGTCGTCTTCGTGGGATGGATTTTCTACGGACTGGCGGTTGCAGGAGTTATCGTGCTGAGGGTTCGCCGACCCGAGCTTGACCGGCCATTTCGAGTGCCGGGTTATCCCTGGTTGCCCGCGCTGTTCACGATTGCGGCGCTCGGAATAATTGTGAGCGCCGTTTTATCTTCTCCTGTTCATGCCCTGTTTGGCGCGGTATTGGTCCTGAGCGGACTTCCACTCTATGCCCTATTTGTCACGCGCCTCAAATCCAAGCGCGCGAATGCCGCTCCCAAGACCGCGCCAGAATAGTCATTTATCGACAGTTGCCCACCCTTGTTGATGAACCAAATGTTTCGTTTGGCCGCCGAAACCTGAACACCTTCCAAATGCCCTTGACATCATCTGGACGTCCTCACTACAGTGCGAGCTTTCAAACCCTCGACACAGGACCATGCGAACATCGAGATTGTTCCGAAGCGTAGTACCAGCAACATTGCTGATTCTGTTGGGCGGTTTGATTATCGATTCCGTTTCGGCAACAAAAGCTCCGGCTCAGAACGTTGCCGCTCAAGGCTCCTACGCACCCATCGCAGATACGCTCTCGAAATTCATTCAAGACGAGATGCAAGATAAAAAGCTACCCGCATTCTCGATTGCTCTCGTCGACAATCAGCATGTCGTCTGGGCACAAGGATTCGGCTACGCCGATCCGGACAACAAGGTTCCCGCCACCGCGAACACTGTCTATCGCATCGGGTCCGTCTCGAAGCTCTTTACCGATATAGGAGTCATGCAACTGGTTGAGCGCGGCCAGCTCGACTTAGATGCTCCGATTCAGACCTATCTGCACGATTTTCACCCGCGAAACCCATTTCACACACCAATTACGCTGCGCCAACTGATGTCTCATCGCGCTGGATTACTTCGCGAGCCGCCGGTCGGAAACTATTTCGATCCGTCGAATCTTTCTCTCGCAGCGATGGTGCACAGTCTGAATGAAACTACGCTCATCTATCCGCCCGAGACGCATACAAAGTATTCGAACGCCGGCGTCGCGGTGGTTGGCTACGTTCTCGAAAAGCATAGCAGAGAGCCTTTCGCGCAATACCTGAAGCAGGCCGTGCTGCAGCCCATGGATCTGCAGGATAGCGCCTTCGAGCCCGAGCCGAAGCTCATCGCGCATCTGGCGAAGGCTTACATGTGGTCGTACGACGGAAAGCTGTTTCTCGCCCCGACATTTCAGCTCGGAATGGCTCCAGCAGGCTGCATGTATTCCACAGTGGTTGATCTTGGCAAGTTTCTGAGTGTGCTTTTCAATGGCGGCCGCGGCACAAATGGCCAAGTAGTTAAAAGCGAAACGCTCGAGGAAATGTGGACGCCACAATTCGCGAAGCCGGGACAAAGTTCACCGTACGGCCTCGGCTTTCATCTGACCACTCTCGACGGGCATCGTGAGGTCGAACACGCCGGCGCAATCTATGGTTTCGCGACGCAGCTTTCGGGATTGCCGGACGACAAATTAGGCGTGGTCACCGTTACCACCATGGACGGTGCGAACGCGGTGACAAATCATGTTGCCGAAGTTGCCCTCCGTCTCATGCTCGCTGCTAAAGAAGGAGGCTCTCTGCCAAAGATTGAGGAAACGTCGCCGATTCCGCTCGAACGCATACACCAACTCGAGGGCCGCTATGGCCAGGGGGATTCAGCGGTGGATATAGTTGGACAGGAAGATCAACTTTATCTCCGTCCTGTTGGAGATGGCTTTCAACTCCGTCTTCGTCAAGCAGGAGATTCGCTCATCGCCGATGGCCGACTGGCCTATGGATTAAGAACCATGCCCGTCACTGACGGCATTCGCATCGGAGACAAAGTTCTCCTCCGCGTCAAACAAGATGTCCCCGCGCCAATCCCGCAGCATTGGAAAGGGCTTATTGGAGAATATGGCTGGGATTACGACACGCTCTACATCTTCGAGCGCGATGGCGAACTGACTGCGCTTATTGAGTGGTTCGAGTACGCCCCGCTGCATGAATCTTCGACGAGTGTATTTGATTTCCCCCCTAGCGGTCTTTATGACGGCGAACGCGCCATCTTTACGCGCGATGCCAATGGAAATGCGACGCAAGTACAGGTCAGTGGCGTGATCTTTAAGCGCAGGCCGCTTGGCCCCATCGCCGGCGGAGTGTTTCACGTGCATCCGCAAAAATCGCTCGACGAGCTTCGCAAAGAAGCGCTCGCCGCCCAACCCCCTCATGAATCAGGAGATTTTCGTCAGCCGGACTTAGTCGACCTCTCCACCCTGGACCCATCCATTCACTTCGATATCCGGTATGCGAGCACTAACGATTTTCTAGGCGAGCCAGTTTACTCGGAGGCAAAAGCCTACTTGCAGCGTCCTGCAGCGGAAGCACTGCTTCGCGCCGACCGCAAACTGAAAGCGCTGGGCTATGGATTGCTAATCCATGACGCCTATCGCCCTTGGTATGTCACGAAAATCTTCTGGGATGCGACACCGGACGACAAAAAGATTTTCGTGGCAGACCCAAAGGATGGATCGCGTCACAATCGCGGCTGTGCAGTGGATATGTCTCTTTACGATTTGAAAACCGGCAAGCCCGTCTCAATGACCGGTGTATATGACGAAATGTCTGAGCGTTCCTACCCATTTTATCCGGGCGGAACATCCATCGAACACTGGCATCGCGACATTTTGCGGCACGCCATGGAATCAGAGGGCTTTACGGTCTACGAATTTGAATGGTGGCACTTCGATTACAAAGACTGGCGGCACTATCCGATTTTGAACATCACGTTGAACAGTTGCAGAAAGCCTCGGCGCACAAGAAATCTGCGCATGTCGAAAACTCGCAGCCCAGCGGCATTCGCATGAAGACTGCTGATTCCACGGCAGTGAGCTCCACGCTTCAAAGAGAGGCGGCTTACCCGTGATGAGAAGAAGTAACCGAAGCGTTGTGCAGTGCGTGATCTGGATTTTTGCTCTCCTCGCGTTCTTTGCGTGTCCGTCGATTACAGCCGCTCAGGGCGATTCTCTTGACGCCAAAATCAGCCAGATCACAAGCCGGCCTGAGTTCCGTCATTCGAGTTTTGGTATCGAAGTCTATTCGCTGGATCAAAACAAGGTTGTTTATGCGCTGAACGCACAGCAATTTTTCACTCCTGCATCGACTACAAAGCTTTTTACTGAAGGAACCGCACTGGAATTGCTCGGAGCGGATTATCGGTTTCACACCAAAGTCTATCGGACAGGCCCAATCGATTCCGACGGAACCCTAAACGGAGATCTCATTCTTGTTGCGAGCGGAGATCCAGATCTCTCCGGACGCATTCGGCCAGACAGGACGCTGGCGTTTGAAAACGAAGACCACGCTTACGATGGGAGCCCTGATACGAAGGCCGTCCCCGGCGATCCGCTGTTTGTCATCCGGCAGCTCGCCTCGCAGGTTGCTTCCCATGGAATTAAAAGGGTCATCGGCCGCATTCTGGTGGATGCAACGCTCTTTCCTGAAGGAGATCGTGAACTGGGAACCGATGTCGTCATCTCTCCAATCTGCGTGAATGATAACATCATTGATTTGACAGTCTCCGCAGGCGACGCTCAAGGCGCTCCAGTCAAAATAAACATTTCCCCATTCACCTCTTACGTAACCTTCGACAATCAGATCACTACAGGCCCGACGGGATCCAAGCCGGATGTCAATGTGGGTACCACGGATACCGTGAACGCGGATGGTTCCCATTATGTGACATTGACCGGAACGTTCCCTCTCGGCGAACCGCCGATTTTGTACAAATACGCGGTCCCGCAACCAAGCCGTTTTGCCCAGGTCACGTTTATCGAGGCACTGCGTCAAGATGGCGTGGCTGCAAACATCCCAGATCCCAACGCGCCCGCCGATTTCAAGGCTCTGTCCGCCTTCTATACAGCCGAAAACATCGCCGCCGAACATGTGTCGCTGCCATTTTCGGAAGAAGTCAAAGTGACTCTCAAAGTCAGCCAGAATTTGCACGCTTCGATGACTCCTTACATCCTCGGTGCGGTGCTTGGTCATGCCGCAAAAGACATCGACCAGGCGGGGTTCAATCTCGAGCATGATTTCCTGGCCAAAGCCGGCCTCGATTTGAGCGGCGCTTCTCAAGCCGATGGTGCAGGCGGTGCACAATCCGCATTTTTCACGCCGGATTTTGTGGCGCATTATCTTGCATTCATGTCGCGGCAAAAAGATTTTTCACTGTTCGAAAAAGCACTGCCGGTTCTTGGCCGTGATGGAACACTGTGGAGAATTGAAGTGAACTCGCCGGCAGCAGGCCACGTGATGGCCAAGACCGGCACTTTCGGCGCATATGACGCGTTGAATAAAGACCTGATGCTCACCGGAAAGGGCTTGGCAGGATACATGATCACTGCGGACGGTCGGCATCTCGCATTCGCCCTCTATGTCAACCGTGTTCCGCTTTCTCTCAGTGATCCGAATGCTGCAGATACAGTCGTCGGCGAGGCTTTGGGTCAAATTGCATCAGCGATTTATTCGCTGAAAATCACAAAAGCCGAGACCATCTCACACGATTTTCACTGAACACCCTCCCAACCAGATTGCGTCCGAGCAATTTCTTTTCGAATCAAATCCGCAATGGCCGCGGCTTCTTCATCGCTTTTATACTTCATCCGCGGCCAAAAAAATCCTCGCAGTCCGTCTCCTTTCCTCCGTGGAACGATATGCACATGAAAATGCGGCACGCTCTGGCTCACAATGTTATTGATCGCGATAAACGTTCCTTCCGCTTTCATTGCTCTCTGAACTGCTATCGCAATCATCCGCATGTTTTCAGCAATTCCGTGCAGCAATGGCAGCGGCAGTTCAGCAAGAGTTGCGATGTGAGCTTTTGTGATCAGCAGACAGTGGCCCGGAAACAGCGGCCGATGATCAAGAAATACAAAAACATCATCGTTTTTGAACACGCGGAAACAGCTTGTATTATCTCCTTGAATCGCACAGAACAGGCATTCCTCCTTGATTGTATTCTCACGGGAATGTTTCCGCACCACTCTCGCACCTTGGCTCATATTACACGCTAGAAAAATGGCCACACAGTCTGCGGACAGAAATTACCAGAGTCTTCCCAACTTTGCGAATTGGGGACATAATTATGCTGCAAAAATCCCTTCAAAGGGTCAGGGAGCAGAGAATGGAATCTCTCAGAGAAATCGTTCATGCCTACAATGCTCATGCCCCGCTGGCGCAGGCTTACACAATTCCTGCCTTCTGGTACACGGACGAGCGCATTGCTACGCTCGAAAAACGCTCGATTTTCCATCGGAATTGGCAGGTGGTCGGGCGCGCCGACCAAGTCTTCCGTTGCGGCGAATTCTTCACCGCGGATCTTCTCGGCGAGCCTCTGCTCATCGCGCGCGGTGCCGATGGCGTGCTTCGCGCCTTCTATAACGTTTGCCGCCATCACGCTGCAGCGGTTGTCACTGAACCCTCCGGCCAAGCCGCCAATTTCCGCTGTCCCTATCACGGCTGGACCTACGGTATCGATGGGGCGCTCAAAGGAACGCCGGATTTTGACGGCGTCTGCGACTTCGATCGCGCTAAGAACGGGCTCGTTCCCATCCGAGTCGAAACTTGGGAGAATTTCATATTTGTAAATCTGAACACTCAACTTGAATCGCTTCCCCATTTTCTTGCCAGCCTCGTTGAACGTATCGCTCCACTGCGGCTGAATTCTTTGCACTTCTTCGAGCGCCGCACGTATGACCTCAACTGCAATTGGAAAGTCTACGTAGACAACTATCTTGACGGAGGCTATCACGTCCCGCATCTTCACAAAGGACTCAACAGCGTCCTTGAATATGCGAATTACACCATCGAAAATGCAGACCGGTTTTCGCTGCAATCGAGTCCCGTCAAAACGACAACTCCCGGAGCGGACACGGACGCTGTCGCAACCCGCCACGGCGACCGCGCCTATTATTTTTGGCAATACCCCAACTTTATGTTGAATTGGTACGAAGGTTATCTGGACACGAATCTCGTCTTACCGCTTTCGATCGATAGCTGTCGCGTAATTTTCGATTTTTATTTTGGTGACGTCAGCGAATCCGCTCACGAGCACAATCGTCAGAGCGTCTCCGTAAGCCATCGCGTCCAGGAAGAGGACGTTGCTATCTGCGAAGCTGTGCAGTGCGGCCTGCATTCGCGCGCGTACCAGGCGGGGCGATTATCTGTACGGCGTGAAGCCGGTGAACATCTTTTTCACCGCCTGCTCTACGCCGATCTGGCTGCGGAGTTGGAGCGCTACGAGTCAGGTCAAGCGCAAACCTTTGAGCAGGCGACTCACGCAGGTTAAATAGGAGATAACATGCAAGGAACGACCGCAAAATCAGCCGCGCAGGAACGCCTTCGCTCCGCGCAGACTAAAATCCTTGCTCTCAGCCACCGCGTGCACGCCAATCCCGAATTGGGTTTTGAGGAAGAGAAAGCCTGCGCTTGGCTTTCCGAGGAATTAAGCGAAGCAGGATTCAATGTGAGCCGCGGCATCTGTGATTTGCCGACGGCTTTTGTCGCTAAAGCTGGCAGCGGCCCTCTTCACATCGCCATCTGTGCCGAATATGACTCCTTGCCGGAAATCGGCCACGCCTGTGGTCACAACATGATCGCGGCTATGGCCGTTGGCGCGGGAATCGCGGCCGCGCGAGTTGCCGATGACGTTGGATTGACTGTCAGCGTGATTGGCACTCCGGCGGAAGAGGTGGGTAATGCGAGCGGCAAAATTGTTCTTCTCGAGCGCGGCGCTTTTTCTGGCGTTCACGCCGCAATGATGGTTCATCCAGCCCCCGTCGAAATCCTCGAAGCACATCTCATCGCCGCTTCCATGTTTGATGTTCACTATACGGGCAAGGAAGCACATGCTTCTGCGTTTCCGGAAATGGGTATCAACGCCGCGGACGCATTGACCGTCGCACAAACATCGATTGGCCTTCTTCGCCAGCACCTTCGCCAAACGGATCGCGTGCACGGCATCACCACGCATGGGGGCGATGCGCCCAACGTCGTTCCGGCACACACATCAGCGCGTTATCTCGTGCGCGGAGAAAATCTTGCTGAACTCGAAGAAGTACGCGCGAAAGTCTACCGCTGCTTTGAGGCTGGAGCGCTGGCAACAGGCTGCAAACTTGAAATCCGCGGCGGCGACAAACCTTATGCGGATGTTCGCTACGATCACGAGATCAGCCAAGTCTACAAACGCAACGCCGAGGTAATCGGCCGGAAATTTCCGGAACTCGGCCCTATCATGTCCCGACTTGCTGCTTCCACAGACATGGGGAATATCTCCTATGCCATCCCGTCCATTCACCCCATGATCGGAATCAATTCGCTTCCCGCTGCGAATCACCAGCCTGAGTTCACCGCGCATTGCGTTACAGAGGAAGCTGACAAAGCCGTCGTGGATGGCGCGCTTGCGATGGCCTGGACTGCAATTGATATGGCCGCGGATCCTGCGATGTGCCGCCGCTTGATTCCATCAACTCGGTAATAGCTTTTATTGCTGCTCGATCAACTGCTTCCAGTGGGACAGGTGATTCAGCGAAGGTACGTCGGTGTGGTCGATCACTAAAGGCGTTACAGATATATCTCCTGCAAGAATCGCTGCATGATCCGTATCCGCTGCGATGTCTTCCGTAATTCTCTGCTCGTTTAGCCAGTAATAAGTGCGGCCGCGCGGATCTTCGCCCTTCTGCAGCACATTTCGAGTAATCTTGGGCGACTGGCGCGTGAACCGTACTCCCCCATTCCACCGACAGGGAACATTCACATTCAACAGAACACCCAGCGGCAAGCCTTGGCGGAGCACTACTGGCACCAGTCGCTGAATGAATTTCGCCGCGGGAGAGAAATCCACATCCTTAGCGCGTGACGCAATCGAGATGGCAATCGATGGCACGCGGTTGATCGCGCCTTCCATCGCTGCGCCAATGGTTCCGGAGTAATAGACATTTTCCCCGAGGTTGCTGCCGCGATTGATTCCAGAAACCAGTAAGTCCGGACGCTCCGGCAACAAAGTGTGAAACGCGAGAATCATGGCGTCAGCAGGCGTACCCTCAACAGACCACTCCCGTTCCCCAACCTGCTCGCAGAAAATCGGCTGGCGAAGAGTGAGCGACTGTGCCGACGCGCTGCGCTCCTGCGAGGGGGCGACGATGCTGATTGTCCCCATGCCCTCGAGCGCTTTGGTCAGCGCGCGCAGGCCGGGGGCGAGGATGCCGTCGTCATTCGTTATCAGAATATTTGGCATAGGAGTTGGTCCACGGGACTGCGGAGCTGGTTTCCGCAGATGCGGCAGCAAAAAATGGTCGGGACGACTGGATTCGAACCAGCGACCTCACGCACCCCAAGCGTGCGCGCTACCAGGCTGCGCCACGTCCCGACCGCAAGCGAATTCAGCGTATCACTGGCCTTCAAGGAGGGTCAAGACAGCGAGCAGCTCTTCGCGAAGATCAAGCAGGCATTTTCGCTGGCTCCGCGTCAGGCCGTGTTCTCGTTCGCGCGCCGGCGGCTGCGCTGCGGAAGCTGACTCGCTAAGGGCGTCTGCCGTTCCGCTCTGTTCGGCGAGATGGCGGCGCGCGCCCGCGATCGTGAAGCCTTCCTCATAGAGTAGGCGCTTGATTTCAAAGACTGTCTCGATGTCTTGCCTTCGGTACATTCGGTGTCCGCTGTCGCTCTTCACCGGCTCGAGCGTCGGAAATTCCGTCTCCCAGTATCGCAGAACGAAGGCCTTCGTCCCCGTCAATCGGCTCACTTCGCCAATGCGAAATAAATTCTTTTCGGGTATTGCGGAAGCGTGTTGTGCCGCCGAGGCCATCCTATTTTCGCTTTCTCCCGCTATCGTAAACCCATTCCTCGCAGTGTCAATCTCATCTTCACGAGGAACAATTTTCCCACGTCGGTGTCGAACTATCTTAGCTAGGGTGCACTTTTGAAGCTGCGCCGTAAATCCACGGAATTTCGACGCGAGGCCCATACCTGCTTTGAAGTAGCCGGAATTCTTACTTTCTTGCTTCTCGGCATCTGCTCAGGATGCGCCGTTCGCCATGTTCCATACGGAAGCTATCAGTTGGTCGAAAGAGATGGTGCCAGTTTTCTATTACCTCCGAGCTCTGCTGAGATCTCGACGAAGACGGTAAGCGAGAAGACCTCGCTCGGAAAACCGGTCGGAGACGAATCTTCTCAAATACCCGACGGCTGCTCTATTCATGGCCGCTGGTTTTCCTTTTACCCTGACAAGTCCGGGAACTGGATCGCGGAAGTGCCGCTGCCAGCAGCTTGGGAGAATAGTGATCTCTTCTCGACCATGCGGTCCGACTGGGGAAACTTCCTTGACCGGCTGTATGAACTGGAGGAGAGGCGCTGTTTTGGGCCAACTGCCTATTTTGTGGTGCTGAATCGCATCTCTGAAAGCGTCCCCGTCCTCGTCAGTGATGCACTTTTTTTCAAATATTCTTTCGGCAGCGGTGGGTTTGTAAATCTCACTTCTGGAATGCGCCTCCATATCAATCGGTCCATGTTTCGCGATGCTCCGGGTGGTGCGGAAACAGTTGCCAATTACCTGGGAGAACGGACCGTCTACTACCGGATCGTGGATAAACAAGGGAACGAGTTAGCCTTGAAACTAAGCGGCATTGAGAATTCCCCAGGACTGCAATCGAAATCGGATCAGCAGTTTCAGGACACTCGTCTTGCACAGGACTTCCGTGCCACTCGCGCACTACGACTCTTTCTATTCACGCTATTTGTTCCGAACCGCCAACGGCGTGCCGCCCTGCTGATTGGGGCACAAACGCCCCAAGAGCTAACACAAGCAACGGCAGCAGTCTCGAAGAATCCTGAAATTCCATGTGAACAACTCGTCTCCTTGGGTGTTGAGTGCGCCTCCCTCGATGGCACCGTTTCGATGAGCGTAGACATGAACGTGATCGTGAATGGAAAAGTGGAATATTTCCCGGTCGGCTCCACAGTGGAATCAGTACTTGGAGATATTCCAAAGACTCAACTCGCTGGCGCGCTCAAAACGCTTCGAATTCAACGCTTGTTCCGTGGCAAATATGCCGAGATGGAATTCAATCACAATAGCCGAGCCCCTTCTCAAATCACCTTATTCACGGGTGACCAGCTTTCCTGGAAAAAATTACGCTGAGATTTTCAGGCTTCCGCCTTGAGATCAACGGTGCTGAGGAACCGCGGCGGCTTACGAATCTTCGTTGCCTGTTCAAATGCGTAGGCAATCTTAATTAAAACCGGCTCGCTCCATGCCCGTCCAAAAAATGAAATGCCCACCGGCAATCCGAAAACAAATCCGGCAGGAACATTGATATTTGGATAGCCCGCAACGGCGGCGAGCGATGAGCTGCCGCCGGTATCATGATCGCCATTCACCAGGTCCGTGACCCACGCTGGCCCTCCCGTCGGCGCAACCAGCGCGTCGAGTTTGTATTTGTCCATTACCGCGTCAATGCCTTCCTTGCGCGCAAGCAGATCATCCTTCGCGAGCGCGTCCAGATACGCTTTGTCGGTGAGCAGCCCTCTTTTTTCCGATGCAATCATCGTTTCCTGGCCGAAGTATAAAAGCTCCTGATCATGGTGCTGTTCGTTGAATTCGATGATGTCCTTCAGCGAATGCACCGGAGCATTTGGAAACTGCGCCAGATAACTGTGCATGTCGGCTTTAAACTCATACTGGAGCACAATATTCTCCGAGCCATCGAACTTCCCGAGACTTTCAATCTCCACCGGATCAATAAGCGTCGCGCCTTCACTTTTCATTGCGTCCAGCGCATTTTTCATTATTGGATCAAGCTTCTCGCCAAAGAAGAAAAGCTTGCGCACGACTCCAATGCGCGCGCCGCGCAATCCAGCACGATCGAGGAATTTTGTGTAGTCGGAGTGCGCCTTTCTGTCTGCAGCCTTTGTTGCCGGATCTTCAGAATCTGCCCCCGTAATCGCGCTGAGCAGCGCCGCTGCATCCGCTACAGTCCGGCAAATCGGACCGGCCGTGTCCTGGCTATGCGAAATGGGAATAATTCCTGCCCGGCTGACGAGCCCGACTGTCGGCTTGATCCCTACCACTCCGTTCGCCGATGACGGACACACTATCGATCCATCTGTCTCAGTGCCAATGGTCACAGCCGCGAGATTCGCAGAAACCGCAGCACCCGAACCGGAGCTCGATCCGCAGGGATTGCGATCAATCGCATATGGATTGTGAGTTTGGCCGCCACGCCCGCTCCATCCACTCGAGGAATGGTCGGACCTGAAATTCGCCCATTCGCTTAAATTCGTCTTGCCCAGAATCACGGCTCCCGCTGCTCGAAGCTGCTGAGCGACGCCCGAGTCTTTCGTCGGCATGAACCCGAAAAGCGCCAGCGATCCAGCTGTTGTCATCATGTGATCCGCGGTCCCGATGTTGTCTTTGATGAGTACCGGAATTCCATGCAGCGGGCCGCGAATACCTTTGCTCCTGCGTTCCTCATCCAGAGAATCAGCGATGGAAAGCGCATCGGAATTTATTTCTATGACGGAATTGACTCCGGGCCCACCTTTGTCGATGGCAGCAATTCGATCCAGGTATTTCCGGGCAACCGACCGCGCAGTGAATCTGCCCGAATCCATTCCCTCCTGAAGTTCTCTGACACTGATTTCGTCCAACTCAAAAGGTGGAATGTCTGTCGAACCGCTTGTTCTCGCAGAATGTGCGGCTCGCATTGGCGCAATCGAAGCAATGCCAGCCACTGCGGCCGATCCCAAAAACCTTCGGCGGCTAAGCTCCGGTTTTCGATTCTCTTCCGTATTCATTGGCGGCACGAGCGGCTCCTCTATCATGAGAATGTGCAGCGCACGATTGTAGGCAAAATTGGCAGGCGATTCACACCGATTCTCGAACGGTAGAGCCAGTACGACGTCTTCGCTCCCTTACGCGTTGCTGGAACCGAATTGGCGTGCCCGTAAAATCGAATTTCTTGCGAAGTTGATTTTCCAAAAACCGTTCGTAACTGAAGTGCAGTCGTCGCTTTTGGTTCGTGAATAACACAAACGTCGGTGGCGCAATCGAAGCTTGCGTCACATAATAAATTTTGATTTTGCTTTCCGCCGGAGAAGTTCCGCGCTCGAGATCTACGCTCGACAGCCATCGGTTCAATTCCCCGGTCGAAATTCGGCGCTGATGCGCTTCAATCACGCGATCGATCAGCGAAAAGAGGCCACCCGTCCGCTCTCCTGTAAGTGCTGAAAGAAAAATGATCGGAGTGTAATCGATGAATTTCAGTTTTTCTCGAATGAGCTTTTCATAATCGGACATGAGCTTCATTGCATTTACGCGCGGGGCTGGCTTTACCTTCTTCTCCTGATCAGATCGCTCCTGGGCCGCCTTCAACGCCAGGTCCCATTTATTGACCACTACAATCAACGCGCTGCCCGATTGTTGCGTGTAATTCGCAATGGTCGCGTCGTGCGAAGTCACCCCTAATGTGCCATCAATCACCAAGAGCGTCACATCAGCCCGCTCCAGATGCCGGCGGGCCATCACCACACTGAGTTTTTCCGCAACCAGCTTGGTTTTTGCTTTCCTTCGAATACCCGCGGTATCCAGAAAACGATAAGTTCTCCCGTTGTGGTCGATGAGCGTATCTACCGCATCTCGCGTTGTTCCCGGCTCAGGCGAAACGATCGAGCGTTCGTCACCCGCCATGCGATTCAACAGTGTTGATTTCCCAACGTTAGGCCGGCCCACAATGGCGATGTTGATTTCCGCAGTTTGCTCTTGGGTCGCATCTTTCCGAAAATCGGCAGTAATGAAATCGAGCAGATCATCGATTCCAAACCCGTGTTCAGAAGAAATGGGGAAGACTTTGTCTGCCAATTCGTAAAAGGGAACCGCAAGCGTCATTTGCTTTGGCGAATCAACTTTATTGGCGGCAATCAGGAGGGCCTTGCCGGTACGTCGCAGAAGTTGTGCCAGCTCCAAATCAAGTGGTACCGGACCCGTGCGCGCGTCAGTCACAAGAATAACGAATGTAGCGTTCGCAATCGCGATGCGCGCCTGCCGCAAAATCTCGCCCGGAATACCAGATTTCTCCTCCGGAACGATTCCGCCCGTATCGACCACTTCGAACGGCTTGCCTTCCCATTCAGCCACACCGTAGATGCGATCGCGCGTGATGCCAGGCTCGTCCGTCACAATCGAGCGTCGGCTTCCGGTCAAACGATTGAACAACGTCGATTTTCCGACGTTTGGTCGGCCGACAATCACAATGGAGGGTAGTTTTTCAGCCATGGAATCCAAAAAGGCCGTGTTTCGAATTCTACGCTACCATTTTTAACCAAACTTACACGAGATGCCTCTTCTGCTCGACAAAAGCTTGGCAGACAGAATCTGTAGGGTGATTTTACCGCTTCGCAAAAAACTTTGTAGAATCCAAATTCAAGTTGCACTATGCCGAGCAAGGCGCGTACATTCTGAAGTAAGCGCCGCGTAGCAGCGAGCGGTGGCTATTGTGCCTTGCGCGGAGGGCACGGCGAATTGTCAACGAACAACCACACCAACCATACGAATAATCACCCGCCGATTCTGCTCAGCATCGCGGGATTCGATCCCTCCTGTGGAGCAGGAGTCGCAGCCGACCTCAAGACTTTCGCGGCACACAATTGCTACGGAATTGCTGTAGTCACAGCTTTGACCGTGCAATCGACGCAAGGAGTCAAAACCGTTCATCCCACGTCTGCATCCGTCTTGCGGGAGCAGCTCGATGCTCTCGCAGGGGATATGAACATCGCGGCGGTAAAAATTGGAATGCTGGGCAATAAGGCAAACGCAGCGGCAGTAGCAGAATTTCTGGATAAGAATCGATTTGCGCATGTAGTTCTCGACCCGGTAGTTTCGCCGTCAGCTGGCGACGCCGAATTGCTCGATTCTGGGGGCATAAGATTCTTGCGGGAAGAGTTGATGAAACGCGCCACGGTCATCACGCCAAATATGCGAGAAGCCGCGCTGCTCTCCGGCCTGGAAGTGAAGGACCTCGCGGGAATGAAAGCTGCGGCGCTAAAACTGGCGGAGATCGGCGCAAAAGCAGTAATTGTCACCGGCGGGCACTTGGAAAAGCCGCTGGATTTGCTCTACGAAAATGGTGAGCTGAATCCTTTTGGCGGAGATCATGCAAGGAGCGAAAACACCCACGGATCCGGATGCACGTTCGCGTCCGCCGTAGCAGCGCAGTTGGCGCTCGGACAGCAGCTTCGCGAAGCGCTTATTCTCGCGAAGGCTTACGTCTTTAAGGCCATCGAGAAAAGCTATGGGATCGGCAAAGGGCCGGGGCCGCTGAATCAGCTTTTCCGTTTCCATCAGGAGCCGCCCGCACGAGGCGTCCATGACATTCCTCAACATGGAATGCACCCCGCGGCTGAACCAGCGGCCCACTGAAGTTAAAGATTTGATGCGAGAGGTTGGGTCAGTTCTCCTAATTGGAAACCTACATTTGCACGTGTCCCGAAGTCGCCCTTCCTTGGCCGCGTGGATTAATCCTGGATAAGCCGCGAGGTGATTAATGTCTGAAATAAAAAAAGAATTTATCACGCTCAATGTTGCCGATGGGACGAAGATGCGCGCGTATCTCGCCCAGCCTTCCGGCACGGGAAATTTTCCTGGGATACTCGTTTTTCAGGAAGCTTTCGGAGTGGACAAACACATTCGCGACGTGACCGAGCGTCTTGCAAACGAGAGATACGTAGCCATTGCCCCTGAGCTTTTCCACCGTACCGCGCCGCCTGGTTTTGAAGGGGACTCCTCCGATTTTCAAAGCGTTATGCCGCACGTGATGGCCCTCACCGACACGAAGCTCGAAGCGGATATCCATACTACGCACGAGGCGCTGCTGCGTCTCAGCACCATTGAGGCGCAACGGATCGCCTCAATTGGATTCTGCATGGGCGGACGCGTATCGTTTCTCGCAAACTTGGTTTTGCCACTGCAGGCAGCAATTTCGTTTTATGGCGGCAGTATTGCGAAAAGTGAACGCGGTCCGGGGCTGTTGAATCGCGTCGAGCAGTCTCACGCGCCGATTCTTCTCTTCTGGGGCGGCCGCGACAAGCACATTGGGCCCGAACAGCGGGAATCTGTAGGAACCGCGTTGCGAAATGCTCACAAAACATTTGCGAGTATGGAATTTGCCGACGCGGACCATGCCTTTTTCAACGACACTCGTCCGAATTACAATCAGGCCGCCGCGAAACACGCCTGGGTATTGTCCCTAGCCTTCCTCAGGAGCAATTTGCAGCAACAGGGGCGTTAAGGTCAGGCACGGTACACGATTTTGCCACCGACAATCGTGGCGACAGGGCCACCACGGAATTTGCGTCCGTCAAACGGCGAATTGCGCGAGCGGCTGGGTGATTCAGCGGCACGGTAAGTCCATTCCCACTCTGCCGAGAAAATAGTGATGTCGGCCGGCGAGCCTTGCCCCAGCGAAGGGCCCTCTCCATTCTTTCCAAGCACGCGGGCAGGCCCCGTCGTAAATAATTCCACCATACGCATTAACGAAATGCGTTTGGCATGGACCAGTTCATTGAGTGCCAGAGCAATAGCCGTTTCAAATCCAATAACGCCAAACGGCGCGCGGTCGAATTCAACGTCTTTGCTTGCCGGATGATGCGGAGCGTGATCCGTCGCAATCGCGTCCACGGTACCGTCGGCGAGCCCTTCCAGCAATGCCGCGCGATCGTCTTGCGAAGCCAGCGGCGGATTCATTTTGAAATTCGCGTCGTACTGTACATCTTCATCGGTTAGCGTGAAATGATGTGGCGTCACTTCGCACGTGACAGCGAGGCCCTGTCGCTTTGCATTGCGGACATGATCGAGCGAGCGGCGGGTTGAAAGATGCGCAATGTGCAGCCGCGCGCCACTGAGCAAAGCAACTTCCACGTCTCGTCCCGCGCAAATCGATTCGGCGGCTGCCGGCATTCCCTTTAGCCCGAGACGAATCGAGCGTGACCCCTCGCGCATGACCGCCCCAGCTGCCAAAGAAGCATCTTCGCAATGGTCAATCACGGGTAACCTCAGCGGCACGCAATACTCCATCACCTGACGAAGAAGGCGCGAGGAGGCGATGGGTCTTCCATCGTCGCTCACGGCTACAGCGCCGGCTTGCTGCATCGCTGCGATTTCGGCCAGTTGTTCGCCTTTGCTTTCTTTCGATGCCGCCCCGATGGGCCAGACACGAACCGGCGAAATTGCGGCAGCGCGTTCCATGATGGCGCGCGTTACGGAAGCGTTGTCATTCACCGGCTGCGTGTTGGGCATGGGGCAAACAGCGGTAAACCCTCCCCGTGCAGCGGATTGCGTACCCGATTCGATTGTTTCAGAGATTTCGCCGCCCGGTTCGCGCAGATGACAATGCAAGTCAATGAACCCCGGCGCGACGATGCAGCCGCTTGCATCGAGCAATAAGGCATCGGGCGCAGAGATCCCCTGCCCAACTTTGGCGATCTTGCCTTTGTCGACAAGAACATCGAGCAGTTGGTCCGTTTCTCTCGATGGATCAAGAACGCGGCCGTTCTTAATGAGAAGCATGGATCGAATCCTTTCCGGGTTCTTGCGGATCGGTTGATCCCGCCACCAGCTCGAACAAAATCGCCATGCGCACGGCGAGCCCGTTGGTGACTTGTTCCAGAATGCACGATTGCGGGCTATCGGCGACGGCAGGATCGATTTCTAAGCCCCGAATCATTGGCCCGGGATGCAGCACGATCGCATCCGGACGCGCGAGCCGCAATCGCGCCGGCGTCAGTTGGTAACGAAGAATGTATTCATCTGCGGGCAGCGATGGTTCGTGCAGCCGTTCCTGTTGGATGCGCAGCGCCATCACCACCTGCGCGTCGCCGAGGGCCTCTTCAAGAACCGGAACTCGCACCACATTCGGCGCAAGACAGTCCAATTCGCGCGGAAGCCACATGGCCGGCCCGCAAAGCGTCACCTTCGCACCAAATTTCGCCAGCAAATGGATGTTGGAACGCGCAACGCGGCTGTGCAGAATGTCTCCAATTATGGTAACCCTCAAGCCATCGAGCCGGCCCAGCCGGTCGCGAATCGTGAGCGCATCGAGCAATCCCTGTGTCGGATGCTCATGCGTCCCGTCTCCGGCGTTAATCACTGGCACATCCACCCGGCGCGAAATGAATTCGGCGGCTCCGGAGGAGCTATGGCGCATGACAATCGCGTCGGGCCTCATCGCTTCGAGCGTCCTCACCGTGTCGATCAGCGACTCACCCTTTTTCACGCTGGACGATTCGGCCTGAAGATTCATCGTATCTGCGCCAAGTCGTGAAGCCGCGGTGGCGAAGCTGATTCGCGTCCTCGTGGAATTCTCAAAAAAACTGAGCGAAATCGTCTTGCCGCGTAGAGTGGCCAGTTTCTTCAGCGGGTACCGCTGGAATTCTTGGAAAGGCTTCGCCTGGTCAAGAAGGAAGGTAATCTGCTCGCGACTTAGCGGCTCAATGGCCAGCAAATGATGAAAACGATGCGACACAATCTCCCTCGGCTGCGAGATGCGAATTCTCGTATCATTTATTCCACGCGGTCCATCACAACCACACGTTCCTCATGGTCAACTTCATTCAGGCGCACCTCAATGATTTCACTGTCACTGGTCTCCACAGCCCGACCGATGAAGCTCGCCTCGATGGGCAGCTCGCGATGGCCGCGATCAACAAGCACACACAGACGAATCCGGCGCGGGCGCCCCAAATCGAATAGCCCGTTCATCGCGGCGCGCACAGTGCGTCCGGTGTAAAGTACGTCATCCACCAGCAGAAGATCGCGATCATCCACGGGAAAGGAAATCTCGCTCGATTGCACCACGGGCTGTGGTGCAACGGTTGAGAGGTCGTCTCGGTAGAGCGTAATGTCCAGGGTGCCTACGGGCACTTCCGCCTTTGATGATGCGCGAATCGACTTCGCAAGACGACCGGCAAGCGGGATGCCACGTCGACGCACTCCGATCAGCGCGAGATCCTTAGCTCCTCCCGTCTTTTCGACGATCTCGTGCGCCAGCCGCTCCAACGTTCGGCGAATCTCGTCCGCAGACATAAGCTGGCGTTTTTCAACGATGCGCATTGGGCCGCCTATCGTAACACAACCCGCCCGGGAGAATTTGCCCTCCTCTTTCTTGAAATCTATCCTCCGTGCATAAGAGACGCGTGATAAACTGCAAGTTGTGAGCTCGCCCGCTAGCGCCCGGCGGCCCACGGACGTTGACCTCAGCGTCCGTATAGGTTCCCTCCTTTTTTCAAACCCTGTGATTGCCGCCAGCGGCACTTTTGGCTACGGTATCGAGTTTGCACACCTAGTTGACCTGAATGCCCTTGGCGGAATAGTTGTGAAGGGCCTATCGGCAAAGCCAATTGAGGGCGCTGCCGCTCCGAGGCTCTGCGAAACAGCGGGTGGGATGCTCAACGCCGTTGGCCTTCAGAACATTGGTGTGCGAGCCTTTGTAGCCGAGAAGCTGCCCGAGCTGCGTAAGTATCGTACGCACATCATTGCCAACGTATTCGGGCATACGATCGCTGAATATTGCGAAGTCATTGACGTCCTCGAAAGCACCGCAGGCATTGCCGCGTACGAACTAAACATTTCCTGCCCGAATGTCGATTGTGGCGGGGCGGAATTCGGTTCCACACCGGATCGAGCTACTGAGGTCGTCTCAGAGGTGCGCAGTAAAGCGTCCCGGTCCCTTTGGGTCAAGCTCACACCCAACGCTGATGTCCAGGCAATAGCGCGCGCTGCGGAACGGGCGGGCGCAGACGCCCTGACTGTCGCCAACACCTATCCAGCGATGAGCCTGGACCCAAGGACCGCCCAATCAAGACTTGGCAGAATTTCCGGCGGCCTTTCCGGTCCCGCCATCAAACCCCTCACGCTGAAGCTTGTCTATGATACTTCCCGAGCCATTTCCATTCCCATAATCGGCTTAGGGGGAATCCAGAACGGCCTCGACGCAATCGAGTATCTGCGCGCAGGAGCAATCGCAGTTCAGGTCGGAACCGCACATTTTACTGATCCACGTGCCAGCACCCGCGTAGTGGACGGGTTGCGACATCACATGTCAGAGTTAAATATCATTACTATCAGTAATTTAGCAAAGGCCATCCGGTAAAGTAGCATCGGAATTCGAGGAAGATATGTATTGAGTCGACCTGGTGAGCCAGTTATAATATTCGCTGATTATGAAAGACTTAGCGAAATTGCTGATAAACGCTAAACTGACGCGAGCGGTTATAGCCACCGCTGCTGTTGGTGTGATTCTGCTTGCAGCAGCCAGCTCAACTGCCCGCATCGAGAGCGCTGCGCCTGCGCAACTTGGAGACCAAGCGCTACTTCAAACAGAACTAGCTACCCCCAATCCGAAGCTTGGGACCAAACCGATCCGCACTTTTGTCTGCCTGTCCAGTTGGTACGGTGCCGACTTTGACGGACAGCTGACCGCTGACGGTGAAATCTACGACATGTACGGCCAGACGGCGGCTCATCCGACCCTACCTCTGGGTTCGGTCGTGCGGGTCATGAACCTGAGAACCCGCCGGAGTGCCATCGTCCGCATCAATGATCGAGGCCCTTATGTCCCGGGAAGAGACCTTGACGTTTCGTATCAGGTTGCCCGAGAATTGGGCTTTGCACGCCGCGGCACTGCCCGAGTAAGGGTGGAACTGCTCAAGGTGCCTCCATCGAAAGCGACGCATCCCGCAAATTAATCGTAGCGCTGGACTTCCCTGACGTAAGCCGTTCCATTCAATTTATTCGCCGCCTCCGTGGCCGGGTTGGTTTAGTGAAAATCGGTAGCCAGCTCTTCACTGCCGAAGGCCCTGCCGGCATCCGGAAGATCGCAAAGCTCGTTCCCGGCATATTTCTCGACCTAAAATTCTGTGACATTCCGAATACCGTTGCGGGAGCCGTTCAATCTGCAGCCAGTCTGCCCGGCGTTCGTATGATGACACTTCACACCACCGGTGGATTGGCCATGCTGAAGGCCGCCAAGGCTGCGCTGAAGCCAATCAAAAAACCCCCTATGCTGCTCGGCGTGACTGTGCTAACAAGCCTGGATGAGGCGGAGGTCGTTCGCATCGGCCTGACGGGTCCAATCCGCGGCAGGGTGACCGCCTTGGCTAGGATGGCCAAAATTGCTGGCTTGGATGGAATTGTTGCCGCCGGACCACATGTCGAGGGGTTGCGAAAGACGCTCGGGAGAAAAATGGTAATTGTGGTTCCGGGGATCCGACGTGCCGAAAGGGACGGTTCTCCAAAAGGGAGCCGCCGCGACGATCAGGCCCAGATCTCTACTCCTGGGAGCGCTGTACGCGCTGGTGCCGATTACTTGGTCGTAGGCCGACCAATTACCGCGGCTCCAGATCCCGCTCAGGCAGCTGATGCCATCCTCAAAGAGATGGAAATCGTGGCGGAATCAGCGCGCAAACAGCGCTCGCCTCATACTTCAGCATCATAGCAATCAAGCCAACAAGGGCACATTCAGCGGAGAAGCCAGCGAGCCTCTAACCTCCGGTTCCTTGTGGTCTGCTGAACGCCGCGAAGCCGGCTTATTGACGTTGAGTCAGGCTCGCCACTCTCTTATAATTGAGAGTTTAACAGTGAGGCGGAGAAACCGTTGCTAAAGAACCTTAGCCAAAGCAAGACTGCGGTAAAAATTTTCCTTGGGGGCGTTCTTGTCCTGATATGTGGCGCTATGGTGCTGATGCTGGCTCCTATCGGAGGAATCGGAGGTACAAGCACAACGAGTCCCACTGCCGTTGCAACCGTGGACGGTGAGGACATCAGTGTCACGGATGTGCGGCAGGAGTTTGAACAGCAGACTCGCGGTCAGAATATTCCGCAAGTGATGCAGGGCTTGTATATGCGGCAGGTGCTGGACCAGATGATTTTTCAGCGCCTCTTGGAAATGGAAGCTCAACGGCTTGGTATCCAGGTCACTCCCGACGAAATCACGCAGAGGATCAAGGAGTTGCTTCCCACAGCCTTTCCGGGAGGCGTCTGGATCGGCGCCGAGAGATATGCTCAGGAAGTCGAGATACGAACTGGAATGTCCGTGCCGCAATTCGAAGATTATGTTCGGACGGCCGTGCTGGTCGATAAATTCAAGTTTCTCGTGACGGATGGCATCAGCGTCACGCCGCAGGAAGTCGAAGCGCAGTATCGTTATGCCAACGAAAAGATCCAATTGGATTACACCGAGATAAAACCGGCCGACCTTCAGGATTCCATCAAACCGACGGATGCGGAACTCGCCGCGTATTTCGCAAAGAACGAGGTGCAATATCAAGTACCTGAAAAGCGTTCCGCCAAATACGCGCTTCTCGATCTCGACCAACTCAAACAAAGTATCAAGATCAGCGATGCCGACGTTCAGACCTATTATCAGCAGCATTTGGATGATTACAAGGTTGAAAATCGAGTCCATGCAGCCCAGATCGTTTTCAACACGCTCGGCAAGACCGATGCGGAAGTCGCGCTGGTGCAACTGCAGGCGGAAAAGGTCGATCAGCAAGCCAAGCACGGCGCGGATTTCGGAGACTTGGCGAAGAAATACTCCGAGGACCAAAACACCAAGTCTAAAGGCGGAGACATCGGTTGGATCGTGGCCGGCCAGACGGCGCCATCGTTCGAGAAGGCTGCTTTCAGCCTTCCAAAAGACGGCATTTCTGACGTTGTTCAAACGCCGTATAGCTTTGACATCATAAAGGTTCTAGACAAAGAAGTGGCGCATACCAAGAGCTTGGATGAGGTGAAAGCCTCGATCGTCAATACGCTCACACAAGAGAAACTGAATTCCGAAGAAGGCGATCTTTCCGATAAACTCACCGCAGCTGTGCGACAACCCGGCCAGCAGACGATCGACAGCATTGCCAAGCAGTTCAATCTGCAAACAGGCGAAACACCCCTGGTTAGCGTGACTGATCCCGTGGGCGACCTTGGCTCCTCCACGACACTTCAAGAAGCACTTTTCTCTCTGCGTCCGGGTGAATTGAGCCAGCCTATCTCGATCAACCGTGGCTACGTGATTATCTCAGTCGACAAAATCGTGCCGAGCCACCAAGGGACGCTTGTGGAGGTTCACGACCGCGTCCTGGCAGACTATCGGAAAGAGAAGGCTCAATCCTTAGCTCAGCAGAAGGCCGACGAGCTCGCGAAAGACCTGAAGGCTGGCACATTATTGGATAAAGCTGCAAAAATCCTCGGCTTGGAAGCGAAAACGACAGATCCAATCACGCGGACGAGTCAGGTTGCCGATATCGGCCCCGCAAATGAGTTCTCTGCTGCATTCAACATGAACCAAGGCCAGACGGGCGAGCCAGTTCTTCTCAATGGTAACTGGATTGTCTATCAGGTGAAATCAAAGCAAGAGGCAAGCCCAGCGGATTTTGCTAAGGCCAAAGACAGCCTGGAGAAGCAGATCCTCGAACAGAAGCAAAGCACGGCCTTTGAAGCGTTCCACGACGCTCTTCAAAAGCGCTATGAACAGGAAGGCAAGCTCGGCTTCAACGAGGCAAACCTCAAACTTCTAATGAACCAAAGTTCAGGCTAAGTAGCTGTTTATAAATGTCTTAGTGATCAGCAAGGCTTCCCATTTTTTCGCTTGCAGAGCGACTTTCACTCCTCTAGCATGGTACTTCTGCAGCTTTTGAGCTCCCGTCGCCAGCGGGGCGGAGCTTTAGGACCTTCTTGGTTCCCCCTCCCAGCTGAGCACCAAGACCAGCCCATGGCGACGATATTGGCCTTAGATAGCAAAGCATTAACCACCCGAGCTTTCGTCGAAATCGAGGAACTTATGAGTCAGAAAACAGCCCTTGTGCGGAATGAGTACCGCTGCTGCATCGAAGTCAATCAGAACGGGAAGTATGCGGTTCGCATGCAAGTGCGTTTTGGAGCAAAGAATTGGTCGTTGCCTGTATTCTTCCTTGTCTCGTCGTTTGACGCCGCCATGAAGCGGCTGGAAGAGGCAGTACAGCTCCTGCAGCGCGATGAAGACAGAGTTTGGTTTTGGGGTGTCGAACGAAGCGACGATCCGAAAGTTGCTGCTGAGCTAATGAATGGCATTGGCCTGCACTACGACCAGCGCCGGGAATTCCCCAAGCGAAGGGCGGAATTCGCGCTTCTTTCGGGTCGCCCCCTAACGGCTTTCCGCCTGGCCCAGGCGCGCAGGGCGCTGGCTGAATCAATTACCGCCGGCCGCACAGCTCTCGCCAGCGATTAATCATTAACTGTTCCGGGTCGGCAAGAACCGCGAGCGGATGAGTTCCAGAGCTTCCTCCGGTGTTGCGACCTTGCCTTCCAGCTGCGCATCCTCGACAGTCGTCAGAATGTCCTTGAATAACGGGCCGGGCCGAAAGCCCAGGTTTTTGAGGTCTTCTCCGCTGACCAAGCGCGCAGGCCGCACCGCTTCTGGCGGCGTTTCCGCCAGAAAATTCCTCACGAAGTTATAAGTCGCCAGGTTTCCATGGCTCGAAAGACAATCCAGCCGATGAAGCTCAAGGTGCTGATCAAAATGCGGCAATCGCACAAAGCGCTTGCGGGTTGAATCCCGCATTCCTGGCACGTCTTTGAAGCGCATGTGGTTTTCTACCAAAGCGATTATCTGCTCGGTATCTTCGTTTGAAAGGCGCAGTCTCCGGCAAATCTCGTCCGAGATGCACATACCCACTTTCACGTGCTCGTCAAATCGTATCCGGTCGCCGGGTCCCGAAGGCGGTCGGTACGTAGGCGGTTTGCCAACATCGTGCAACAAAACGCCCCAGGCAAGAGTCCGGGGAGGCTGTGGGGGCAGTTTTTCTATCATCAGAAGCGTGTGCGTCCACACATCCCCTTCTGGATGAAACTGCGGCGGCTGGGCCACGCCTTTCATCCGCGATATTTCAGGCAAAACTTCGCGCAATAATCCGGACTCGTCCAGCAGCTCAAATGCGCGGCGCGCGGCGCCTTCCGTAAGCATCTTGCTCAATTCATCTCGAATTCTCTCCTGTGAAACCTGCCGGATTTCCGTAGCCAGCTTCCGGATCGCGCCAAAAGTATGCGCTTCAATTGCATAATGAAAACGAGCAGCAAATCGCACCGCCCGGAGCATTCTGAGCTTGTCCTCTTTGAATCGTCGTTCTGGCTCCCCAATCGCACGAATGATCTTTGCGCGGATATCCGCGTGCCCGCCGACAAAGTCCAAGATGCGCCCGTCTACGGGATCCATCAGCAGTCCATTGATCGTAAAATCCCGTCGTTGAACGTCCTCTTCTGGCGAGCGCGTAAATTCGACGCGCTCCGGATGACGACCGTCCGCAGAACCTATATCGGAGCGAAACGTCGCGACTTCCACCTGAACCCCACCCTCCACCACGATGACAACTCCGAATTGCGCCCCAACCGGAATGCTTTCAGGAAAAAGCTGCTGGACTTGCTCAGGGTACGCATCGGTGGAAACGTCATAGTCAGAGGGCGACTGGCCCATGATGATGTCGCGCACACAACCACCGTTAAAAAGCGCCTGATGGCCTGCATTTCGCAGGCGCGCGCAGACTTGCTCAGCGATTTTCCGTGCCTCCATATATTGTAATTATGAAGATCTTGATGTGTTTACTTCAAGTGTGTGAATGCTGGCGCCGCCGACTAATGCAGATGTAAACCGACGCTATCCAAGATGGGCTACGACAATGCCCTTGCTCACCGCTCCGGAAATACGAGCTGCTGGCTTCCGCGGTTTGTGCGTTTTCGACCAGTCTTCGAAATTCTGGTGAATCTGCTCGATGTGATGGGGAATATGGTTCGCCTGAATTTCAAGCCAGCGCTCCAGTGTCATCGTTCTCTTATTGGGAGTCTGTGTCGTATGCGCCCAAACAGTGTCCGGAACGAAACGGAGAATCTGATGTGTCATTTTGCGCAGGCGCGAAATCAATCCTAGCGCTTCACGCGTGCTCTGATGGAAGTAGCCCAGCGACGCAGCCCACGCACCGGCATCATACTCCGCAATTCCTGACCCCGGCTCGGCAATGAATTGACGACAACAAACATAGGAGTAAGCCTCACTGTCAGCGAGATGAAGAATGATCTCGTGAATGCTCCATCGGCGCGGGGCAGGACGATACAACCACATCTTCTTAGGGCACCGCCGAAGCTCTTGGGAAAGAAGCCCTGGGCCGCGACCGAACAAGTCAATCATCTGCTGACAGGTGTGGTTCTCCATTACTCCCTCTCTTGCAGACTCTCGATGCATTATTAGACGCTGGATTCGCAATTGAGTTGCCGCATCGCGATCAAAAATCTCATCGGAAAGGGCTAAAGGATGATGTATGTCTTCTGTTCGGTATTGGGAAAAGACCCTTGTATGTCCGCATGCGGCACAAAACTGTTCAACATCGGACAGAACAAATTTCAGTAGGGTGTTTCGATGGGGATTGGGAAACCGGAAAGAACCATGGGCGATTATTTCTGTATCGTTTTGCGCATCTCCCGAGCGCTGGCTCCGGTCGGACGCAAGCAGTAAGCACGGAGATAGCCAACCAAATAGAGCGAGCCAGTAATAAATATCGCATCGTCGGTCTCAGCCAGCGACTTCGCCAATTCGAGTGCCTCTATTGGATCCGGAATCACTTCGCAGGATCGGGCTAGATGTGCGGTCATTTCCCTCAGCAGAGGGGCAGAAAGCGCGCGCGACTGCTGCGGTTCTGTCAGCAGAACCTGATGTACACACGGAAACAGCAGTCCTGCAACTTCGTCCACGGCCTTGTCGCGCAGCGCTCCGTAAATTAACCAAATGCGACGGTCTGGCAGGTGCTCTTTCCAAAAAGCAGCCAATTCCCGAGCGGCCGCAGGGTTGTGTGCGCCGTCGAGGAAAACCGCTGGACTTCCCGAGACTCGCTCCAGCCGACCCGGCCACCGTGTCTGCCGGATCCCCGTCTGGATTGCCTGATCGTTGATTGGAAAGCCCCGCAATGAAAGTAGTTGGGCCGCGCTTGCCGCCGCCAATGCATTTCGCACCTGGAAACGGCCTGGAAGAGGAACGTCAAGAACGAATTTCTTCCTGGACGCCTTGTCCTGCACTTCGGCCCGATAGAAGCCGCTCTCGTTCACGAGCGCTTCAATCTGCCAAGCACGGTCAATTTCGACTAACTTGGCTTCACGAGCGACTGCACGCTGGGCAATCACGTCGCGAGCCTCCGGCCGTTCGGCTGAGCTCACCACCCACCCCCCGGGCTTTATGATTCCCGCTTTCTCCGCAGCGATTTGCTCAATGGAATGTCCCAAGAAGTTTTCGTGATCAAAATCGACCTGAGTGATAATGGCCACTTCCGGCTGAATGATGTTCGTCGAATCCAACCGGCCGCCCATTCCCACTTCATATACGGCAAAATCGACCGGCCGACCCCGAAACGCGTGGTACGCCATCGCTGTCATACATTCAAAAAACGTAGGGTGCGCGGCGAGTTCGCCCGTCGCCAGCAGATGCTCGACCGCGGAATGCACGCGGGCGAATTCCGCGGCGAAATCAACGTCCGAAATGGCTTCTCCGTTAAATGCGATTCGCTCGTTGATGCGCTCCAGGTGCGGAGAAATGAAAAGCCCCGTCCGCAGCCCGGCGGCGCGCAGAATTGACTCCAGCATTGCCGAAGTGGAACCCTTGCCATTTGTTCCAGCGACATGCGCGCATGGTACTGCTCGGTGCGGCGAGCCGAGATATGCCGAAAGAACACGAATATTCTCGAGATTGAATTTCTGTACCTCTGCCTGCTGCGGAGAAGCGAGTTCCTTGCCGAGGGAAAGTAGTCTTTGAACAGACTCTTCGTAAGTCATTTCAGCCAACGAAAAAGTCAAGAGCCTGGCTAATGTAATTCTTCAGTTCCTTCCGCGGGACGATGGCATCCAGGAAACCATGCTCGAGGAGGAACTCAGCTCGCTGGAAGCCCTCGGGAAGCTTCTGACGAATCGTCTGTTCAATGACGCGCGGGCCCGCGAAGCCGATCAGCGCTCCCGGTTCCGCGATGTTCAAGTCTCCGAGCATGGCAAAGCTGGCGGTCACGCCCCCTGTGGTCGGATCCGTAAGCACAGATATATAAGGCACGCACGCTTCGTCCAAACGGGCCAGCGCCGCAGACACTTTCGCCAACTGCATCAGGCTCACTACTCCTTCTTGCATTCGTGCGCCGCCCGAGCAAGAAACGATAATGAGCGGAGTCTTGCGCTCAGCAGAGCGCTCGGCAGCGCGAGTGACCTTCTCTCCTACCACCGCGCCCATCGAGCCGCCTGCGAACGCAAATTCCATCGAGCAGCAGATAATCTGTCGCCCATTCAATTGACCTTCGGCGGTCAGCACCGCATCGTTGATACCAAGCTTATCTTGCGCTTCGCGCAGCCGCTGCGAGTAGGGCTTGACGTCCACAAAACTGAGCGGGTCTTTCGAAGCCAGCTCCGCGTCGCGTTCTGTCCATTTCGCATCATCAAAGAGCATCTCCAGCCGCCGCTTCGCGCCGAGCCGGAAGTGACGCTCGCATTTCGGGCAAACCTCCCAATTTGCTTCCAGATCTTTCTTCCAGATAATCGACCGGCAATTCTCGCATTTAATCCACAGACCTTCGGTTTTGACGCGGCGCTCCTCGCTGGGCGGCGCTTCTGTCGGTTTGTTCTCTTTCTTAAACCAGGCCATAACCGAATCGTTCCCTCAGTAATCAATCCCGCGCTGCGCGAGAATGCCTTTCGTATAGGGATGCTTCACCTCGCGCATCTCCGTCACGAGATCCGCTGCCTCCACGAGCTTCGGATGCGCGTTCCTTCCCGTACAGATCACGTGCACATGCTCTGGCCTCTTCACCAGCGCCTCCGCGATTTGCTCCCCATCCAGCATCTTGTAACTGATGACGTAGTTGATCTCATCCAACACCACCAAATCGTATTTTCCGCTGTAAATCTGATCCTTGCCGAAGTTCCAACACTCCTGGCAGAGCTTCAAATCCTCCGGATCAGTTTCCGCGCCGCCGATTTTTATGAAACCGCGCCCCATCGGCTTGATTTCAAATTTGTCATCGCCCAGCATCTTCGCCGCATCCAGTTCGCCGTAATGCCACGAGCCCTTGATGAACTGCACCATAAGCACTCGCAGCCCCTGTCCCACGGCACGAAATGCGGTCCCCAGGGCGCAGGTGGTTTTGCCTTTGCCCGGACCCGTATAAACAATCAGCAGCCCCTTCCCTTCAGGCATTTTCTCCTAGCGCAGGAGCGATGCCGCGCATCAGGAGATTCTCAGCCCCGATTGCACCGCTCGAATTGCAGCGTCGATCCGCGTTCGCGCCTCGGCAGACATCTGTTTGCGGCCGCCATTTTTTTCTTCTATCACAAGCCAAATTCCCGGACGATGCACGCCGCTGTCATGACAAATTGCACCGGTGAGCTGCACGATCGCAAGTTCGCTTCCGGAAAGCTCGCGTTCCAGTATTCCGCGTGCATCATCAATCAAATCCTTGAAACCCTGCGAGGCAAGTATGGGATCAACATCGCGCGGCGTTTCCGCCTCGACCTCAACCAGATCGTAGTCTTCAAGCGGCTTTTGGATCATTAGCTCGATGGAAGCTGTTGGAGCGTTGCTATCGTGCATCACCCGCATGCTCATACCGCGCTATTCTCCCAGAACTGGTCTCTACCTGCTGCTTATTTTGCATACGGATGCCCAGCCAAAATCGTGAACGCACGATAGATCTGCTCGGCCACCACAACGCGCGCCAGTTCGTGCGACATGGTCAACGTCGAGAACGAAATTGACTGGGTCGCAGCTTTCCGCAGTTCTTCGGTAAACCCTTCCGCATCGCCACATAGAAAAACCAGTTCGCGAACTCCACGATCACGCAATCCGCCGAGCCATTTTGCAAACTGTGCGGAATTGAATTGCTTTCCTGAAGCATCGAGCAGCACAATTGTTGTGCCAGCAGCGAACTTCACTTTCCGAAATGCCACAGAACTCGTCTCGCGCAATTCCGTCACCTCAACTCCAGCGTACTGCGCGATGCGCTCGACATATGCATCGATGAGCGAACGAAACTCGGGGCGATGCGTCCGCCCAAACATGACCAATCGTATTCTCATCATGGATGCTGGGTGCGAGGCACTCGCCTTCTACACCAGGCCGTATTTCTTCCTTTTTTCGAGCAGCGTCTTGCGGCTAATGCCGAGAATTTGCGCAGCCTGTGCAATTTTGTAATGGGTCGCTTCCAATGTTGCACGCACCGCTTCTTTCTCAATCTCTTCCAACGATTGAAGCGTTGAATGAGGTGCTCGCTCCATGCCAGTTCGAATCGTTGCAGGGAAATCCTCGCGCTGCAGTGTATCTCTCTTTGCAAAGATCAGCGCGTGTTCGACCACGTTCTTCAATTCGCGAACATTGCCGGGCCAATCATACGCCTCCAGCGTATGCATGGCGCTCGGATCAATGGTCGGGCTCGCATGGCCATGAACAGCTCCAAGCCGCTTCGCAAAGTGCTGGGCCAGCGGCCGAATATCACGCGGGCGCTCTCGCAAAGCCGGCACTTTTATCACCAGCACGTTTAGCCTGAAATACAAATCCTCACGAAAGTATCCTCCGCTAACCGCACGCTCTAAGTCTGCATTCGTCAACGCGATCAGTCGTGCTTCCATTTCGAGCGTGTCGGTTCCCCCAAGGCGTTCAAATTTCCGGTCTTCCAAAACACGCAGCAGCTTGGATTGCACCGCCGGCGCAAGCGCTACAATCTCATCCAGCACAATCGTCCCGTCCTCCGCAAGCTCCAGTCGCCCCGGCTTGCGCGCCTCTGCTCCCGTAAACGCGCCCCGTTCGTGCCCGAAAAGATCGGATTCCACCAACTCCGCCGGCAAACTCGCGCAATCAATTTTCAGAAGCGGCGAATCGCGACGAGGACCGGCCTCATGAATCCACCGCGCCAACTGATCCTTTCCCGTCCCGCTTTCTCCGGTTACCAGAATCGTCGTTGACGTGTCCGCGACCTTGTCGGCAATTTCCAGGACGTGCTTGGATGCAGGATCCTCCGCAATCCACTCCGGTCGCATAGCGTTCATAATGCGGTACCTGCTGCGGTTTGGCCCGGCTCGGGAACGTCAAGGCGCTGCGCTGCACGCCACAGCCGCTCGATGTCATAAAACGCGCGCGCCTTCTCGCTAAAGACGTGGACTACAAAATTTCCGTAGTCCAACAGCAGCCATTCCGTTCCGGCGCGGCCTTCGCGATGCGGCAGGCGCACGCCTCCCTGGCGCAACTTTGCTTCGATTTCCTCGCCTATCGCCTCGATCTGCCTCGCGCTCTCCGCCGAGCAAATCATAAAGTATTCCGCAAACGCCCCAAAACCTGCCAGCGACAAGATCGTTATGGCCGTGGCTTTCTTGCTTTGCGCCGCTTCGATGACTGCAGAGATGCTCTTGGGTAAGGAATTCAGATTCACCGGTAGAGAGCCTGTCTAAGAATGTATTCTTCCACAGCCCCTGGCACAAGCGTACGAATGGAAGCTCCACGCCTGCAACGTTTTCGAATCTCCGTCGATGAAACGGGCGACGCTACGCTTGTCAGCAGATGCACGGTCGATTTCTTCAGCTGGATTGCGCCTTTCGCGTTGGGATTTTGGTCGCCCAGCAAATGCTCTGGGATAACTCGCTTCAACCCTTCCAAGTTAATACCTGGACGGCTGGCAACAATGAAATCACATGAGTTCAACAACGCTTTGTAATCCTTCCAAATTGCAATCTCCAGAAAAGAATCCGCTCCCAAAATGAAGTAGATTGCATCACTAGGATGTAGTTTCCGGAAAAGTTGGACGGTATCGATCGAGTAGCATACTTTCGGTGATTCAATTTCATTGGGGGGAGCTTCCGCGAGCGAAGGAAGAAATCGCGCTCTGCCTGCACACGCAAGCGCGACCATGGCGTACCGGTGCGAAAACGTTGCCAATTCCTCACGCTTCTTGTGCGGCGGTCTCGATGACGGAACGAAATAGATTTTATCGAGCTTAAACCGCCGCGCTGCGGCTTCCGCTACGATCAGGTGTCCGCGATGAATGGGATCGAATGTGCCGCCAAGAATCGCTATGACGCGCCGCTTCTTCACAGCGAGTTTGCTCAACGCTCCTCCGAATGAACCTGCGCCTTCGGCTGATCAGAAACCTGCAAAATCCCCGCCGTGTTAGATTCTGCGGCCATTGGCCGGCCAATAGGCAGACGGTCCAATTCATCCGCCATCGCTCTTACAAGATTCTGTACTCCTTCTCCTGTCGCCGACGAAATCGCAAAAAAGGGGATCCCACGCCGCGCGGCAAAGTCGCGCAGCTTCTCGAGGCGCTCTCGATGGGTTGTCGCATCAAGTTTTGTCGCCACGATGAACAGTGGCTCCTTCAGCAACCCTTCGCTGAACGCGCGCAGTTCCCCTTGAATGACCTCAAAATCCTGAATTGGATCGCGCTCATTGCCATCGCTCGTGTCCACCAATTGCGCAAGCAATCGCGTCCTCTCAATGTGCCGCAAGAAACGAGTTCCCAGCCCTGCCCCCTTGTGTGCTCCTTCAATCAAGCCGGGCAAATCAGCCACCACGAACGTCCGACCTGCCCCGGGAGCAGCATCTGGATCGGCTGAAACCACCCCTAGGTGAGGCTCAAGCGTTGTGAACGGATAATCCGCGATCTTTGGCTTCGCCGCTGAAATCCGCGAGATCAA
>JASHRN010000161.1 GCA_030037335.1 Candidatus Acidiferrales bacterium | reverse complement strand
GAAGTTGACTCCGCAACATTCGACCTAAACCCGCAAGACGAGTTTCTGATTCTGATTTCGTCTTGCGGCGCGAGTCCGAATAAAAAGGGCCCGTGCGATGGCTTCGTCGCGCCTGTGTCTCTCACGGCATCAAGCATCCAACCGACGCCGGAGCCGGGGACGATTGCGCTATTTGCGACCGGGTTGCTGATGCTGGGATTTGTGACACGGCGACGCTGGGCGATGCAGCGAGTGTAGTTCGCAGAGTTATTCTGATTTGGTTGTGGCGCCGGACCGTTCCTCTCCCTCGGTCCGGCGTTTTTTTTTTGCGCGTACGCGAACACCGTGAAAAGCCGCAGAACTCCGCAAGAATCGCGGAGCTCTGCGCTACATTCTGGAGGCTGGAGGTTAGAGGCTGGAAGCTGGAAGAGCAAGACGAACTGCAGATCCTTCGTCGCGGGAGGCGCTCCTCAGGATGACAAATAAAAGCTGCGCTCAGGATGGAACGCTACGTCGAGGTGAGAGCCTGCCTGTAGTGCGCAGGGCTGAAAACGCGACTTGGAGAGTCCCGCGCGCGGCTCACGGTAAACGGGTAGCTGCCCGGCGAACTCAATGGCAAAACAACAGCAGGTTCCTTACACGGTCACAATGCGGCCGGTTCGGAATGACAAACAAAAAACACGCGAGTCGGGGAGTCGCACGGGCAGGCGCGGGCGGGGCAAGCCCCGCCCCTACAAAAAGCAAACAACAGGTCCCTCACACCATCCCGCCAAACGGCGGGTTGGGTTCCCTTTGCCAGGCCACTTTCCCTCGGCGACGCTAAAGGAAAGTCGCACTTGAAAGAGGCGAATACGAGTAGGGCGCGGGTCCGCAGCACTTCACGACGAGGCACGAGGCTCTGCGCTACAAAGGCAAAGCAAACTGCAGATTCCCTGCCTGCAGCAGGCAGGCTCGTCGCAAACGACGCTCCTCGGAATGACGGTTGCATGGCGGAGGGTTGACTGCGGGGCGATTTCGATAGGGCGCACAAAATTGCTGCAGAATGGGTAACGGGAAACAAAAGCAGGTCCCTCACCGCCATCCCGCAACACCTGCGGGCTGGGTTCGGGATGACAGCAAAGAACAAGAGTGAGGCGGCGTCGAGTTCCGGCTCGCCCACGGCCGCGGTCGAGCCGGAATCCGCGAAGCGTACCGCCGCACTCCAAAGAAGCGAATATTTTCAAACGGTGATGAGGAAGGAGCCGTCGGGCTGAAGGAAGCCGTAGGCCATGCGAGGGGTGTTGAATGAAGCGGCGGGTACGCCATGGCGGTCGAGAAGAATCAGGCCGGCGGTGCTCTGGGTGCGGCGCGCGAGGAGTTGGATGGATTCGGCTGCGGCAGAGGAGGGATCGGCACCGTTGCGGAGCAAATCTGCGGCGGATTTGGCCATGACGATTTTCATTATAGCTTCGCCGTGGCCGGTGCAGGAAACAGCGCCGGCTTCGGCGTCGGCATAGCAACCGCAGCCGATCAGGGGCGAGTCGCCAACGCGGCCGGGGAATTTGCAGCAAGTGCCTCCGGTGGAAGTGGCAGCGGCGAGACGGCCAGAAGAATCGAGAGCGGCGGCTCCGACGGTTCCGTGTTTATCGCCAAAATGAAAATGGGAATTGTGTTTTCCTTCGCGGCAGCGGCGCCAGGCAGCGCGTTCACGTTCGATAATCAGATCTTCGGGGGAGCAGAGCGGGATGCCGTTTTCCTGCGCGAAGAGTTCGGCGCCAGCAGCGGCGAGCATGATGTGAGCGCTGGAGTCGAGGATTTTGCGGGCGAGATGGATAGGATTTCGGATGCGCTCGACAGCCGCGACAGCGCCAGTTTTTAGGGTGGTCCCGTCCATAATGATGGCGTCGAGCTGAACGCGGCCATCGCGATTGAGATGAGAACCGGTTCCAGCGTCGAAGGTGATGTCGTCTTCGAGGACGGCGACGGCGGCTTGGACAGCGTCAAGCGCGGAGCCGTTTTTTGCGAGAACATCGCGGCCAGCTTCGAGCGCGCAGCGAATTCCGGCACGGCAATCGGCGACGGCGGAATCGGGAATGTCCCATGCTCCGCCGTGAACGATAAGGGAAAAAGGCCGGGGATTCACGTCAGATGGAATTACCCGGAGAAGTGATGCAGCATGAAGAACAAGGGATGGCGAGTGCGAGCAAATCAGGCTCCGCGCTTGGCGGCGCGCGCGAGAACGTCGCGGAGATGGGGGTCCTTCTTTTCGGGTGGTGCGGGAGTTTCGCCGCGAAATTCGGAGCGGGCCGGAACCGGGGAATCAGCGAATGGAAGCGCCTGCTGAGAAACTGAAGCAGATTGCTCGGGTACAGTAACGACGCGGCGGCCTTCGGTTTCGCGCCATGTGTGATAAATGCGGTGAACGACGGTGAAATTTGAGCCGATGGCGAGAATGAGCAGAGCAATGGGAAGCGCGTCAGGAATCCAGTTCAAAAGGGAGCCGAGAATCAGCAAAACCAGACGCTGGGGACGTTCCCAGAAGCCGACGCGGCAGCGGTCAATAAGAGATTCGGCGCGAGCCTGAGAGTAGCTCACCATAACCGCACCAGCGATCACAAAACCGGTAAGGAGCGCAAAGAGGAAGCGATTGACGGTGGAATAGTAAACGAGCAGGCCGACGAAAACAGCAAGGTCAGCGTAGCGGTGAAGAACGGACTTCAGAAAGGCGCCGAAATAATCGATGCGGGGCTGACGATGGGCGAGTGGACGCGCAAGAAGATCGGAAGCGGCTGCAGGAATCATGGCAATGCCAGCCGAGAAGAAGCGGCCCGTACCGAAAAGGATTCCAGCAATGATGCAAAGAGTGAAACTGGCAAGGGTGAGAAAACCGGCAGGGACACGGGCGCGATCGAGAGCAGCGACGGCAGACTGGAAAATCCAGCGAAAGGGCCGGCCGAAGGCATTGATGCGAATAAGCATAATGCGGGCGCGGGGCGCCGTCAGGCTTCCTCGTAAATCGTTATGAGCCGAGTAACTTCAAATTCCTTTGTGCCGGCTGGCGTCTGGACTTTTATCTCATCGCCGACTTTCTTGCCGAGAAGCGCGCGGCCGATGGGAGAGGAAGTGGAAATCATTCCTTTGGCGACATCAGCTTCCTCGGCGGTGACCAATTTGTATTCAGTTTCCTGGGACTTATTGACGTCGAGAAGGCGAACGGTAGAGCCATAAGCGGCGCGGTCACGGGGGAGATTATTGAGATTGAGCATGGAGATTTCGGCCATACGAGCATGCAATTGGCTGAGGCGCGCGGAGACGAAGGACTGGCGCTCCTTGGCATACTTGTACTCGGCGTTTTCGGACAAGTCGCCGTGAGCGCGAGCCTTCATCAGCTCCTTCGGCAGCTCTTCGTGGAATTCGTGTTCGAGCTGGGCGATTTCTTCCTGAAGCTTCTTTTTGAGTTTTTCGCCGACGTCGGTCATTTTTCGTTTCTTGGTACGGGCCCCGCGATCCTGTGGCTTCCTGCCGCGTGACTTGGACCTGATGCGCTAACCTCCGGGCACAGATTTACCTGCCAATTATATGAAATTCGATGGGGGCGGAGCAATGAGGAGAGTAATGTACCCTGGCAAGCAGGCAGCGAGACGGGAAAACAGACCTGATGAGCCCAGGGAGTGACTCAACTCCAATGTGCCTGGAAAAAACAATCGGGCAGCTTGCCTCAAGTGAAAAACTGTTGTTAGATACGCGACCGTACTGACGAGGATACGGGGGAAGGAGGGAGGGCCGGCGATTCATGGTTAAAGCCAAGAAGGCACAGGATTCGAATTTTCCCGGGTTGGTCCGCACGCTTTCACCGAAAAGGCAAGAAGTGATCCGACCGCTGCTGGAACATCCGAGGAAATACGTTCTGCACAGTTTGCGCGATTTGGCGAAAGAATTGGATAGCGCACCGGCGACGCTGCTGCGAATTGCGCGAGAAATGGGTTTCCGGAGATTTCATGATTTTCGGCGCTATCTGCATGAGTTGTCAGTGGCGCAGGCCACACCGTTTCGCGTGTTTGAGAGCAGCGGCGGGAATTCGGGACTTGCCGGACGAATTGAGGAATCGATCAACGGAGATGTGGCGAACCTTCGCGGGATGAGCCATAGCCTGGATATGAAGAGGCTGCTGGCGCTGGTGAAGCGGATTTACGCGGCAGACCACGTGTTGATCCTGGGCGGAGATATGGCCGAATGCTTGGCGCGTTTTTTGGAATACAACCTGACGGTCATCGGCATACGCGCGGTAGCCGTATCGAGCGCGGGGGAAATTACGCATCGGCTGAGGCAAATGACGAAGAAGGATGTGGCGATCGGGATCAGCTTCCGGCGGGGGTTGCGACAAACGGTGGAGGGATTGAAGCAGGCGCGCAGCCGCGGAGCCTATTCAGTAGGAATCACGGATAGTTCGATTTCGCCGGTGGCGCGGTATGCGAGCGAGTACTTTGTGACGCCGACGGAAGGGCCACTGTTTGCGGGTTCGTATGTGGCGGCGATGGGGCTGCTGAATGCGCTGCTGGTGGCGTGTTCGAATTACCGGCGCGGGCGGACGCTAGGAATTCTGAAGGAAGCGGAAAAGGAACAGCGGACGGGCTTCCGGTGGTTTTCCGATAATTAATATTAAAGGTAATTTGATAAATATCGAGATACGGTCGACGGCTTTACTTCAGGGGCTGAAGCCCCAATTTTTCAGTCGATTTATGTCGGAGCTGAAGCTCCGACCCCCTGAAAGCCATGTATCGGTCCTCTTGAGCTGGGAGAAGGCGGCTGCAGGGTTCAGTTGCGTATCGGGCTGCGATGCGATACCGATTGACGTGCGATGACGGCGCTGCGAGAGCGTTATGACGCGGTGGTGATTGGCGCGGGACCGAATGGGCTCGCCGCCGCAATCACTGTCGCGCAGACGGGACGATCGGTCGTAGTCATTGAAGGACGCGAGACGATTGGCGGCGGAACGCGCACGGAAGAGCTGACGCTGCCGGGATTCTTGCACGATGTTTGCTCCGGCGTACACCCCATGGCAGTGATGTCGCCATTTTTTCGAAGTCTTCCGCTGGCACAACATGGACTGGAATGGATTCAGCCGCCGATTCCGCTGGCGCATCCGCTGGACGATGGAAGCGCGGTAGTGGTGGAGCGGTCGGTGGAGGCGACGGCGGCGAATCTGGGCGAGGATGGCGCGAGCTACCAAAGAGTGATGCAGCCGATTTTGGATGCGTGGGCGGAGCTGGAGCCGCTTTTGCTGGGGTACACGCGAATTCCAAAGGCACCTTTTGCAGCGGCGCGATTTGGGATGCAGGCGCTGCGTTCGGCATCGGGATTTGCGCGGTCGAAATTTCGCGGAGAGCGGGCGCGCGCGGTTTTTGCGGGATGCGCGGCGCATGCGATTTTGCCGCTGGAAAAATCGCCGAGTGCAGCGTTTGGATTGGTTTTTGCGGCGACGGCGCATTCGGTGGGATGGCCGATTCCGCGAGGAGGGTCGCGGAAAATCAGCGATGCGCTGGCGTCGTATTTACGATCGCTGGGCGGAGAAATTGTGACTGGGACGATGGTGGAGTCGCTGGAGGAACTGCCCGCGGCGCGGATGATTCTTTGCGATATGGGACCACGGCAAATTGCGAGGATGGCGAAGTCGCGATTGCCTTCGAGCTTTTGCGCAGAGCTGGAGCGATTTCGCTATGGACCGGGAGTTTGCAAGATGGACTGGGCGCTGGACGGGCCGATTCCGTGGAAAGCGAAGGAATGCGCACGAGCGGGAACGGTTCACGTGGGAGGAACGCTGGAAGAGGTGGAGGCTTCGGAGCGCGCACCATGGAAAGGCGAAATTTGCGAGAAACCGTTTGTGCTGGTGGCGCAGCCGACGCTGTTTGACAGCACACGAGCGCCAGCGGGAAAGCACGTGGCTTGGGCGTACTGCCACGTGCCGAACGGCTCGAA
>JASHRN010000160.1 GCA_030037335.1 Candidatus Acidiferrales bacterium | reverse complement strand
ATGCTGGCGTGCCGTATTTCCCGATCTACAATCTGCGCCACGTATTCTGCACGCGGTTGAGCTGGGTCGCTGCAGATGCTGTGGTGCAGCGCGCGATGCGGCATAGCAGTCCAGAGACGAAGCGCCACTATCAACTCGGCATGGTTGACCAAGTTCGGGAGGGCATCGAGCAAGCCAACCAGCGAGCCTATCAGGGAAAGGAAAAAGTACTACGTTTTTACTACGGAAAAACCACTGCGGAGAAAGGAGCTGCGCAACCATCCGTAAGTGGTTAGAATAAAAGGAGAAAAAACGGCGGGCGTGTAGCTCAGCTGGGAGAGCACCTGCTTTGCAAGCAGGGGGTCGCCGGTTCGATCCCGGCCACGTCCACCAACTTTTCCACTGACTGCATCGCTGGTTGGAGCAACTCATTTACGAGGGAAGCAGCGGGCCAGAGTTCGCCTATCGCTTCGAGCGGCTTAGAATAATGAGAATTGATTTACGATAGCGCCCGCGCGATTCTCTTTGTGTCAACGCCGTCTAGATGGAGGGCTTGCAATGGGTACGGTTGAATCTTTGCCTGACTTGCGCCATCAGCAAATCGCAAGGCTTGCTTATGAGATTTGGCAGCAGAATGGACAGCCTGCCGGATCAGCGGAACACGACTGGCTTCTAGCCGAACGGATGGTGGATTCCATGGACCCGATGGACATCCCGTTCGGCTCATTTTCATTGGAAGCGGACGAAGCCTGACCTAAAATTGGCTGAAAGATAGAGAGGATTATTAGTTGCAGCCTCGGATCGATACCAATCTTGGTATCCAAGATGAACCCAACGCTTGGGTACATTCGGCGTGCATTCTGTGCTCGAACGGCTGCGGCCTTGACATTGCCGTGAAGGACGGTCGCATTGTGGGCGTTCGAGGTTCAGCTGATCATCCTGTCAACTTCGGCCATCTTGGTCCGAAGGGCAAATATGGATGGGTTGCCAACAACTCGAAGCGTCGTGGCACGACACCGATGATCCGTCGCACAAAAGCTTCTTCACTGGAGGCAGTGAGTTGGCCAGAAGCGATGGATTTCTTTATCGAGAAATTCAAAGCTGCCTGGCAGCAAGGGCATGAGAACTTGGCCTGCTACAACTCGGGGCAGCTTACGCTCGAAGAATTGTATACGCTTGGGAAGCTTTGGCGGGGAGGACTGGGATCTTCGAATATCGACGGCAACACTCGCCTCTGTACCGCGACATCCGCCACCGGTCTTATGGCCAATTTCGGCGTGGACGGTCCCGTTGCTTCCTACGTCGATATCGATCAAGCAGACTTGCTATGCCTCTACGGACATAATGTCGCTGAAGTACAAACAGTGTTATGGGAGCGTATGCTGGCAGCGAAGAAACAGCGCGGCGGGCGAATCATAGTCGCCGATCCGAGGCGTACGCCAACCGTACGCCAGGGCGCGGACCTGCACCTCCAACTGCGCGTCGGCACGAATGTCGCGCTGATGAACGGAATCATCCACCTGCTAATTGCACGCGGATGGGTGAACCGAAGCTTTGTCGCGAAGTACACGGTTGGATTTGAGCAGCTCGATGAGATAACACGTGAGTATCCTCCCGAGCGCGTTGCTGAAATCTGTGATATCCCGCAACGCGATCTCGAAACTGCAGCCGAGTGGATCGGCACCACACCACGTATGGTTTCAACAGTGTTGCAAGAGTTTTATCAGAGCGTGGAGGCCACTGCCTCGTCCTCGCTCGTGAACACGGTTCACTTGCTTACGGGAGCAATCGGCAGGCCGGGAGCGGGTCCCTTGCTGATGGCAGGTCAACCCTCGGCAATGTGTAATCGTGAGACGGGAGCGGGCGGCTCTTACCCCGGTTACCGCAATCCCCACAGCGAATCGCAAATGCGCGACCTGTGCGAGCGGTGGAATCTTGACTTTGACACATTCCATCCCGAAGTGCCGAAAGACATCCTGCTCATGATGGAGACCGCTGAGCGTGGCGAGATTGAGTTCATGTGGGTGATTGGCACAAACCCGCTCGTCAGCCTGCCGGATCAGAACCGCACCGAAAGAATCCTTCGCAGACTCTTTCTCGTCGTGCAGGACCCATTTCTCGATGCTGAGACGGTGGACCTGGCAGACATCTACCTTCCAGCGGCCATGTGGGAAGAGAAGACAGGATGCGTTACTAACGCGGACCGCAGCGTGAATCTCCTGCTGAAAGCTGTCGATCCGCCGGGGAAAGCACGAAGCGATTTCGACATTTTTGTGGAGGTCGCCAACCGTCTGGGATTCAAGGATAGGAATGGCGCTCCGTTGATCCCGTTCAACGATCCTAAAGACGCCTTCGAGGAATGGCGCAAGGTGTCGAAAGGCCGGCCCTGCGATTACTCTGGTATGACGTACGATCTGATTCTGAAAATGGGCGCGGTGCGCTGGCCGTGCAACGAGCAGCACCCGCGCGGCTCAGAGCGGTTGTACGAGGACTTCAAATTCTGGACGGGCATCGACGAGTGTGAAACATACGGCGTCGATTTCCTGACCGGGAACAAGAATACTCGCAACAATTACGAGCGGATCGATCCCAAAGGCAGGGCATTCCTAAGAACGGTACACTGGCGGCGGCAGCCAAACCCAACTTCTGACGAGTACCCTTCGTCCTTATCACCGGGCGCGTCGTATATCACTTTCATACGCGCACCAAGACTGGGCGCTCAATGGCGTTGAATGAGCGGGCGCCGCATCCCTACGTGGAGATTCATCCCACCGACGCGGGCAAGCTGGAGATCGCGCTCGGCGATCTGGTTGAGATCACGTCCCCGAATGGCCGGTGGGAAGGAGTAGCGATGGTTGTAGATACAGTGCGCCCTGGCGAGGTATTCGTGCCGTTCCACTACGGTCACGGTTCGCAATCGGCAAACCAGCACACTTGGTATGCGCGGGACCCGGTCAGCCATCAGCCACAACTTAAATCGTCACCGGTTGCCATGCGGAGGCTCAGCTTCGGGCAACCTGAGCCGTGGCTGCTGGCACGTCTTGGGATTTGGTATCAATAAAATTCGCTTATGACGAAGAAATTCAAAGTTGGCGATCATGTGACTTGGAACTCTGAAGCTGGGTGGGTCAGCGGCCATATCGTGAGGGTGCATACGAGCGACGTGGACTACAAGGGCTATGTCCATCATGCGAGCGAGGATGATCCGCAGTACGAGATCAAGAGCGACAAGACCGATCATGTCGCTATGCACAAGGGCAAAGCATTGCGACTTCTTGGCCGGTGATTCGCGAATTCCTACTTACTACGAGGCGCTAGCACCACGGCGGCTTCCGCAGTCAGCGGCAGGAAGGTAAAGGTTTCCTGCAGATACAGCCGGACGGCGGCTTCGGTATGGCTCAGATAGCCGATAGAAATGTCCTGCCCGATGTGTAATTCGAAATCTCCGCCACGGGTGGTAAGCACAAAGCCGCCCTCGATTGCTGGAGCCCAAACAATTTCCCCATCTACAAGCCGTTGGATGTGCCGTAGAACCGGGTACCCATCTTCGCTGCCTCCGCTCGCGGCTGTATATGACTCCTTATTTAGCACCAGAGCATAAGGGCCGTTGACACCGGCGAGACGTAATTGGCTCAGCGCTTGCGCTATAGCTTGGGGATAATCCTTTACGTTGGCCGGTAGCGTCAACACAGGATTACTGGTGCTCTGACGAACGCCCTTGATATCGGCGGACGCGTAGCCGTTGAATACGGCTCGGTCTTCGGCAAAGGCGATTTTGCGAGCCGCATCTTTCAGCGGTGACCAGTCTGAATCGTCCGCGCCGCGGTCCACATCGTCAATTGCCTGCCGCTTCAGTTCAAAAGGGACGCGCAGTTCCACAAGCGCTTTCACTTCGCGCTGTGCGGCTTGAACCCCTTCGCCTGGCGACTCGGTCTGTCGAAGGTGTCCGGTGCTGATCGCCGACAACTCAAAGCTCTTCGGGCCAACGACATCCACGACACGCCGAGCCGCGAGATGGCGCTTAAGCGTGCGGGAGGCTTCCTCCTCGATCTGGGACCATGCCTCCTCAGAAATCGGCGCGAGTTCTCGATGAAGGTTATTCATTTTCTAGGCTCTCCTTTCAATGAGCCGATGCGGAGTGAGCCATCACGCACCCACTGTAGCGATTCGGCTGGGGCTTCAGTTGGTGCTGGGGCCGTATCTTCGACCGGGACATTTTCCAAGAAGGTTGCAGATGGCACAAAAAACAAAGTTCCTGTAACGGCACGACTGTAGTCCAGCAGCCGGTCATAGTTGCCCGGAGGCCGCCCGACGAACATATTGATGAGCATCTGCTCGATCCTATGCGGAGAGCGGGCATAGCCGATGAAATAAGTCCCGAACTCACCCTTACCTGCATCGCCGAACGGCATGTTGTCGCGAACGATGTCCAGCTCTTTGCCGTCTTCAACAATCGTTGTCAAAGCATTGTGTGCTGAGGTTGGCTTCACGCTATCGTCCAGTTCGACGTTTGAGAGTTTGGTTCTGCCGATGATCCGCTCCTGGTCTTCTACAGAAAGCGCGTTCCATCCTTTCAAGTCATGAAGGTACTTTTGCACCAAAACGTAACTCCCGCCAGCAAACGTCGCGTCCTCCTCGCCGATGATCGCGGCATCGATACCAGCTTGTCCAGTGGGGCTTTCGGTTCCATCGACGAAACCAATCAGATCACGATCATCGAAGTAGTTAAAGCCATGCACTTCGTCTACTGTGGAGACGGCGTCGCCAAGCCGCGACATGATTTGAGTTGCCAATTCAAAGCAAAGGTCCATCCGTGCGGCGCGAATATGGAAAAGAATATCGCCCGGTGTGGAGACCGCATGATGCTGGCCGTGAATCTCGCGGAACACATGCAATTCCTTCGGCCTCGGTGACCCAAAGAGTCGGTCCCACACATCCGAGCCAAACGCCATAACGCATGACAGGTAGCCTTCGAGGTCGCGAAATCCGACCGCGCGAAGAAGGGCCGGTAAATCGCTACAAAAAGTGCGCACGGCTGTGCGATTTTGCTGCTCGGGGTTGACCTTCACGACAAGAAAGATTGCGGCCCGCGTGAGCTTCGCAACTACGGGCTGAGGCATTGCAGGTGGCACGCTCACTCCTTACTGTATCCGTTCGGAAAAACGTAAAGTGTACACCACTACTGCCACGTAAGGGTGAGGCGATGCTGTACAAAACTGCTGGAGATCTGTGGTGGGAGCAGGTGTGTGCGAGGCCACCGGCGGTAAAGGGGGATATTTCTCCGCCGTTAAGCGGGTTAGCTCTTCCGTCGAAGTCCTGCAGCCGAAAGTGGAGAGTATTCGGGTTGATGAGTCCTTCTTGGGCCGTATACTCGGATACGACAGCGTGATCGTTCGAGGGACTGGCGGCACATTCGAAACATTCGACAAGATCTGCCAACAAGGCTGAGAGTAGCTGTCGGGATCACGATCAAGAGCGCTATCAGAGTCGCAAGGAAATTTGTTCCCCTGATTACCCGTCCGAGAATCGAAAATTTAGCTGTCAGCCAAATATAAACGATTGCCCCTACTGCTGCTAAAGGGGGGCCACGTCCACCAAGTCTCTAGCTTCCAGCTTCAATCTTTGGAACGCCCAGAGTTCAGCGATTTGCCTGTTGTCGACTATCAAATGACAGGACATGAAGATCCGCCCATCGCCTGCTAATTGATCAGCTCCCGCCAGGAGCGAAAAGAATCGCGCGATTTGCTCGCGGTTGCTACAATCGCGCCAGCTTTGACCCATTATACCTTTTGAGAGGAGATCGTTTGGCGTTCAGCGAGCGCGTCAAAGAGATTCGCGATGGATTTCAGCCTTCTTTTTGGGTCGCGAATATCACGGAGCTTTTTGAGCGGCTGGCCTACTACGGAGCGTTCGCTTCGCTCGCGAACTACCTGCACTCGAGTCTCGGCTTTCCAACGGAACAAACGGCAAGCCTCTCTGGAATTTTTGGCGGGCTCGTTTGGTTCCTGGCCATCGTCGGTGGGGCCGTTGCAGATAGACTTGGATTCAGGCGTGCACTTTCGGTCGCATATTTAATTCTCACATGCTCCTACTTTCTGCTGGGATCGCTCGGGTCTTCCTGGATGGGCCCAGTTCGCAACGCGGTGCCGTTGTTCTGGATTGTGCTTGTCATTCTGATGCTGCCGGCGCTCGGAATCTCCATGGTCAAGCCTGCAGTCGTCGGAACGACAGCACGCACGTCGAAGGAAAACGTCCGCTCGATTGGCTACTCAATTTACTACACGCTCGTGAACGTCGGCGGAGCTGCCGGCCCCTATGTGGCGTCTCTCGCTCACCAGCACATTGGGGTACAAAGCGTTTTTCGGATTTCTGCGCTCTGCGTATTCGTTATGTTTTTTGCCGTCCTGCTGTTTTTCAAAGAGCCAAAAGTCCCGGGAGAAATCCAAGCCTCCAGTCTCTCACAGACGGCGAGAAATCTGTGGACTGTGTTCACAAATCCGCGCTTTATGCTCTTTCTGATCATTTTTTCGGGCTACTGGATCGTTTACTGGCAGGTGTATATCGGTCTGGCATTGTACGTCACCGGCTATATCAATCCGCACGCTGACGTGGAACTGATCATTATGACAGACGGGCTATCGGTAATCTGCCTGCAGATTCTGATCAGCTATCTTACACAAAAGATGCGCTCGTTCCGCGCCATCACCGTCGGAACGGTCATTAGTGCACTCGCTTGGCTCATCTTGGCGTTCCATCCAACAATTTGGGGAGCCGTGGCTACCGTCTTTGTGGTCGCGCTTGGCGAAATGACTCTCTCGCCACGCTACTATGAGTATGTTTCGCGGCTTGCTCCCCAGGGGCAACAAGGCACCTACATGGGTTTTGCTTTCGTACCTATAGGCGTGGGTTCGCTGGTAGGCGGATGGACAATGGGTCGTTTCTTGCATCACTTCGGCGAGGTCATGCACCATCCTGACCGCGCTTGGTGGGCCATGACGGGGATTGGCCTGCTGACTGCATTTTTACTGTGGATCTACGACCAAGTGCTGAAGCCTCGGGATGCGTGACAGCGCCCATCGATCGTGATCCGCATTTTCTTAGTGCAGCGTCAACAGGGGGGAACGTTGAAGATCAAGGACGATTTTCTAAGTCTGTGCGTGCTGGTTGCCCTCGCATGCGCGGCCCAATACTCGGGTACGGTACAGGCGTCACACCTCATGTCGGCTTCTAAAATCGAAGCAACCGACGGAAAGGTGGTGTTTGATCATAAATGCGAAGCGTGTCATTTTGATCTGAGCAGCGAGAAAAAAATCGGGCCAGGATTGGCAGGACTAATGAAGCGGGCAAAATTCAAGAATGGAATGTCGGCGGACGAATACCATTTGCGCCGTGTGATCGACCGCGGAGGGAAGGACATGCCGCCCTTTCGCGGATTATTGACAGAGAAACAGATCCGCGACCTCGTTGCTTACGTAAAAACACTCTAAAGCCGGTTGGAGGAAGAATGCTCGATTATAGCCAACGCTTCGCTTGTGGAAATAAGCCGCGTGCCGCGGGCCTTCAAGTCAACGAGTGTTTGTTGTCCTTGCTCCGGATCGAGTGTCTCAATAGCATCCGTAACCAGCGCCACGCTCCGGCCACGCGACAGTAACCCTTCCACGGCCAGTCGGACACAAAGCTCCGTTACGACGCCGAATACGATGAATTCACAATCTGCTGGAAACTGCGCCAGCAATTTTTCGGTGTTTGGATTGTCGAATACGTCGAGGGTCTGTTTTTCCAGGATAACCTGTTGGAGCTCCGAAAGATTTCCAGGGATGCTGGAAGTAGCGCTGTTTCGGACGTGCACTGCGTCAGCTGCCTTCAATTCTGGAACGATCGCGGCTCCGGGTGTGCCGCGCACGCAATGGGCTGGAAATCGCTGAAACTCCGCATCATCATTGTCGTGTTCGTCTACGCTCGAGATTACGAAGGTTTTTCCGTTTCTCGCAATGTCAACCAGCCGCCGCATGTTCGGAATTCTCTTCTCTGCGCCTGGAATGTAGAGTTTTCCTCCCGGCAGCATGAAATCCGCCTGAGTGTCCACTTCCCAAAGCACCGCGCGGAAATTCTGAGGATTCGCCCCCACAGATCCTCCTCTCATCCATTTTACTCGTCTGTGAGTAAGCAAGCGAATCGGTGCCGCCATCACAATCAGCTTTGGCCGTTACATTTTCCGATGAACTCGCTCTCGAGCTTGCCTTAGCAGCTTCTCGAGAGCTCTGCTGTGTTGGACGGGATAAGGTCTTGCGGAAGTATTCGCGAGCAGGCGCATTGGAAGGCATTTCAGCGATTCGGAGCAGCGTCGCCGTGCTGTGTTCAACGGCTCGGCCGAGCTAAGACGTTTCCCATCACGCATAACTGGAGCGAGCAAGGGCTCTGCACCTTTGCTGTCCTCACTTTGCAATCCGATTAGATCCTTTGTCCACTTACCGCGTTTGTCAGAAGACCGAAACACCTGCTTTTTCCCCGGGAAAGTACTTTTCGATTCGCTGAGTTTTATCGCCTCGCGAGTCCTCCCGCCTTGCTCAACCTCAACTAGTTTATAAATCATGCTAAGGTTTCGTGCGTCCGTCGGAGCAACTAGCGCGCTTCCCACCCCAAATGCGTCGATTCTGTCGCCACGGCGCAGTAGATCAGCAATTTTGTTTTCGTCGAGGTCCCCTGAAACGAAAATCTGCACGTCTTTCCATCCGGCGCGGTCCAGTTGCCTGCGGACCCAACAGCTCTGAGCGGCTAAATCGCCGCTATCGAGCCTCACGCCTGCCGGTTTCCTTTTTGACGCAATGATCTTTTGCAGAGCTGCCTTAACATTGTAGGTATCTAGTAGAAGGGTGGCTTGTTCGGGGAAAACATTGAGGAAGCTTGCAAACGCCTGCGTCTCATCGCCATGAGCCATAATCCAGGAGTGTGCTTGTGTCCCATAAGCTGGAATCTGGAATATGTTGGCAGCCATGACGTTGGAAGTTCCCGCGCAACCTGCTATCCACGCCGCGCGTGCCGCAAAAATGCCGGCTTCAGGTCCGTGCGCCCGACGGGCTCCGAATTCCACGACCGGCTTGCCTGCCGCCGCCATTATCAGGCGTGCAGCACGGCTTGCAACCATCGTCTGAAAGTTGATGGTTGAAAGCAGGCTGGTTTCGACAAGCTGCGCCTCAATGATCGGCGCGGTCACGCGCAAGATTGGCTCCTGTGCAAAAACCAAGGCTCCCTCGGGCGCTGCCCATACTTCTCCGCCGAAGCGAAACTGAGAGAGATACTCAAAAAAATTTCGGTCAACGTGTTTGAATATTGGCTGGCTGCGAAGATAGTCGATGTTCTCCGCAGAAAATCGAACGGTTTCGAGGAATTGCAGTGCCTGTTCCAGACCGGCAGCGACTAAATAGTTGCGCTCGCGTGGTAATTCGCGAACGAACAGCTCAAAAGTAGCTTTCGCGTCAAAGCCGCTCTGGAAATATCCCGCGGCCATAGTCAACTCGTAAAGATCGGTAAGGAGGCCCGAGCTACGCGGACTGAGCTGTGAGTTCATAGCACGTTGAGCGGCCCGCACCAAAGCAGAGCACAGCCCGGAAACTGAGGAAACCATGGTGAAACGTTCAGAATTGAAGAGAGCACAACGAGCACCCGAGCACCGCCAGTCTTGCATAGCCCACTTTAAGAGTGCCGGGTGCCGTCGCGAATTGTTGTCTCTAGGGCTTGCTTCCTATTTAAGCGCTGCGTCTTTGAATGCCTTAGCCGCGCGCAGGCGCACAACTGTCTTCGCCTTAATCTTGATCGCTTCGCCCGTGGCGGGATTACGTCCCATGCGCGCCTTGCGATGCGCCTTCACAGCGCGCCCAATGCCTGGAATAACGAACTTTCCGGATGTTCTGCATTCCTTTACAGCGAGGTTGAAGAGCTCATCAAAAAATGCTGCAGTTTGCTTCTTCGATATCGGCTTATCCTTCGTACCAACCTTATCGGACAGATACGCGATGATCTTGGACTTGCTCATCGGAGTTGCCATCTATATACCATCTCCTCTTTAGAATTTTGGGTCGCTCCCCTAGTGGGAGGACGGGGGCACTATAGCTGCACAGTGTTCGCAACGCAAGCGAAAATCGCTAAAAATCGCGTAAAAATCAGGTTTTTTTGAAGAAAGCGGAATCAGTGGGGAACTCAACCCGCAAATGACATCAAATCTGCGCCAAGCTCGAATAGAAAATCGCCATTGACTTAATTCCCGCGAAATAATTCTCCAGCAGAATGTGCTCATCTGGAGCATGAGCGTTTTCATCAGGCAGGCCGAACCCGATCAAAACGCAAGGCACTTTGAATGTGTCGTACATTTGCGTGACGAATGGAATTGAGCCGCCTTCTCTAATGAATACAGCCTTTTTCCCAAAACCTTTTTCTAAAGCCTGGATTGCCATTTTGAAAATAGGGTGCGTAAACGGCGCAACCCACGGCTTGCCGGTACTGAGAACCTCAAATCTGAAATCAACCGTTTTTGGCAAGAGTTTGCGCAGGCATTGTTCGAGCCGTTTTGCAATCTTCTCTGGATCCTGGTGGGGAACGAGACGCGTCGAGATCTTCGCAAAGGCCTTTGACGGAATCACGGTTTTCGATCCTTCTTCCGTATACCCACCCCAAATTCCATTCAACTCGAGCGTCGGGCGGCACCAAATTCGCTCAATTGTAGTGAAGTTCCTCTCGCCACAGAGCCCTCGAGCGCCGACCGTTTTGCGGAAATCAGATTCCTTCCAAGGCAGGCTGTTGATCGCCTTCCGCTCCTTAGCCGATGGAACAGCCACCGCGTCGTAAAATCCCGGTACCGTAACCCGAAAATTCTTATCATGCAGCTTCGCAATCGCCTCTGCCAGGATAGTGATTGGATTAGGAACTGCCCCGCCAAATGTCCCTGAGTGCAGATCCTGCGACGGACCGGTTACTTCCATCTGGTAGTAATTCAGTCCGCGAAGTCCATAAGTCACTGATGGCACGCCGCGCGCAAGCATAGAAGTATCCGAAACGACGAGAGCATCGGCTTTCAGCCGATCCTTATTTCGAGCGACAAAATCCCAGAGACTTACGCTGCCAACTTCTTCCTCGCCTTCAATGATTATCTTGATATTGAGCGGCAGCTTGCCCTTGGACTTCTTCAAGGCCTCGAGCGCCTTTAAATGAATATGCACTTGACCTTTGTCGTCCGCCGTCCCGCGGGCGTAGAGCTTGCCTTCACGGACCGACGGCTCAAATGCAGGCGAAGTCCAGAACTCGAGCGGGTCGGCGGGTTGGACGTCATAATGTCCGTAGAACAGAATCGTTGGTCCGCTAGGAGCCTCCAGCGAATCAGCTAGAACCAGTGGATGCATCTTGGTGGGGACGATTTCCGCGTTCGCGAAGCCCGCTTCGCGCAGGCGTTCCGCCACCCATCTTGCGGCGCGCTCGATGTCAGCCTTGTGCTCACTCTTTGTGCTAACGCTGGGAATCCGGAGGAATTCTTTCAGCTCTTCCAGATTTTCATTGCTACGATTCTCAATGTATTCGAGGAAATCCATCAACCCTTTCCTGAGTTTCAGGTTCGCTTTCTAGTGATATATCGGGTCACGACACCTACAGAAACTGATTAGAAACAGGCATTGTACGAATCCTCGCTGGTTGCAGCAAGCGGAAAGCAACATTTGATTCAGTTTGACTCGCGGTCATTACTGATGCACGATAAACGAACCATGGCCCTATCGAATGAGGAAAAGCGGCGCAGTTCTCGCATATTTAGGCGCATTAGCGTCCAGGTACGCGGGGTAAGTTCCGAAGGTCACAAATTCCGCGAAACCTGTCAAACAATCGTCGTGAATGCGCAGGGCGGACTCATCTATCTAAATGAAACAGTTGAACTCGGCGGACAGCTCCAGGTCGTGAACCCCATCACCGATGAGGAGCAGGAATGTCGTGTGGTTTATCTCGGCGATGTCTCAGAGCGGGGACAACGAGTGGGCCTCGAATTCCTTTCGCCCGCTCCGCACTTCTGGGGTATGGAATTCACCGATCAAAATGCTTTGGCGACCACCCAGCGAACACGTAAGTCCCCGACAAACTAGAAAATTGCCTTCGAGAAGCAGAGGTCTCATGACTTTGGGCCTCGCCTCTACGTCAAGGCTGACATTGTTTGTTGAAATTGTGTTCTAATCTGTCCCGCAGGTATTTGTCCTGATTCAGATTTTCTGTGAACCTTCTTTGCGCCTACAATCGTACGAACACCGATTCATACCCCGGAGGGGTGGGTGAGTGGTTGAAACCGGCGGTCTTGAAAACCGTTAGGCCTCAAAAGGGTCTCGTGGGTTCGAATCCCACCCCCTCCGCCAGTTAGTCCTGGGTTCTGTACAGGTCGGGATAATTGTCCATAAATATGAGGAACCCGAGATGTCAGTTGCAGTTCTTGTCTTCGGCCTAGCAAAACAATCTCTAAGCTCCGTTACCCACAGTCAGATAGTCGACGGCTGCTTTGCCACAGAAATACTAACTCACTCGTTTTTCGCGAAGTGATACACTCGCGCTGCTTCACATATTTCGGCATTCAGAAGATCTCATCTAAAGGCAGAGTCATGTCCAAATCATCTTTCTGTAGAAAATTTCTCGGCCTTATTTCTTTGCTTTTATGCGTTGCCGTTCCTCTGGTGGCGCAAAGCTCGCAGCGGCAGCAACAAGCCCCCACCTACGTGCGGCGGCAGCCTGGCGCTCCTCCCACGCAAGCTCAGCTCTTGCGCGGTGGGTACGGTCCCTATCGCGCGAACAATCACCTGCTCTTCTACCACCTGGACATTCGCGTCGATCCGGATAAAAAATTCATCAGCGGAAAGAATACTGTCCGCTTCAAAATGCTGCAAGACGGTAATCGCATCCAGTTGGACCTCACTCCCAATCTCAACGTCGACAAAATCCTTTTGGGCACAACACCGCTGAAATACGAACGCCAGTTCGGCGCTGTTTTCATCGACTTTCCGCAGGCACTTCGCGCAGGAAAAACGTACTCGATTGACTTTTACTATTCCGGTCATCCGGTAAGCGGTGGCCGCTTTGGCGGATTTACCTTCGGCCAGGATCCTTCAGGGCATCCTTGGATTTACACGGCCTGCGAAGGCGTCGGTTCCAGCGTCTGGTGGCCGAACAAAGAACAGTGGCGCGACCGCGTGCAAAGCATGGAAATCAGTATCGCCATCCCCAACAACTTGGTCGATGTCTCCAATGGCAAATTCATGGGCAAGACAGATCTCGGCAACGGCTACACGCGCTGGGACTGGTTCGTTCACTATCCCATCAACAACTACGATGTTTCACTCAACGTCGGCAACTATGTCCACTTTTCCGACCATCTCGGCAGCCTTCCGCTTGACTTCTACGTGCTCCCCGAAGACCTCGACAGAGCCAAAAGGCAATTCGCCCAAGCCAAAGAGATGCTCGAAGCGTACCAACATTATTTCGGCGACTATCCATTCAAGAAGGATGGCTACAAACTCATCGAGGTGCCTTACTCCGGTATGGAGCATCAGAGCGCTGTCACGTATGGCAATCACTTCACCAATGGCTACCTTGGTCGCGATTGGACCGGTGTCGGCATCAGCCCGAAGTTTGACTTCATCATCATCCACGAGAGCGCACACGAATGGTTCGGCAATGCCATCAATGCCGCCGACGTCTCCGACATGTGGATTCATGAGGGCTGGGCCACATATCTCGAAGGTCTCTACGTAGAATATCGCTGGGGCCATGATGCGGCGCTCAAATATCTGAACGGTTACAAACCAAAAATTCGCAATCAGCGTCCAATCGTGGGCGAGCGGGGAGTCCTCGACAACCCTCCGGAAGATCAATACTTCAAAGGCGCGCTTTTCATTAACACCCTTCGCAGCATCGTCAATAACGATCCCAAGTGGTTTGCTCTGCTGCATAGCTTCTTCCAGCACTTTAAATATCACTCGATCATGACGGAGGACGTAATCGCCTACTTCAATCAGCACACGGGAATGAACCTGACGCCCGTTTTCAACCAGTATCTTCGCCACACCGCAATCCCCCTACTAGAATTGAAGTTCAATGAAAGAGATGGAACCGTGGCATACCGATGGAAAGTCGACGAGCCCGGTTTTGCGATGCCGATTCGTGTCGGTTCATCTGCCGAGCGTGAAGACGCGTGGCAGATCATTCATCCCACAACAAAGTGGCAAACAATGAAGACACCCTTGCCAAAAGATCAGTTCGAAGTCGCCACTGATCTCTATTACGTCGACGTCAGTAAGGAATAAATTCGCAGGAGAGAAGAGGGCGGAGAACGCGCACCGAGCATCATTTAACCGGTTTCTGCAAACTTTACTTCTGCACGATGCTGTTCTTAGCGAATTCCCACGGGTGAGGATTCGGCACGATAGTGATTGTAATCTTCGAGGGATACTCGCTCGAGTGATGAACCGAATTGTGCGCGATGACGAAATTCGTTTCATCATAATTGTCCCCGCCGGTGTTCAGATTGCGGTCGAAGCGCGGGAAATTGCTGCTGGAAATCTCAAGCCGCAGGCGGTGGCCAGGCGCAAAATAATTACTGAAATCGATTGGCTGAAAGTTCACTTTGTAGACGCGCCCAGGTTCCATCCACACTGGCGGCTTGTCGTATCCATCGCGGTAGCGCATGCGCTGAATATTTTCGATCAGATTGAACGCACGGCCATCGGGGTAGACATCATCGACGCGAAAAGTGAAATCGGTGTCCTTGGCACTCGATGAAACGTAGAGCGACACGTTAATGGGACCGCTCATCTCCGTGCCGCTGCTAAATGGCGGCGTCGTGTACACAAGAACATCGTTGCGTGCCTCGATTGGCCGCTGATCATACGAGCCGAAGTGCACAGCATTGCCTTCGCAGCAGCCTCCTCCTCCGTAAGTAGGAACCGGATTCCCCGGGTCGTACACAAAATTGTCGGCGCGATCGGTTGAAGCAGCGTCCTCCGCCAAAGAGCCGTCTCCATAGAGCGTGTTGGCGTGGCCGCCGCTGTTCAAATAGAAAGTCTTTGTCTCCGCGCCTTTGGGCGGCCAGGTTGAAGACGATTCCCAGCGGTTCTCTCCGACGACATAGTAGAGAACTTTCGGCATCTGCTGCAGAACGCCGTTATCTTTACCCTTCAGGAAATGGTCGAACCAGCCGTACATGATGTTGTCATAGTCGAGCCGCGCGTCGCCAACGCCGAGATCACCGATCATAGTGTCTTGCGTCGCTCGCGTGTAGGCGCAGTGCAGAACTGGCGCAATGATGGCGTATTGCTCGTTGCCAATTTCAGCAGGCGCGGTGCGGCGGACGAAGTTGTAAGCAGCGAGATTCGGAGACACCGAAACGTCGTACCAACTCATGAACCAGAGACCCGGCTTTTTGACGGGCATGCTGTCGTTCCATAGGCCGCCTTTGTACCACGCCGGATCATTTGGCGTGCGCTCGATCATCGCGCCGCCGGTGGCCACAGGCATGTGGTCGGCGAAAATTCCGCGCGGACCATCTACGGCCTTGATGATGTCCATCTCCGGCAGATGCCATAGCGCTGTGGACCAATCCACGGGCGGAAAATGCGCCGCAAGATCGAAGGCTCGCGATGCGCGGATCAAGTCTTCCTGACTGGCATCATCAGGAAACATCGGCCGGACCTGGTTCTGCTCACCGTAGAGCCAAGTAATGAAGAGCATCTGCACGGCGCCGCCGCGGTACCAGTTTCCTTGCTCGTAATATGGCCCGACGCGTCCGACACCAGCGCCAAACCCTTGAACGTTGAACGCAGCGAGCCCCGGATCATTCTGCGCGACCACGCCCAGTTGCCACTCCGCCGTCGAAGAACAACCTGTCGTGCCCACATTTCCATTCGACCAGGGTTGAGAAGTGATCCAATTTACCTCATCCGAACCATCGGTCAGCGGAGGGCCAAGAATGTCATAATTTCCTTGCGAGAAAAAATGTCCGCGCTCTTGCATCTCGACGTAGGCGTAACCGTGCTTGACGGCCTCAATTTGCCGGCTCATGTCCGCGGGCGCACCATTTTGAACGTCCCAATAGTTGAAGTTGTATGGCGTGCGCACAAAAATCGCGGGATACTTTGACGAATCGCCCTTAGGACGGTAAATGTCGGCCGCCATTTTCTTGCCGTCGCGCATGGGGACCATCACTTTGCGATCGATGACGGCAATCGATTCGAGTTCTTTCTCCATCGCTTGCCTTTGCGCGATGAGCTGTGGATCTGGCTGATATCGCGGTCCTTGGCTGAAGGATGGCCGCGCCAGCACTAAGGCAGCAACAAGAATGATCACGGGAATTGCTGGAAGCAATCTGGATGTTCGCATAATGCGGCGAATTCTAGCCTCACGGCAAAGGCAGGTCAACATTGGCTCGAGGTTAGGCATCGGGCCGACACAGCCGCCGATGCGCGCTGAACGGATCCGAGACGATGATCTTTTCCGCAACGCGAACTGTATTCGCGACGAGCCTCAGTTGTCCAAGTCGTCGCTCGCAATCGGCACGGAGATGCCGATTGCTGCCACATGGTTCTTACGCATCAGCTCGTTCAGATCGGCGAGGTCCTTTTTCGTAACCGCCTGCCAATCCGCTTCGAGCTTTTCCATTTGCCCGCGGAAAACAGCCAGCTGATCAACGTCCGCCTGCGGCACGGCAATGTCCGAATCGTCGATGACGTCTTCCAATTGCGTTACCTGATCGCTCAGCATGTTTCCGTAATTAAG
>JASHRN010000020.1 GCA_030037335.1 Candidatus Acidiferrales bacterium | reverse complement strand
GTGTACTACATGCCGCGCCCTCGAAAAATTTCGAATGCGCCGGAGGTACAGATGAGCGTGAAGTCGGATCGCTGGATTGCGAAGATGGCTCGCGAACACAAAATGATCGAGCCCTTCGCCGATCGCCAGGTGCGCGACGGCGTGATCAGCTATGGTGTCTCCTCGTATGGCTACGACATGCGCGTCGCCGACGAATTTCGCATTTTCACCAATGTGAATTCCACCATTGTCGATCCGAAGCAGTTCGACGCGCGTTCGTTTGTCGAATTCAAAGGGCCAGTGTGCATCGTGCCGCCGAATTCGTTCGCGCTGGCGAAGTCCGTGGAATATTTTCGCATTCCGCGCAAAGTGCTGACGATTTGCGTCGGCAAGTCGACGTATGCGCGCTGCGGGATCATTGTGAACGTGACGCCGTTCGAGCCGGAGTGGGAGGGCTACGTCACGCTGGAAATCAGCAACACCACGCCGTTGCCCGCTCGAATTTACGCGAATGAAGGATTGTGCCAGGTGATTTTCTTCGAGTCCGACGAGGAATGCGAAATTTCCTACAAGGACAAGAAGGGAAAATACCAGGCGCAGCAGGGAATCGTGTTGCCGCGCCTGTGAGTTCTTGTCTTCTGAAAAAATAATGCGGGCACGCCGGCAGTTTTCGACTTGCGAAAAAAAATTCACACCGTCGTCTTCGTTGTGCCTCCGTCGATGGAAAATTTCCCCGCGCCATAGGACGTTACCATCAGCAATCCGCCCATGATGGCAAGATTTTTGAGGAAATGAATTTGATTGTCCGCGCGCGCCATTCCCTGCATGGCCCAGAAATTGTGAAGAAGGAGCGTGGTGGGGATCAAATACAGAAACATGATGAAGGAGGCGAAGCGCGCCTTGAATCCGAGGAGCACGCAGAGTCCTCCAAGAATTTCGACGATCACGGCGCCGGCGAGCATCGCGGACGCAATTGGAAAATGCTTGGATGCAAGGAATGCCGCAGAGCCGCTCCAGGTCATCAGTTTGGTGATTCCGCTGAGCAGAAAAATGATGCTGATTAGAATTCGTGCGATCAAAGGCATGACTCGGTCAAAGGCCTTCATCTGCAAATCTCCTCTCGCTTGAGAATTTGAGTGGCCCGGAATGCCCGCATTGTACGCCAAATCGACCAAAGGCAGTGACGAGTGGCTAGTGACGAGTGACGAGGAGTCAAAGGCCAAGGCCGAAACGAAGGCGCTCGCAGCGCGGCGGGCGCTCTCGATCAGGCTGGGAATTGCTCGCGGAAAGCGCGAGAGCAGCGTGTCCGAAAATGTGGATTTTGAGAGAAATGCATTTCTCTGGCGATTAGAAATGAGTCCGGGTGTTTGTTTTGTGTAAGTTACGCCGAATTCTAATTTTTGTAGGGTCTGGCGATTAGAGAGGCAGTGGTCACGGGCCGGCGGACAGTGGTCAGGACGCAAAGGCAACGAGCAGAGCCAACGAGAAACGGGCGAGGCTCTGTCTGAGCTGAAAGTGGCGCCCGGAACTGGAGGGATTTTTCTAAAAGCGGAAATTTCCGCGATTAGAAATGAGTTGTGGCGTTTGTTTTGTGTAAGTTGCATCGATTTCTAATTTTCCATATTCCCGCGATTAGAATGTTCTGGAAGCTGGACGCTAGAGGCCCGCGCGGGCGGGCAGGCTCGAGGCTGGATGGTTCGTGCCCGCAACGGCGGGCGGGGAAAAGGCGGCGCGAATTGGAGGCGACCTTCATTTTCTCGACCTACGGCTGTGAAGCTCCTTCCAGAAAACAGTAAAGCCGCCGAAAGCGGCGGCTTGTCGCGGCCCGAAGTTTTCAGGCCCGCACGAATATGTGTACCATAGGGTTAACTAAAAGGCAAGGAAAAACTATAGCGAGTCTACTATTTCAAGGTACGCATGGAAGGCTGGATTGACCTTGAGCCGCTGCGGTGCACCTCGACTGCTCCTCAGGCGGCGCGCCATCACTGGGCTTTTCTTGAACTCACCATAGTCCTCCACAAAATCAAATTGACTTTCGCGAATTTCGACCCCAAGGAAACCCAACCCGATTAGGTGATTCACGGCGTAGTCCAAGCGTTCCTTGTCACCTAGACCCTTGAGCACTAATGCGCGGACCTCGTGTTCGGACAACACCGCGTTTGATCCCGCGAACTCGAACAATATCTTCTCGAGTTCCGGTAATGAAACGCCGTTTTCAACCAAGATGCTCTTTCCAGCGTAAAGCGAATATGAAGGCTCCGCGTCTAGAATGTCATCCTGTTGGACTGTCGCATGCCTGCGATTGACCGCATTCGAAACCGCCGCTTTCACTAGATACACAATGTCTCTCGGACGAGGAAGGATTCTGCTGATGAGGTAATTCTTGGTTGGCACTCCGTGAATACTCTTACAAAAATATTTATTCCAGAGCTCTTCGCCAGAGGAATCGGGGTGCGAGGCTTCGTACCTTTCTTCTATGACCCTGAAGAGGAGGCCTGGGTCTTCCCAACTTAGCCGCGTATAGAAAATCTTATCAGGTTCATCCGCCTTCTCCGAAACTCTCGCAAAAATGTCGGCGCGCATAAAAAGGGCAAGAGTTAGATTGACGGCGTGTCTCCGTGGATCTTCCTTTCTGAAATCTGCTGCTATTCTTGTGCTTGCGACGAGTAAACCGAGCAGAAACTGTGATAGCTGTTCTACGTCAGCTTGTTTGGACCAAGACTTGTCCAGATTATCGACGAGGACTGCTACCCTGCTCTTGGACTGCAGAACATTTCCGAGGACTACACGCAGCTTTCCAATGACCGATTGGTGTAGGGCTTCTGACACCGCGAGACGTGTTTCCTCGACACCGGCCTCCTCTTTGATCCTGAGAAGCGACTTGGCAGCACGCTCCAAGCGAACAGAAAAGTCCCCTGAGATCACGCTCGCTTCTTGATCGAGGAGGCGTACCAGTTCCTTTTCATGCTCGGTTGCGATCTGCCAGATCGGTCGTGATGCTATTTTGCGAACGGCTGCATGTGCTATCTCGCTATAAATCAGAAACTTCCAAAGGCTCTCAACTACGTAGCCCTTTTGGTCAGTGGCCTGGAGTTTCGTGAAGAGCGAAACAAGAGTATTGAGCTCGTATGCTGCGGGCGTTATTTTCACGACGAGGTTGTCGGGGTTCTGTTCTAGAGTGGATGAGAGCTTCACAAGATTTGCGGTCTTGCCTGTGCCTTTCCGGCCGATAAATATAGTTTGTCGTCCTTCAAGCGCCTCCTTATATGCGGAGGTCTCGACGAAGTATTCGCCAAGGGTTTCCTCCTCGTTCTCGGCTAGATAGTCCCCTAAGCCAAGTTGAAACGCGCTGAGTTCTGTCGCGAGCTTAACCGCCTCTGCATGGACAACTTTGTGCTTTAGGGATTCGAGGTGGTCGGCCTCGATCGGTCGTAGCCATTCGTCCACTAGTTGACCTGCCTGCGTGGCAGAGTTGTAGTTCTTAAGCAGATCACGGTAGTCAATTGGCGATAGATAATCTTCGTCGGCAACCATCAGAAGGGGCTTAGCGAAGCCATACGCCATACCCGACACGAGGGCTTGCTTGGCATTGTGAACTCGCGCGCCGTGGCGCGTGAGGCTGGTGAAGTGAGTGATGACCCCGGCTGCGTTATAAGTGCTCTGCCCGTACCATTCCAGAGTTTGGAATGCGGATTCGTCCGGGTCGTCAATGATGACCTTTGCGGCGGATTTTGATACGCGTTTTGTGATATACGTTCCGGCTTCTGTCTCCCACAAACTTTTTAGGTATAGGAGCTTTCGGTCGTTTGTCGAGCCGAGAGTGGCCTTTATAAATCGTTCAAAGATCGTGTTGTTAAGGTCGTTGTGAGGGTTATCTTTAAAGAAGTTACGTACGACGTGGTCCGCATTTGTATAGTGGGTGTACCCGACTGTAGTGAGCAAGCGGAGTTGCTCAAAATCTGCCTTCGCGGCTTTGATGCTCGTATCCAGTAGTAGCCAGATTCGCTTGTTTTGCGCGACCGCGTATCCAAGTTCGAAAAGCACATTCGGGCTCAGGCCTGTCAGGTCGGCAAGAACCATGTCGCGCTGGTCAATAGCTCGGACGATTTCGTCAATAATTATCTTGCCGCCCACAGACAGGCCTTCCCATGTTCTTAGTTTTGCCTGCCGCGAGCGCGTGATTTCTTCGGCGGCGCGGCGAAAGATCTCGCCGATGGATGCGGGTTTCGAAGGGTAGGCGCAGAATCCCGTCGGTGGTGTGTACGAACTTTCCGGCATGGTTAGATTGTAGTTCACCTCTGTTTTCGGTGCCCGACCCTCTTGTCGAGTTAGTGTATTACCGAAAAATGCATAGCACCGTCAAGGAGAAAGCTTCAGGCCGGTGGCAAATAGGAGAAGCGACGGAGACCTTGCGCGGATGAAGAAGCGCTCCGATAAACAACATCGGAGCTGGACAAAAGGAAAGGGATGTTTGAGGCGGGTTTTTGACGCGGCTGTGAAAAGCAGTGGCTAGTGGCCCGCCTTCGCCAAGGCCCGCCCATGGGCGGGCAAGCTACGGCGAGGCAAGCGAGTGGGGAGCAGGCAAAAGACGAAGGAAACAGCAGGTTCCGGGAGAGGCAAAGCGGCGTCGAGCTCCGGCTGCACCCGCTGCGCGGGCAAGCCGGAGTCCGCGAGGCGGACCGCCGCACTCCAAAAAGGCAAAGCTACGGCGGGAATTACTTTTTGTTTTTGGGTTTGAGGTTGAGGGCGGCGGAGTTCATGCAGTAGCGCAGGCCGGTGGGCGCGGGACCGTCTTCGAAGACGTGGCCGAGATGAGCGCCGCATTTCGCGCAGCGGGCTTCGGTGCGGGTCATTCCGTGGGAAGAGTCGCGATGCTCCTCGACTTTGGCGGCGTTGGCGGGCTGATAGAAACTCGGCCAGCCAGTTCCGGATTCGAATTTGGTGGAAGAATCAAAGAGCGGCTCGCCACAGCAGACGCAGTGATATGTGCCGGCGTCGTGGGCGTCCCAATATTTGCCGGTGAAGGGCGGTTCGGTGCCGGCTTCGCGCGTGACGTGATATTGCTCGGGCGTGAGCTGCTTTTTCCATTCCGCTTCGGTTTTGTCGATTTTTGCCATGATACTTACTCCTTTTTCTTGGCCGGATGCAGACGCGCGCCGATGTTGCTGTATGAGCAGGCGCGATTCTGTAGTATAAGCCCGGCTTGCGGGACAGATGAACAGGGAAGCGAGGAATTTATGAACGCGATGAGAGTGGCGCGGCGCGAGAGAGTTGGGCGCGTTGAAATTTTGTGGGTGATGGCGGCGATGTGTGTGCTGGTGCTGGGGTTGTGCGCGACGAGGCGGGTTCAGGCGCAGACGACGCATTCGAGCGAGGTGCGGGGCGCGTTTGAGGTGACGTCGCTGCTGGGGCGGAGGCTTTACGCGCAGCCGGATGATGACGCGGTGACTGCGGCGAAGAAGAAACTGGCGGTGGATTCAAAAAATGCCAGTTTAGTGCTGGTGCTTTCGCAGGCGGAGGCGAATCGGCGTCAATATCGCGAAGCCGTGGCGACGTGCACGAAGGGGCTGGCGTTCGCTCCGAAAAACGCGGACTTATACATCGAGAGAGGGCACAGGGAATTGGGGCTGCGGGAGTTTCGCAGCGCGGAGCGGGATTTGGCGCACGCGGCGGCGCTCGATCCGACGAAGCTGGACGCGTTTTACCATTTGGGACTGGCGCATTATTTTCAGGGGCAGTTCAGTGATGCGGCGGAGTCGTTCCAAAAAGCCTGCGCGCTGGCGAAAAACGATGACAGCGTGATTGATTGCACGAATTGGCTCTACGTGTCGCTGCGGCGCGCGGATAAGAAAGAGCAGGCGGTGCAGGCGCTGAAGAGGATCGGGCCGGCCGTGAAAAACAAAGAGGCGCATCTGCTTTTTTATTTGCGGCTGGAACATTTTTATCAAGGCTCGCTGACGGAACAGGCGGTGCTGCCGGCGAAGCCTGTGGACCCGAATGACGTGGAGGCGGAGTTGTCTTTCGATACGGTGACATATGGCGTAGGGAATTGGCGGTTGTACAACAACCACGACGCGAAGGGAGCGGCAGCGCTGTTTCGGGAAGTGGTGAAGGGGAATGCGTGGAACGCGTGGGGATTTGTGGGGTCGGAGGTGGAGTTGGCGCGGATGCGCACGGCGCATGCTCCGGCGCAGCGTTAGCTGTGGGTTTTCGAGTGCGCGTTTTGATGAAGGCGTATAGGGGCGCATACTCTGAAGTTGCGGGCTAGCGATGAATTTGAGGCGGGCGCGCGGGAGGAAAATTGGATGGCGAATCTGGCTCTGGTGTACGGAATGAGGCTTTTTCCGGCGACGGATTTGGCTTCGGTCGGCGAAGCGACGGTGCAATTAAAGGATGGGCGGAGCGGGCGCGTGACGATGCACTTGATTG
>JASHRN010000159.1 GCA_030037335.1 Candidatus Acidiferrales bacterium | reverse complement strand
TGGTTCTTACGCATCAGCTCGTTCAGATCGGCGAGGTCCTTTTTCGTAACCGCCTGCCAATCCGCTTCGAGCTTTTCCATTTGCCCGCGGAAAACAGCCAGCTGATCAACGTCCGCCTGCGGCACGGCAATGTCCGAATCGTCGATGACGTCTTCCAATTGCGTTACCTGATCGCTCAGCATGTTTCCGTAATTAAGCTGGTCTTCGTTTGCCGTGGATTTGACGGAGATCAACTGGTTTTCGATGGCATCGATCTTCTTTTTGAGGTCTTCAACCGAAGTGCGCACCGCGTTATCTTCGCCGCTCTTGCCGAGCCTGTTTTCGAGCACGTCAAGTTGATCGCGCAAGTTGCGAATTTCGAGAACCATGGTGTGATCGGTCTCTACGAGATTCCGGGCTTCCTCCCCGAGCGCGAATTGCTTCTGAAGGTCGGCTTCAGAGATTTTCGCGCGCGGATCCATCCTCAACTCGATTGGCGCAGTGTACGAACTGCCGCCCACGGTTAGGTTCACCTCATATTTGCCCGGCAGCGCCAGAATTCCCGTAGAGAATCCGCCGTCGTACTGAGCGTTGGGCACGGGCCGAGGCATCGGGTACTGCATGTTCCAGACGTAGCGATTTAAACCTACTTTTTTCGGAAGCGGTGAGGCGCCGCCGCGTGACCTGAATGATACCTGCGCGCCCCCTCCGTGTTCCTGCTTGCTCGAGAATTTCTGGACGACTTGTCCCTTCGCGTTAAGAATCTCCATCGTGATGTCGCCCTTCGGAGCAGATTTCAATGAGTAGTCGATAATGACTCCGTTGGGCGGATTCGACCCGATTGCCCCTCGTGCGCGGAAGAAACCTCCGCCGCGCGTCCGATATGCAGGCGCCGGCTGGAACAGGTGCACATCTGCATCCAGATCGCCGGGCTTCAATTGCCGAAGCGGCGAAATGTCGTCCAATACCCAAAACGAGCGGCCGTGCGTGGCGATTGCCAGATCGTCGCCATGGACAATCAGGTCGTGAACCGGGACTACAGGCAGATTGAGCTGCAACAATTGCCATTGTGCGCCGTCATCAAACGAAACGAATACGCCAGTTTCGGTTCCTGCGTAAAGCAAACCCTTTCGCTTTGGATCTTCGCGAACAGAACGCAAGAACGAACCGTTCGGAATTCCGTCGGTGATCTTCGTCCAAGTCTTGCCGAAATCGCTCGTCTTGTAAGCATAGGGAGCAAGGTCGTCCAGCATGTGCCGGTCGACCGCAACGTAAGCCGTCCCAGCATCAAACGGCGATGCCTCGATCATGCTGATCTTGCTCCACGCGGGCATGTCTTTGGGCGTAACGTCGGTCCAATTCTTTCCACCGTCGCGCGTGATATGGATAAGTCCGTCATCGCTGCCCGCCCAAATCAGTCCGCGATCAACGGGTGATAGAGCGACAGTGAAAATCGTGTCGTAGAATTCAACGCTGGTGCTGTCTTTCGTTATTGGTCCGCCGGGTACCTGTTCTTTGCTTTTGTCATTGCGCGTCAAATCAGGGCTAATGACGCTCCATGTCTGGCCTTCGTCGGTGCTCTTGAAAAGCACTTGCGCGGCGATGTAAAGCTCGTGCGAGTCAAACGGCGATGTGAGGATGGGCTCGGTCCACTGGAAGCGATACTTGTTGTCTGCTGCGCCCGAACCATCCGCGTTCACGGGATAAGGCGAAATCATGTGCGCTTGTTCCGTTTGCTTATCCCAGCGCGTAATGATTCCGTAGTTTCCGCCCGCATAAACGATTTTCCCTTGCGGAAGAGGTGCTATGTAGCCGCTCTCGCCTCCGCCTACGTCATACCAGTCCTGCCGTCCGATGGACCCATGGTCGGTGCTGCTGGCGATGGCGACCGTCGAGTTGTCCTGCTGCGCGCCGTAGAGGTAGTAACGGAACTGATCATCTGCGGCGACGTGATAGAACTGCGCTGTCGGCTGATTGTCCTGTGGCGTCCAAGTTTCCCCGCCATCGACAGAAATTGTCGCGCCGCCGTCATTGCCTGCGATCAAGCGTTTCGGATCTTTTGGATCGATCCATAACGCATGATTGTCGCCGTGCGGAACTCGAATTTGCTCCCAGTCTTTTCCAGCATCGATCGAACGGTATGAACCGACATCCTGTACGTAAATCCTGTCGGCATCCGTCGGGCCGGCGAAAACATGAATGTAATAAAATGCGCGCTGGATCAGCCGGTGGTCGCCGTTAACAAATTGCCAGGTATCGCCCTGATCGTGCGAAACGTAAAGACCACCCTTATCTTGTGCCGCCTCGACCAGTGCATACACCCGCTGCGGGTCCGCCGGAGACGTCGCGATCCCGATTTTGCCTAACAGCACATCGGGAAAGCCGTGGCCCTTGATCTGCTGCCAGGTTGAGCCGCCATCGCTGGATTTATAAAGCCCGCTGCCCGGTCCGCCGCTAATGATGTTCCAGGGCGTGCGAAGCACCTGATACATCGCGGCATAGATGATGTGAGGATTGCCGCCGGCAAATTCGATGTCAACAGCGCCGGTTTTGTCATCCTTATAGAGAATCTTTTGCCAGGTTTTGCCTCCGTCCGTGCTGCGAAAAACGCCGCGCTCTTCGTTCGGCCCGAATGCGTGCCCGATGGCGGCAACATAAACGATGTCCGGATTTTGTGGATCGATCAAAATTCTGCCGATATGCCGCGAGTCTTCCAGGCCGATGTGCGTCCACGTCTTTCCCGCATCAACCGACTTGTACATTCCATTGCCATAGGTGATGTCACCGCGAAAACACGGCTCGCCCGTGCCGACATAAATCACGTTTGGGTCGGAAGGTGCAATCGCGATAGCTCCAATGGAGGGATTCGATTCCTTGTCGAAAATCGGCGTCCAATTCACTCCTCCGTCAACCGTTTTCCAGAGGCCGCCGGCCACCGCGCCGAAGTAATAGACGTATGGATTGCCGGGAATTCCTGCCACTGCTTCGACGCGGCCTCCGCGGAAAGGACCGACAAGTCGCCATTCCATCCCTTGCAGCGAATCCTTCGTAAGGGTCTGGGCTTCCGAGGAAAATGTGAAAGCAAGCATGCAGGCGAGCGTAAAAATAGCGAACCGTACCTTCGATGATAGCTTAATCGACATCAGTGGCCTCCTGGAGTGACCGCGAATTTTACTCCCTTAATCGCCGCACAAAGAATCGATTTTTTTGCGACGGCGCTTCGGATGTTGCGTTCAGGCAAACCACGTTAATAGCCCAATTGTGATGGGCCACTTGCGAGATTCCTATTGCTTTACAATAGAACACTCGCTACTCTATATGGCGTTCCAATAGGAGTTGTTCCGGCATGGCCACGAATAAGAAATCTGATGTTTGGCAGGGAACCCTGGCCCTCATGGTGCTGAAGACGCTCGAAGCGATGGGGCCGCTCCATGGCTACGGCATGGCGCGGAGAATCGAACAGACGAGCGGGGATCGTCTGGTGGTGAACTACGGAACGCTCTATCCTGCGCTCTTGAAGTTAGAACAGGAGGGTTACATTTCCTCGGAATGGGGCGTCTCGGAGAATAATCGCAAGGCAAAGTATTACAAGCTTACTCGTGCCGGGCGTAAGCAAGTCGGACGAGAAGCACAAGAATGGGAGCAGACCATATCAATTCTGGCGGAGTTTCTGACTCCCGGAGAACAGCCCCGATGAAGGCATTACGCGCTTGGATGTTGCGTATTGCGAGTTTGTTCGAGAAGGAGCGGCGCGACCGCGAACTTGCGGACAAGATCGAGAGCAACATTCAACTGCACATCGAGGACAATCTCCGTGCGGGGATGACGCCGCGAGAGGCCCGCGGGCAAGCCCTGCTGAAATTCGGAGGAGTTGAGCCAGCCAAGGAAAGCTACCGCGAGCGTCGCGGCATTCCCTTGCTAGAAACGCTTTGGCAAGACATTCGCTTCGCACTTCGCATGCTAGCGCGTGCGCCCGGTTTTGCCGCGATTGCTGTTCTAACGCTGGCCCTCGGCATCGGCGCCAACACCGCCATTTTCAGCGTGGTCAATGGCGTCCTGCTCAATCCGCTGCCGTACCCGCATCCGAACCAACTCGTCCAGATCGCCGAACTCTACCCGCGGATCGGCGAGATCTCCATTTCCTACCCCAATTTCCTCGACTGGGTGCGCGACAATCACACTTTCCAATCCCTCGCCGCTTACAGGACAAACAACTTCAGCCTCACCGGAGCGGGCCAGCCGGAGCGCGTCAAAGGAGTACTGGTGTCCGCGAGCTTCTTTCCTTTGCTCGGCGTGAAACCCATAATTGGCCGAAATTTCACAGCGGCAGAAGACAAGCGCGGTGCTGCTCCCACGGTAATGCTCAGTGAAGGGCTCTGGAAAACAAAATTCAACAGTTCGCCGGACATTCTTGGCAAAACGATCACGCTCAATGGCGCTCCCTACACCATCGTCGGCGTCGTCCCGTCCAATTTCTATTTTTGTTGTGAAAGCACAAACTTCCAACCCGGTGACGCTTACACGCCGATTGGAGCACAGGACGACGGCGAGTTCTATCTTCGCACTAACCACTGGGGTGGTTTTGCCGTCGGTCGGCTGAATCCGGGTGTCACCCTCGCGCAAGCGCAAGCTGATATGGAAAGCGTCGCCCGAGCGCTCTCGACCGCTTATCCCGACGCAGACAGCCACTCGGGCATCTTGCTTGCCGCTCTGAAAGGCCGATGGGTCAGAGGAATCAAGCCCATGCTGATTCTGCTGCTTGCAGCAGTCGGATTTGTCCTCCTCATTGCCTGCGTTAACGTGGCCAACTTGCTTCTTGCCCGTTCCACCGCGCGCAGCCGTGAATTTTCAATTCGCGCTGCGCTGGGCGCCACGCAGAGCCGCGTGATTCGCCAGTTGCTGACCGAGAGCGCACTGCTTTCTATCGCGGGTGGCGCACTTGGACTTCTGCTGGCGTCCTGGGGCACAACTGCGGCCCTGCGGGCTTTGCCGCAAACGTTGCCGCGAGCGAGCGACGTTGGAATTGATGCTCGCGTACTCCTTTTCACGCTGGCGGTTTGCATCCTTGTCGGCGTGTTCTTCGGACTCGTGCCTGCCCTCAAGACTTCGACCCCTGATTTACACGAAACCTTGAAGGAAGGCGGCCGCGGAACAAGCGCGAAGTATCGCACGCAGAGAATTTTCGTCGCGTCCGAAATCGCGCTGGCTGCGGTCCTGCTGATTGGCGCTGGGCTCGCCATTCGCAGCTTGGTGCATCTGTGGAATGTCAATCCGGGCTTCGATGCCCATGACGTTCTCGGTTTCGGCGTTCGCTACCTCCTTCGATCACAAAAGAAACGCCCGGTCAGTTTCGCGCCAGCCTGGTTCAGCTCCGCAATACCATCGCTTCCGTGCCTGGCGTGGAATCCGTTTCTTCCGAGAATGCCGCGACCCCGTTCGCTGGCAATACCGAGGTTCGATTGTGGGTCGAGGGTCAGCCCAAGCCCGCGATGCTATCGCAGATGGACTTGGCGCTCCTGTATCTTGTCAGCCCGGATTATTTGAAGGTGATGCATATTCCCTTGCTCCGCGGTCGTTTTTTCAGCGAACAGGATAATTCGGATGGGTCGCACGTTGCCGTGATTGATGATAGCTTCGCAAGGAAATATTTTCCCCACGAAAATCCCGTCGGCCAAATTATCAATTTGCCTGAATATCCCGAGCGAATCCAGATTATCGGTGTGGTCCGGCACGTCATGCAATGGAGTCTCGAGTCGCCCGGGCCCGTGACGATCGCCCTTTATGTGCCGACAGTGCAGCTACCGGATAGCTGGGTAGTCGAGCATAATGTCGGGTTCTTGGTTCGTACTCAAACTCCGCAGTACGCAAGCGCCGCAGCCATCCAGAACGCCATCGAGAAGACCAACAGTGAGGAAATTCCTTTCAACTTCGAATCCATGGATCAGACGATCTCCAATTCTCTGGCGTCGCGCCGCTTCACCATGATTCTGCTCGGCGTCTTCGCTGCGCTGGCACTGCTCCTGGGAAGCATTGGGATTTATGGCGTGATGTCGTATGTCGCTGGCCAGCGCACCCATGAAATCGGCGTGCGCATGGCGTTGGGTGCGCAGCGACGCGACGTGTTGTGCCTGGTTCTCGGCGAGGCCGCGCGCATGACCCTCATCGGCGTTGGTGTTGGTCTCGCAGCGGCAGCTGGGATCACGCGGCTGATGGCCAGCCAACTCTTCGGTGTTTCGGCACATGATCCACTGACGTTCGCGGCTGTTGCCGTTCTGCTCATCATTGTGGCGCTTGCGGCCTGCTACATTCCCGCGCGGCGGGCCATGAAAGTCGATCCTATGGTGGCACTCAGATACGAATAAATTAGGGGTTCTGCGAACTACGCTGACCATGAAAGAAATCGAGGCGGGTTCGTCGAAAAGCGCAGTGCTTAGAACCTTCTGTCTGAGGAATAGTTCCGCGTGGCTGTCCCGATAGACAATGAATTAACTAAGCGGTTGCATATATCGACGAGGCGGCGAAGTCCTGGCTTCGCCGCTGACGGTAATAAACAATGTTTTCTGAGCGGGCAGGCCATCCACACCTTCAACCCTCAAATTCACTTTAAAGGTTCCGATATAGGTGTACGCGTGAGAAACACTTGGACCATCAACACTTACGCCATCACCGAAATCCCAGTGATAGCTCACCGCAGGCACTCCCAAGGTTGAAGTTTGCGCCGTGAATTCAATCTGCTCGCCGCGTTTCGCACGACTGGGGCCAGAGGCGCTCACGTCTGGTGGTGCAGAAGGAATAGAGGTGTCGATTATCTTCAGCAATCTGACGGAATGAGGCCGCTGATTCCCGATTTGTATCGTGCCGTCATTCAGCGGAACCGATTGATTTCCATCAAGCACATCGGAAATCTCATAGGAGTCATGAACCGGAAGGTCCAATTCCGCGAGCGCGAGAGAATGAGAAGTCGGCCGCTCCGTCCAATTGAAAACGGCAAGCATCGTCTGTCGCGGATCTTCACGCATCAGAGAAATGCTTGGCTGTTCGTCTTCCGCTCGGTAGCTCATTAAATCGAGTGGAACACCTGAGCGGCCAAGCTTGGCCATTTGCAAGAGGTCAGGATTTTCAACGAGCGCCAACCTCTCTGGACTCATCCCGAGAGTGGGAAGGTCGTCACCAATCTCGAACATCCCGCCGGAAACGGCAGCGAGTGCGATCGAGACCTGTGCTTCGTCGAGCGTGAGCGACGTCGGATGATCCTCCCTCACCACTTGCTTCGAGACTGTAAAGGCGTCGGGATCATTGACAAAAAAATTTCGATTCATGTAATAGCGGGGAAAAATTCCGGTTGCTGCTTGTTTGCTGAGACTGAAGGCATGGCCGGTGTCCGTGGAGATACGTCCTTCGTTTAGGATTCCGACAACATTGAGCATAGGACTGCCGTCTTTGTCGAGAAGGACATCGTCCCCGACGGCCTCGCGAATCGCTTCAAGGCCGATGCGTTGCGCCTCAAGCGCCGTTGTGTTTGGTCGATAGTAGTAACCTTCGATCGCGGTCGTGTCCATAAAATCCAGTTTGATGTAGCGGATGTTCCAGTCGCGGACGAGAGTGCGATAGGTCTGCCGCAGATAGTCCTGTGCGCCGGGATTCGTCGCATCGAGAACAAAAATTCGGTCAGGGATCCCTTCGCCGACCTCGCCAACCGAAATCGGCGTACCGGCCACGTTATGGACCAACCAATCTTTATGATTTTGATACACCCATGCGCGCTCGGTTACTTCAAAGGGCGCGGTCCAGATTCCCGGCTGCAATCCGAGACGAGTGATCTTGTGCTCAAGGTTGAGCATGCCTTCGGGAAACCGCGTTGCGTCAGGTGTTGTGTATTCCCCGCGAGCGAACTGATAGCCCTCGTCAACGTGAAAATAGTCATATCCCAGGGATTCCAGATGCTCTGCGAGCCATCGTGCATTGGTCAAAACGTCGCCCGCGGTGATTTTGTAATAGAAAGCCGTCCAGCTCCACCAGCCCAGAAGGTTTTCGCCGCTCACCAGAGCGTGATGCAGCGTGCGCACCGCGGCTCCGTAATTTTCAAGCTGTGCGTGATAGTCGTCACCAGAGGCAAACATAAGCCGTTCGGCGGATATGGTGACTCCATCTGCGATGGGAAGGCTCAATGGGATGCGATTTCCAGCGGGCGCATGCAGCAGTCCCGATTCTTCGTCGGTTGATTGAATCTCGGTGGTTCCGGTGGAGTCAACCGTGAACGAAGTGACTGCAGGTTCGCCCGATGTGCTGGACTTCGTTTTCAAGTGAAGTATGGTGAGAAAACGGTCTGAGGTGAGCGCGCCAAAAAACAAGCTCCGCCTGCTCTGGCGATTGTAGATCAACTGGCTGCCGACTCCGAGGTGCAAACCATGAGGTGCTTTGCCCAGGTCATAGATTTGCAGTGGCGGCCAATCCTCGCTGAAGCTATCGGACAAGACGCGGTCAGAAGACTCATCACTTCCCAGATGGATCGGCTCGCTGCCTAGAGCGTCCACACTACGAATACTTTGAACAGTGATGCGTTTGCCCGAAGTGTTATGCACGTCGACTTGAATATCGCCGTAAGGATGATCCTCGTATAGACGGATGACGTAACGCAGCTCCGATCTGCCCGCAAGTCCGTTGAATGCTACGGCAATTTGTGTTCCTGAACCCAACGCATCTTCGTATTTCGATTGCGACGCCTCGTGACGCGGAAAATCACTCGATTTGAGCCACGAACCATCGATCTGCGCCGCGACGGTGGAATGAAGCACAGGCTGGCCTGCACCTTGCGGCTGAATTTGATAAGTTCCATCCGAACTTACAGTGACGGTTAGCTGCGAATTGCGAATCGTCAAGTCCTGTGCGTGAGCAGTGCACGAGGCAAAGAGCACGACGAGCATTACGACGAACAGCATCCGTACCAGAACGGTCATGTCTTGCATAGCAGTTATGAAACGCGCCGGACGAAACATCAGAAATAGAATTTCAACGCAAACTGAATGAATCGCGGATCACGAGCGGCAATAGGAAAACCGAATTGTGGAGTGCCGAATTCCACGGCCTGCGGTTCTTCACTGATTGCGCCTTCCGGTCCTAACAGCGGATTCACGTGGTTCCAAATATTGAAGAATTCACTCCGAAACTCAAAACGCCTGTCCTCACTAAGAGGAATTGTCTTGATGACGGAAAAATCCCAGTTCTGCAACCCGGGTCCGAGCACAATATTGCGGCCGGCATTGCCAAAGGTGAAAAACGTCGAGTTGTCAGCAAAGGCGCATGTATTGAAAACAGTCCCCGGAACGCATGGGTGCCCATTGGGATTCCCGACCACGTTCGGTCGCACTTCATAATAGCCGACGACCCCTCCCCCATCGCTGGTGGAAACATTGGTTATTGCGTCTGTAATGGTGAACCAGTTGCCTGTCTGAGCCGTGGTGATTCCTTCGACCTGCCAATTCCCCACGATTTGATTCATCGTGCCGCCGACGTTTCGACCAAACGCCTTTCCGCGTCCGAACGGCAATTGATAGATGTAGCTGGCGACAAAGCGCTGGCGCACATCAAAATCCGAATTGCCATATTCGAGAGAGGGATCGAGCTGATCGCGAAAATCGCCGTTGTTGAGCGAACCTAGGCTCGCACTGGATGCGTCGTCCAGCGAATGGCTATACGTGTACGAGAGTTCGAATTGCAAGCCTTGTGAGAATCGCTTTTCCAAGCTCGCCTGCAACGCGTTGTAATTAGAGAAGTCGTTAGCGCGCAGAGTATCGATAGGCCCGTCGACAGTCGGGAAGGGGCGCCGCGGTGCTGTCGGGCAGTCTTCAGGCGTGTTTCCATTGGTCGTGCAAAAAGTCTCATTTGGCTGCGCCTGATTCCCGTTATACATACCGTAAAGGTTCGTGCCATGAGATCCTGCATAAGAAATATCCAGCAACATCTGCGCCGGCAGCTGGTATTGGAATCCGAAGTGCCATTGCTGCGTGTAGGGAGTTGGCAAATTCGGCCCCTCGGAAAAGAGGGTTGGAGTATTGGGATCCGTAAGCGAGCTTGCCGGGAAGGCTTGCGAAAGATTCGTGAGGCCTACGAGAGCGCAGTCAAGTTGGCCTGCGCCGGGATTTGCCGATGGAAATCCCGAGCATCCGCCAATCGACGGAAAATTCTCCGTAACGAAGAAAGGCGGATTGAAGCCGGGGCTCGGGTTCGAAAACGGTCCGTTTTCCTCTCCGCCGTAAAAAATTCCGTAGCCCGTTCGCAAAACCAATTTGTTCGTGATCTGATAGGCAATCCCAACCCGCGGAGCGAAATCGAGAAGATCCGGTGAAATGAGCCCTGGGCTGCCGGTGCGCTCAATCGGAATCAGACTCGCGAGCGTGGGCGTCAATTGTGCTGTCTGGCCTTGTGGAACAATCAAGGAGCCAGTTGCAAAGTCGAAATTTGCCTCTTCGTTGTAGCGGGCCTTCACCGTCGTGAAGACTTCATATCGAAGACCAAGATTCAAAACGAGCTTGTGCGTAGCTTGAATGTCATCCTCGGCGTACCACGAGTAGTCCTGCCGGTTATAGTCAACGTCGTGCATGTTGGTGATACTCGCGGCGTCGGTCAGTCCGAGGAGGAAAGTTGCGAAGGCTTCGCCACCGGTCGTCGGAGCTGCGGCATTGTCCGTAAAATCGCTGGCGAAGTCTAGAGTCCCGCGTGACGCGGCCGGCTGAAAAATTGTGAACTCCACCAGGCGTATCTGTGTTCCAAATTTCAGGGAATTGCGGCCGTGGATTTTCGTTAAGTTATCGATGATCTCATAAGCATTTTGCCTCTCGACGGAAGGCAAGAATCCCGAACTTCCGATGGCTGCGGTTCCATCGTCTATGGAAATACTCGGCAGGCCGCCGTTATCCAGGAAGTCCGGCCCGAACGGGACGTTAAGGAAACCCTCGCCCGCAGCAACATCTTGGTTGTAATTGAGCTGGAAGCGATGGGAGTTGATGCGGTTGTAGCCTAGGCGAAATTCATTAACTGTATTCGAGGAGAACACATGAGTCTCGCTCAGTGCCAGACTGCGGTAAGAATCGTCCTGGTAGCCATCCTGAAATGCGCCGCCATCGAGTGCATTATTGAAGGGTGAAGGGATAAAACTCGGCTGGTCTTCGTAACTGAATCGCCCGAACATCGAATCTTTATTGCCAAACTTGTTGTCGATGCGAATGTCAAAATTATTTTGGGTGGTGCTTCGCTTTGGCTCTGATAGGAAGTTCGATCCGTTAATGTTCACGTTCGGAGCAGGAAATAGGGCTGAAAGCTTTTGGGCGATTGGATTGATCAATCCCAACGGGAAGATGTTCGTCGGAGCCCCGGATGCATTTACTCCGATCGGTACGCCGCAGAAGCCATCCGGATTCAGACTCGAAACCTTCGTTTCGTAGGTGTTGAAGATCTCTCCTTCATAGGTAGGATTCCCGCTGCAATCCACAGCCACTTGACTTGTGGGATTTCCATTCGTATCGACGGCCATAGCCGGAGTGTTTGTTAAAAATGACGAAAAATCACCGCCGATTTCGGCCGGAGTTGGAACAAGGATGAGTTGCGGCAGCGCCTGGCGAATCCGCAATCCTTCATAATCGCCGAAGAAAAACATATGGTCTTTTATCACCGGTCCGCCGAACGTAGCGCCAAATTGATTCTGCTGGTACTCCTGTCGGCCAAACTCATCGAAGGCGTTGCGCGCGTCGAGTTTGTCATTTCGCAGAAACTCATAAGCGTCGCCATGAAACTGATTCGTGCCCGACTTAATCACAGCGTCCATCACTGCGCCGTTGCCACGTCCGAACTCCGCGCTGTATGAATTGGTCTCAACCTTGAATTCTCCAAGAGCGTCCACGGAAGGCTGAATCACGTAGGCGCTGCCGTTCAGAACGTCACCCAAATCCGAGTTGTTGTCGATGCCGTCGAGCAGAAAATTGTTTTGTAGAGAACGGGACCCGTTCGAGCTGAATCCGTACGTAGTTTCGACGCGTGAACCGGGTTCGCTTGGGCCCACGCCGGGCCCCAGCAACGCCAGTTGCGCATAGTTGCGTCCATCGAGGGGCAAAGTCTCGATCCGTTGGCTATCGATCACCTCGCCCAGGTCGGAGGTCTGTGTTTCCAGTTGCGGCCCGCGCGAAGTGACCACGAC
>JASHRN010000002.1 GCA_030037335.1 Candidatus Acidiferrales bacterium | reverse complement strand
GATAACTCGTGGATCGACGGCAAGTCCTACGTCATCGGCGAGAATGACATGCTGGCAATCGATGTCTGGAAAGAGAAGGAGATCTCACGCGAAATACCAGTGCGACCCGACGGCAAAATCTCTCTTCCGCTGATCGGAGAAATCCAAGCGGCGGGCCTTACGCCTCTTCAGCTGCAGGATAATATTACGCAGGACCTCAAAGCGTACATCGACAACCCGGAAGTCACGGTGATCGTCGATGACCCGCGAAGCCATCAATTCAATATTGTCGGCCAGGTGGCGCGCCCGGGCACTTATCCGTTGAGCGAATCGATGACCGTGCTGGACGCCATCGCCGAAGCAGGTGGGTTCAAGGATTTTGCAAAGCAAACCAAGATCTACGTTCTCCGTCCGTCGCCGGGTGGAGTACGCGTGCGAATTCCGTTCAATTATAAAAAGGTGATCCGCGGAGCCGACCTCCAGGAAAACGTGCCGCTGAAACCCGGCGACACAATTGTGGTTCCATAGGAATTATGAGCTCAAGGAAACTGATGGGAATCATACTAGGCAGCACGTTCTTCTTGGGGCCTCGCATCGCGATGGCGCAGGCAACCGGAGTTCCGGGCATCACCGCCTCGAACGTTCCGGTGTTGATAAGCGGACAGCTGCCGTCTGCAACGCCCCAATCGGAGGAAATGTCCCCTAACGAGCTGACTGCCAGCATAACCGCGGGCTCCAGCTATGACGACAACGTGTTCCCGAATGTATCTCCACGGCAGTGGGACATCGACTATTCAATTACGCCGCAGATCTCGCTTGAAGAGACCCGGAGTCGGATCATTTGGGGCCTGAGCTACGCCCCGGGCCTTCAGCTCAGTCAGAACGTGCTCTACCGAAACTACTTTTCCCAAAAATTTGCAGGGGATCTTGCGTGGCAGGTATCCCCGCACGGTACATTGTCAGCACAACAGTATTATTTGGTGACCACAAACCCATTCGCCGGTTTCAGTACAACGCAACCGGGGCCAACCATTTCTCCCAACGAAACAATATACGTGCCAAATATCCGACAGACGATGCTTTTATCGAACGCTCTGTATTCTTTCCAGGCTAGTGCACGAACCACCATGGGTGTAGGAGGAAGCTTCGAACAGCAGAAATACGATACTATTCCTCGGACCGGAAACTCGATACCACTCCTTAGTACGCAACTGTCATCCGGCAAGGCCTTCATCTCGCAGCAGCTTAGCGCCCGTGAACAATTGGGATTCCAGTATAGCTTGCAAGTGATGAAATTTCCCCAAGCAGATGCACGAACTACCACGCATAGCTTTCTTGTATTTAACCAGATCGATCTGTCATCCAACAGCAGTTTGACACTCTACGGCGGCCCCGAGTATTCCTTGACCGCAGGTCAAGTCGTGCTGAATCTGGGATTCATCGTCGTCACAATTCCTGTGAACACCACGCAGTGGAGCGCCGCAGGTGGCGTGCTATACAACTGGACCGGTCAGCGGCTGGCGACTTCAATCAATTTTTCACGTCGAGTGAGTGACGGAGGAGCCTTGCTGGGCGCAGTGGAACTTACCTCAGGAAGTGCAGAGCTTTCCTGGCAGCTCACGCCAAGCTGGAGTTTGAGTTCTACCATTTCGGGCGCTGAAGATCAGCTTTTAACGACTAACGGTCAGTTGCTTACCTATAGCGGGCAAATCGGGCTTCGTCGTCAGTTGGGACGGCGCCTTGAGATGCGTTTCTACGAGGAGAGACTTAATCAAACAGGATCCATCACCGGATTTTCCGTCGGAAACCGGGATGTGATGGGTGCCACGCTTACATATTCATTCTTGAGGCCTCTCGGAGGGTAGCGATGTTCGATGATATGCAGGGTTCGCAAACCAGGGCTGCTGGCGATTATTGGGAGATAGTGCGTCGTCACCGTTGGGTGATCCTCGGCTGCGCCTTTTGTTGCTGGCTGCTTGTATGGGGAGTCGGATGGCTTTTGCCGACCAACTGGCAATCAGATGCGATAATCGCGGTCCCGCAACAGCAGATTTCCTCAGCGCTGGTGCAGCCAAATTCTACGGAGAACGCTGAGGCGCAACTCCAAGAGATTGAAGGCCAAGTTCTAAATCGTCCTCGCCTGCAGAACATAATCGACGAAAATCATCTATACCCAAAGCATCATGGGCTGCTAGCACTTTTTCAGCCCGCCGATCCAGTTGAAGAAATGCTTACAAAAGACATCCAAGTCGTGCCCACTACAGTCGGGCCGAAAAATAGCGAAATGCTTACGGGTTTCACGATTTCGTATACGGGACCCACTCCTGCACTGGCCCAAAAAGTAGATCAGGACCTCGCTCATTTATTCGTACAACAAAATATTACCACCCAACAACAGGTTACCAAAAACGCCACCGATTTCTTCACCACTCAACTGGATGACGCGCAGCAGGACTTGGCAAGACAGGAAGCTGCAGTAAAGGAGTTTAAGAACCAGCACCTTGGTCAACTTCCCGACCAACTATCGAGCAATCTCCAAATTTTGTCGGGTTTGCAAACAGAGTTGCAGAACAACCAGAACGCGCTCAGCGCTGCCGAACAACAGCAGACTTATTTGCAGTCTGTTAATGAACAATACACTGTAGCACAGTCGAGTTTAGGCGACGGCGCCGACTCAGCTGTGACTCCATCCACTTTGGACAAGCAACTGAAAGATCTTCAAATGGAGCTTGCACAAGAACGCTCCGAATACACGGATAATTATCCGGATGTTATCGCCCTCAAAGAGCAAATCGAGAAAACCAAAGAACTGAAGAAGCAAACAGAGAAGGAGATTGCGTCACAGCAAAAGACAGATAAGGGCGCCGATGGTTTGCCTCTTGGGGCGACCGCTGAGCTGCAGAACGGCGCACCTACGCCGATGATGCAGATTCAGAGCCAGCTAAAGGCGAATCAGGTTGAGATCAAGAGCCTCCAAAAACAACAAGAAAAGATTAAGGAAAATATCGACAACGTTCAAAAGCGTTTGGAGGCCACACCCCAGGTCGAGCAGGAATTGAGCGGTATCATGCGAGGATACGACGAATCGAGCAGAAACTATGACGCGTTGCTCCAAAAACAGCAGGATTCTGCGCTCGCGGCGAACCTGCAGCAGGTTCAGCCGAACCTGTACGCAATAGCGAGTCCCCCCAGCTTTCCACTCACGCCGGCGGCTCCGAATCACCTGCTCATAAGCCTTGGAGGACTTGCCGCAGGCATATTGATTGGTCTCATGGTAACTGCGCTTATCGAATTCACTGATGTACGGATTCGTAAGGAAAGCGATCTCGAAGGGGTCATTACCGCGAGAGTTTTGGTGGGCATTCCGAATATGATCACGCCGCTTGGGAACCGCAAGCGAGCGATCCACCGCTGGATCGAACGCGCCGCAGTGGTGGCAATGCTCGTTGCGGTGATAGCAGGAAATATTTACGCGTTTTATCGAGGATAGGAATCAATGTACAGGAAATTTTACGGGCTGACTCGGAATCCATTTGAAATCAGTCCCGACCCCTATTTCTTCTATCCGACTCCTCGGCACAACGAGGCGCTGGCCAACCTGAATTACGGTGTCCAACGGCGAAAGGGAGTTGTTGTCGTGACAGGCGAGGTTGGCACCGGGAAAACTCTCCTGGTACGGTGCTTGCTCGATTCTCTGAACCGCAGTGAAATTGCTTTTGCTTATGTGTTTAATCCGCGTCTGTCTGTGCCGGACTTTCTGAGATATGTGCTGACGGATCTCCGTCTGCCCATGAGCGGACGAACGAAGAGCGAAATGCTCGCGCACTTGAATAGCTATCTGATCGCTCGCTTCCGGCGCGGCTCGACAGCTGTGCTTGTCATTGATGAGGCGCAGCTGCTCAGTTGGGAGCTACTCGAAGAAGTCCGCCTGCTAACGAATCTAGAGACTTCACAGCAGAAGCTCCTCCAGATTGTACTCGTTGGTCAGCCGGAGCTGGATCGCCGCCTCGATTCTCCGCACCTGAGACAGTTGAAGCAGAGGGTTGGTCTGAGGTGCAGTTTGGAGCCACTGAGCTCGGATGAGTTAGGTGGTTACGTCCGTCGCAGACTCGAGCTGGCTGGTGCAAATTCGCATGGCGGAAACATCTTCACGCAAAACGCGATTTGTGCGGTTCACAAATACTCGCGCGGTATTCCGCGACTGATCAACACATTGTGCGAAAACTCGCTGGTGGCGGGTTACGCCAAACAGGTGAACCAAATTGGTGAGGACATCGTCGAGGAAGTCGCATCAGATTTTCGTTTGGACGTGCCGGCCCCTCCAGCCGAAGCAGAAGATCCTGAATCGCGAAAGAAGGCCCTCAAGGCGCTCTTTCGCATGATTGAAGATCTTGATGGTTCTGTGGAAAAGCCCGTGGACGATCAAGCAAGATTTGAGTCAGGAGTGAAAGCCGAATGAGCCGCCTATACGAAGCGTTGCGCAAGTCCGAGCTCGAAAATCGACAAAGCGGAACCGTCATGACCGAGGAGGTCCGCCCCCAAGCATCTGTCTCTATAGAGGCCGGTGTATTCACGCTGCAGGCAATGCAGACGGTTCAGTTGCGACTCGCTGCAGACAGTTGCTTGGTTGCGCTGAGCGAACCCCAGGGTTTGCCAGCCGAAAAATTTCGCGTGCTTGTCACGCGATTGCGCAATCTCCGTTCGCAGCAGGAGATCAAGTCAATACAGGTGACCAGCAGTGTCGTCGATGAAGGCAAGACCGTAATTGCGGCGAATCTTGCCGTCGCGCTCGCCCGCCATTCGCAGGACCGGGTCCTGTTGGTGGAGGGAGACCTGCATAACCCAAGCCTGCATGCCCTACTCGGCCTGAGCCACTTGAAGGGCGTTTGTCACTGGTGGAAGGAGCTGAAGGCTAATTTTGCTGACTTCGTTTACCATGTGGCGGATCTTCCCCTTTGGTATCTGCCAGCTGGAGAGCGATCGGAAGAGCCTTCAGAGATCCTGCAGTCGTCACGTTTTGCGGACAACCTTGCGCAGTTGAGCGGTCTTTTCGATTGGATCGTGGTTGATTCGACTCCTCTGCAACCAATGGCTGATGCCAACATATGGAATCACCTAGTGGATGGAAGTCTGCTGGTGGTTCGCGAAAACATCACACCTGTCAAGGCGCTGAAAAAGGGCCTCGCCAGTCTGGACAGCCCTAAGATCATTGGCGTTGTGCTCAATGGCGCTTCCGAATTCGATCGTGTGAACTACTACGACAAGCGGTATGGCGCCCCGGCAATTTCAAAAAACGGGGGTTCTGCTGAAAATTCTGCGGAGGCGAACGCTTGATTCGCGTCCTCAATGCGTATTTCCCGGCACGCACCCTTTTGTTGGGTCTGTCGGAGGCGCTTTGGGTTGCCTTTGCCTTCATTGCCGCAACGATAGCCAGACTGGGAGCCGACGATGCCCGCTTAATGCTCAGCTACGAGCGCGGCTTTCTCAAAATTGGGATCGTCGCCGCAGTTTTCATTATCTGCATGTATTATTTCGACCTGTACGACTCGCTGGTTTTCAGCAACCAGCGTGAGGTTTTCACCCGCCTGGTGGAAGTCTTCGGCACGGTTTGCATTTTGCTGGCTGTTCTCTATTATGCATTTCCCTCTTTACAGTTGGGGCGCGGTATTTTCCTGATTGGATTTGGATTTGTAGCTCTCGTTCTCCTGGTCTGGCGGCGGCTGTTCCTAGCCATGAACGCGCTACCGCAGCTCGCCGAACGCACATTGGTGCTGGGAGACGGAGCGCTTGCCAAACTGCTAACGAACGAGATTGAGTCGCGCGCCGAGCTGGGCATGCGCATTGTTGGTCAGCTTCCTCATTTCGAGGAAGGCAACCATCGCTTCACTCAGCTTACAAAAGACGAACAATACGAGGAATTGGCTCAACAGGTTAAATCCTATAAGGCAAATCGTGTGATTGTGGCAATGGGTGAGCGTCGCGGCAGATTGCCTGTTGAGGCCCTCCTCCAGCTCAAAAGTAAGGGCATACGGATTCAAGATGGGACAGAAGTATACGAGGCCGTGACCGGGAAAGTTCCTGTACAGTCGCTACACTTGAGCTGGCTGCTTTTCTCGCCTGGTTTTCAGGTTTCCCGACCGCTGCTCATTTATAAGCGGGTTTTCTCTTTTACCGTCTCGGTCATCGGACTGATCCTGGTTTCCCCGCTGATGGCTCTGATCGCATTGTCGATTCGTCTGGATTCTCGCGGCCCAGTCATTTTCAAGCAGAAGCGAGTCGGCCAGGGCGGAAAGACCTTCACCCTTTACAAATTCCGAACGATGATCGATGGTGCGGACCGTGATGATAACCATCGGCCGGCAACCAAAATGGACGATCGGTTTACCCGCGTTGGCCGCTGGCTGCGCATCACGCGAGTGGATGAACTGCCGCAACTCTTCAATATTCTCAAGGGCGATATGTACTTCGTTGGTCCGCGCCCGTTTGTGCCGAACCAGGAGCAAGAGTGTGTGGACCATAT
>JASHRN010000019.1 GCA_030037335.1 Candidatus Acidiferrales bacterium | reverse complement strand
CGCGGGACCGCTTCGGAATGAGCGTCAAAAAAGCGCTGGGAAATGCGGTGGTTCGGAATCGAATTCGAAGGCGCTTGCGCGAGATATTGCGGCTGCATCGTGAGGAATTCGCTCCCGGATGGGATGTGGTGATCCATCCTGGGCGTGGCGTGGCAGCGTTGAAATTTACAAGGCTGGAAGCAGAGTTGCTTTCGTTGATTCCGCGACTGAAAAGAGAAACAGAGTGAAGCAAAAAACCATTGGGCTATGGTTTGCGCTCGCCAGCATACGCGCGTACCAGATTTTTCTGGGCCCGTTCCTTGGCGGAGGCTGCCGATTTTCGCCTTCATGCTCGCGCTATGCCTATGAAGCAGTTGAGCGTTACGGCGCCATTCAAGGAACATGGCTCGCAGTAAAGCGCCTGATGCGCTGCCGTCCGTTTTCTCCCGGCGGATATGACCCTGTGCCAGAAGTTTCGGCGGAGCGGGAACGCGAAGCGCGCGATTCACGCAATCTGGCGGCGCCGGGTGATGGCAGGGCCGTGGAGGTTTTGCGTTGAGCGACGAGCAGCGCGCCGGCCTGGCCCTCCTCTTGATGGTTGTTGTTTTGATGTTGTGGTCGCGTTTCTACAAGCCCGCTGTTCCTCCGAAACCTTCCGAAACGAAGCCTTCCGCTGCGGCAACCGTTCAGCCCAGTCCGGCACAGCCTCCTTCTTCCGTTTCCTTACCCACAACCAAAGCCGAGGGAGCAAAAGCTCAGCGGGCTCGCAAGGCTGATAAAGAAGCGTCGGCAGAGCCTGTGCTGCCAGTGAAGCAAGCGCCAGCGGAGCAGACCATCATCGTGGAAGGGCCGCTTTATCGCGTGGAACTCTCGAATCTCGGCGGAGTGGTCCATAGCTGGAAACTCGCAAAATACGACGACAACGAAAACCCGCCGAAGCCTTTGGAGCTCGTGAATGCCTCAGCGGCGCAGCAGTTGCACGCGTGGCCTCTCTCCGTTCGACTGAATGACCCAAAGCTCGACGCCGAGGCAAACGATGGGCTTTACGTGCTCACATCGCAATCAACTAACTTGCACGCCCCCACCAAAGTTGATTTCGAATGGAGCGACGGGCACCTGGACGTCGTCAAGCAGTTCAAATTCGAGACGGGCTACCGGATGAGTCTGACCGTTTCTGCAACGCTCGACGGTCAGCCGATGCCAGTGGGAATCGCCTGGCGCGGAGGGTTCGGAGATCAGTCTGTCCCGAACGCCGCGGCGCTGGCGCAGGTCTTCTACGATCAAAACGACAAAATCGAGGCGCTCTCCTACAAAAAGCTCGGCGTCAAAGGACAACCCGAGGAGCCGGTGCAGATTTCGGGAAACATTGACGCCGCCGGAATTGAAGACACGTTCTTCACCGCGGCATTTCTCCCTGGCCAGCCGGGAATCAGTTTGTGGGACTGGTCGCAGAAACAGAATGTCACTTCAGAGGGAAAAACTTCGCAACTCCCTGTTGCGGAAATGGCTGTGGGATCGCAGGTGGCGGGTCCGTGGAACGTGCAGCTCTACGTGGGACCGAAAGAGCTCTCAGAATTGAAGAAGCTTCAGCCGAATCTGACGGGGATGGTGCAGTTCGGCTACATGAGCTTTATCGCCAAGCCGCTGCTGGTAATTTTGAAGTGGAGCTACAAGTACGTTCCGAATTACGGCTGGGATATTGTTCTGCTCACGCTGGCGATCAACATGGCGCTTTTCCCCTTCAAGGCGAAGAGCTGGCGCTCGATGAAAAAAATGCAGGACGTGGCGCCGAAACAAAAAGCGATTCAGGAGAAGTACAAGAAGTATTCGATGCGCGATCCGCGCCGGCGGCAGATGCAGGAGGAAATCGGCGCACTCTATAAAGAACACGGCGTGAATCCGCTCGGCTCGTGCTTGCCACAATTGGTTCAGTTTCCGATCTGGTGGGCGCTCTATCGTATGCTCGAATTCTCGATTGAGCTGCGCCACGCTCCGTGGATTGGCTGGATTCACGACCTGTCGGCGCGGGACCCTTATTACATATTGCCCATACTCATGACTGTGGCGATGTATTACATGACGAAAATGACGCCGCAAACCATGACCGATCCGGCACAGCAGAAAATGATGACGATGATGCCGCTCCTCTTCGGACTTTTCCTTTTCCTCTATTCCAGCGGATTGGTACTCTATATTTTCACGAGCAGTTTGGTGGGAATCGCGCAGCAGTGGTACCTGAACCGTGCTGATCCGCTCCCCTCGCGCAGTCCATTCAAGAACAAACCTGCCAAGGCTTGACGAAACTAAGGGAGTTCAAGCAAGTAGCCGCGCTTGCCCACATTGAAGCAGCGCGTGCGGCCGATCTGGTCGCTTTTTCCGCCGCATTCATGAATGTGCCCGCAGAAAAGCATCTCCGGCTGCTCGCGCTCGACCCATGCGCGTACAGCATGGCTGCCGGCGTGTTTGCTCGGTGCAAATTCGTCGAGCTTGCTGCCATAAGGCGGCGCATGCACGACGAGGTAAAGGGGCGAATGGCCGCGAAATGAATCAAGCGCTTCAGCAAGCTGCTCCTCTGTATATTCGCCAGGCGTGTCGAAGGGAGTGGGATTGCTGTAGCCAAGCCCCGCCCAATAAGATGAACCAAGCTGGCGAACCTGCCGGTGGAAATCCACGAAGCCGCCATCGGCGCAAAATTTCTGATTTTGCTGAATGGTTTCGTGATTGCCGGGAATCGACCAGACGTGCGCGGCCTGTTTTGCGAGCACCGGCGCACAGGCGTCGAGGCCCTTTCCAAAATTCGTCAGATCGCCTGCGGAAATGTATACGTCAGCAGGTACGCTGAGGAGTTTGTCGAGAGTCTTCACATCGCCGTGAATATCGCTGAAAATCTGGATCTTCATTTTGCGTTCGCCGGCTGCCGTTCGTCGTAAAGCACGCCTCGTGCCTCAATCCATCCATATTTCAGCATTTTGCCTTCAGAATCAAATATAACGTTAAACGTGAATGGCATCGGCCCGCGATTGGCGCCGCTGAAAAAGCGCAGGTCCCTGTATTCCACCAGATTTCTGCCGTCTAGCGCGGTGAAATGCATCACCGGAAAACGCGCGAACCACAAAAAAGTGCGTACCGGCTCAAGCTGCGCCGCCTCCTGAGTGAAGTGGTTCTGCGGCGAATTGGCGAAAAACCTGAACTGTGCGGGTGCAGAGCTTTCGAGCGAGAATTGTGACTGGTACACGCCGATATCAGTAAGAATCAATCCATTCCAATCGAAAA
>JASHRN010000158.1 GCA_030037335.1 Candidatus Acidiferrales bacterium | reverse complement strand
CAGTATTGATCGTGCACGAAAGCTTGCGGCAAAGGAAGGCGTAAGCAACGTCGAATTTCTTCAGGCCGCGGCGCATGAAATTCCTGTCGGAAAAACATTTGACTTGATCTGCAGCTTCGACTGCATTCATGACATGGTGGATCCAAAAGCGACAGTGCGAGCAATTCGCAACGCATTGGCGGATGATGGCGTTTACGTTTGGTCGGAGCCGAATGCAAACGCCAACGCGCACGAGAACCGCAATCCCGTTGGCAAAATGTTCCACGCGATCAGCCCGATGCACTGCATGACTGTGTCGCTGGCGTACAACGGCGCGGGGTTGGGCACGGTGATCGGCGAAGAAGGCGCGCGGGCGCTTGCCAAAGAGGCTGGGTTTTCGCGTTTCGAGAAGCTGCCAATTCAGCATCCGCTGAATCAATTTTTCGCGCTGCGAAAATAATGCAGCGGTTGGTGGCAGCGAGCAAGGCGCGGGCCGGATTCGCGACTGGACACAGATGACAGTTTTCACGTCTGCGACATCAACGGCTACGATCTGCAAATCTGCAGGCGGGGCATGAAGCCGTGAAAAGCAGCACGCATGCTATCCGGCTTGCCAAAGCCAAAGGAGATTTATGAAGCGCGGCACTTTGTCTGCCTTAATCCTTGCTGGAGCTCTTTCCGTGTTCCTTATCTGTCCAGCGCTCGCGCGTCAGGGTACTAAAATGGACCCCAATGCCAAAACGATGACCATCGAGGGCGCGGTTCGCGACCTCGCTTGTCCCGTCCAAAATCCCGCTGGAACCGCTACCAGCTTCAGCTTGCAGTGCACCCAAGACTGCGTTAAGCACGGCTCGCCGATCATCATCCTCACCAAGGCCGGACTGATATATTTCCCCATCTCTGCGTACATGCCCGATTCGGACCAACGGCAAAAGATGATGCCCTTTGTTGGAAAGTACGTGCAGGCCACCGGCGCAGTATTCGAGCGAAAAGGAACTCGCGCTATCGCAATCACGCAAATCAAGGAACTGAAGAGCGTTCACATCGACACCGACGCTCGCTGACCTGTCCTTTTTAGCGCCGCGGCGTCAGGCCGCAGAACGGTCTGCACATTATGTAGTCGGGCGAATAACCCTGCTGTCGCGGAGGAACGGCACAACCCCCAGCAGCAGCGCGACGCCCGGAATCACAACCAGGCTCAACACGCCCGCGCCGACGGCCGGAAGAATCGCATTTATCCCCGGCATGCCATTGACCGCGAAAACAAAAGGAATAACGGCAACGAAGCCGGTAAGGAAACCAAGCACTGGGAGAAGCCCCGCTACCACCCGGAGGGTACGTCCACTGCCCGCGCGTCGCGACAAGTAGGCGCTTGCCGCACCGAGGAACGGTAGAACGCACAGCCACGGAAGAAAAATGTTCACCTGGAAATGATTTACTGCGGAACCGAAGTAGCCCGCAAGATACGGACGCAGTCCGGCGGCGTCGAAAATCGCGAAAAAAACAACGCTTCCAACCAGACTCAGCAAACCGGGAAGCCAAAAACCCCTGGTGCGGTCGTTCATGTTGTTCTCCTTGCGGGCGCGGTAGAGATTTACGCCCAGATGCAAATCTTCGTGAAGTTCGCCCGCGGCACGAGTGACGGGCGCTGATTCGTCGGCGCCGCTCGAGCGTGATTCATTGCACAGGTCTTCCAGGTAGCTTGCAAGTTCCCGCGAGACTTCCTCGCGTTCCGACGCAGAAAATTTGGCACGATTAAGCTTGCGCGAAGCCTCGCTTTTCCAATCAGGCATGCTTAGGCGCCTCCAGGCGTCCGAGCGCGTGAAAAAGCTCCTTCCATTCCTTGCGGAGCGGGGAGAGCTTTTTGCGTCCCGCCGCTGTGAGGCGGTAGTAGCGCCGCTCGCGGCCTGCGGGCGTCTCGCCCCAACTGGCGCTCAGCCAGCCGCGCGATTCCATGCGGTAGAGCAGTGGATAGAGAGAGGCAAGCGTGAATTTCAGCGAGCCGCGCGTTTGATGCTCGATGCGGCGAGCGATTTCGTATCCATGCAATGGCTGGCCGGCAAGCACAGAGAGAATCGCGAGTTCCGCGCTGCCGCGTTTAATGTTTGCGCTGATCATGGGTTAAGTATATAGTGATGCTATATAAAGGCAAGCTGCTGCTTTGTGTGCGATGTTCTGAAGGTAACCACGTGTAGTCAAAGAGGTGGGGCTGCCCAATAGGACAGGTCGCGCGTAATGCACACACCTGAGCATCCGGCAAATAATCAACCGCCCACAGATTAAAATGAACTCATGGAATGTCCGAGGTGCAAAACGGCAAATGCCGATGCGGCGCAATTTTGCGTGCGCTGCCACGCGACGCTGCTCTACAAATGCCCTTCCTGCGGCTCAACTCAACAGCATGGCGGGAAGTGCGACAAATGCGGCATTGACTTCGCGAAATACGCGGCAATGATGGTGGCGCAGGAGCAGATTCGCGCCTCACGCCAGCACGAAAAGGTGCGGCAGAACGCAACCACTTGGCGGCAAATCATCCTGCTGCCGGTGACAGGCGGATATTCGCTGATGAAGCATTTTCTGCGCAAACAGGAGTGAGGCGCACCCAGGCGATCGCGCAGTGGATCGTTAAAACGGCGCGGCGAGGAAAATTTCGCCGATACCCGACGCGCCTGCACTCCCGGTAGTTGAAAACGCCGCCAATCCTCCGCCGCCGAGCGCGCCAAAGTCACCGCCAATCGGCGTTTTCGAACTGTTCACCGAAATCAGAGTCGGCGAAGACGCGCACGATGAGGGCGCGCACGCCGGCACACCGTAAACTTGCTGCCCGCTTACGCCAGAAAGCAGGCTGGCTAAGGAGGTGAAGACGACGCGCGTACCTCCGGCGAATGGATTGGAACTCGCCGCCGCGCCCGGCTGTCCATTGGAACTGACCGACAGCACGCGAAGCCCCGGCGTGCAGGGCACCGTTGTAGGCAAGTTGATACAAACCTGCGCACCCAAAATCTGCTGCGCGGTTGCATTCTGCGGAAGCAAATTCGGAGCGGCGGACGCGAAAACTCCGAAGAGGGCGCCGTCATCCGTAAGCGACGGTGTGATGCTGTCGCTCGCGCCGAGTTGATTGCTCGCGTCGCCTGAGAGCAGAACGGTTTGCGTTGCGCAGCCCGCCTTCAACAGCGGCACGGCCTCGAGGCACGTAGTGCGCACATAAATCTGGCTCGCGCCATTTGCAGCTATGCCGGAAACGATGTTATCCGCAAGCGACTCGAATGCCACCGCCAACCCCGCGGGATCAATGGAAGGCGTTACGGAATCGGCGTCGCCTGCATTCCCGTTCGCGCCCTTGGAAAACAGCGTCGTCCCTGCTGAGCATCCGCTGATGGCGCCCGCTACCCCCAGGCATCTCTGATAAAGGTAAATCTCCTGGACATTGGCCGGGACATGCGTCGCGGTCAAATTCGTCGCTGAAGATTGAAACGCGATATACAAACCGTACGCGCTGATCGATGGCGCGAGGCTCGGCGCATTCCCCGGAGTGCTTCCGTTGGCGCTGATGAGCGTCATTTTCGGAGTGCAGCCTTTCACTGGACCAAAAACGCTGTTGCAGGTATCGTACAGATAAATTTGCTCTACTGCCTGCGTCACGCCAGAGACCAGATTCGTGTCATCGCTCTCAAACGCGACGAATCGACCATCGGCGGAAATCGAAGGACGATCGCTGCCGTTTACGCCTCCAGCGCCTGCCGCGTTCCCATTTGCTGAAATCATCGTCGTCTGTGCTGTGCAGGAGCTTGCGCCAAAGCAGTTCTGCGTCACGTAGACTTGGGACAGGCCATTTCCCGCGATCGAGCTCAGATTGGTCGCGGTAGAATCAAAGGCCACGAAGAGCCCGCCGTCGGAAACAGAGGAATGCGTGCTCGATGCATTTCCTGGTTTTCCGCCGGGCGCTGACTGAGCGATAGGGAACTGTCCACTGCTGGCTCCGCCGCTTACCATAAAATTTGTTGTTGCAGAGCCGCCGCTCGTGGCCAGGGGATTCGCAGCGACTACTTGAATCGGGCCTGCTTTTGCGACGCTCGCCGCAGGCACGTTAACGACAATCGTGCACGCCGTCGGCGGATTGCACGAGACCGGCCCAACTGGAACAAGGGGAGAAATGTTATTCCCCTGCGTACCGAAGACAACATCCATATTCGGCGCAGCATTCTGAACGGTCAGCGTCAATGGAAAGGTCGCCGTTCCCGCGGGGACCGCAGTGGGAAACATAGTCAAAATCTGCGGGGTGGTCACGTTGAAGGCCACCTGATTCGATGTCTGTCCTGACGTCGTCACGCTGACTTGTTGAGCCCCCGCTGCGCTCACTTGATCGGCCGGAACACTCACGAGCAATGTATCGATGCAATTGGTCTGCGAAGAGCATGGGGGTATCTGAACACTGAGAACAGGCAGGGTATTTGAGCCGAAGCTCACCGTCGATGAGCTGTTCACGTTCGTGCCTGAAATCGAAAGGATGAATGAACCTTCGCCGGCGGGAACGGCAGTGGGTGAAAGGGAAGTGATTTGCGGGACTGGGTTGTCATTTCCGCCGCAGCCGAATGCCGTGAAGCATGCCGCTGCAAGAAATCCAATCAGAAAGACTTTCCGCCCCATCCCAATTCCCTCCGAATCTTTCCATGTTCGCTGGCCGGAACGGAGCCAGCCGCGCTAGTCCACTTCCCGCAGCCCAAGTACGTCTCGGCGACCCCCGAGCGAACAAGCATTATACGTGGCTGCCCGAACGCATCAAGCAGCTCATTTTGAGCAGTCGCAACCCTGCGATTGGAGCGACTCCACGGGCCGAACTGCAGCACGTTCCGGCTCATTAGCCACAATAGTTCTCGGGCTGCGCGGTCGCCGCATGCGATGCACTGCTTGCTTCGCGGGGTTGCTCGTTGGCTGGGCCGCGAGACTACTTCTTTTGGATTGGACTTGGATGGGACAAATTACTTTGCTTTGCCGGGAGCCAGCATCTGCACCAGATTGATGATGCGATTCAAATCGTATGGCTTCGATACGCATACTGTCGCGCCGAGCGCGTGCGCGGTGGAGAAATCGCTGGGCAGTCCGGAGCGCGTAGTCAAAATCACCGGCATTTGCGCGAATTTCGCATTTCGGCGAATGATTACGCAGAGATCGTAGCCGGACATTTCTCCGCCACCAGGCAAAGCGTCCGCGAACGGCTCGGCCTCGCAAATCACAGCTACGGGAGCACGATGACGCAAAAGCGCCAAAGCCAGGTTTGGATCCTGCACCGATTCCACCGCGTAGCCGTGCAAATCCAGTTCAGCGCGCACCAGTGTGCGCACGCGTTGGTCTGCGTCCACGTGAATAATCAGCGGCTTCTTGCCACTGTGGCTTGATGCAGATTCGCTCGCGTGCCGGGAATCCTCTCCTAATGGATTGCCCAGCGAATCCACGAATTCTAGTTTCGGAGCGCCGTCCAAAAATGCCACCGCGACGCCAAAGCGGCTCTCGCTGGCGCGCACAACCCGAACTACCTGTCCGCGCTGCTCGGTTACCTGCTCGCCGGGAAGCATCGCGCGATACGGAAACACTACGGCGACTTCCTGTCCGCGGTGATAGTTGTCACGCGAGGTTTCAAACAGAATGCCTTCGCGTGAAACGTCAGACGTCATTGTCAAATCGAATTCCGCCGCGCGGGGCAGGTCCACTTGGCGAACGCGCACCGGAGCGGAGATTTTCACGCGCCGACGGTGACGCCGCTCTTGCTTGACGGCGCTGGAGGTCGCACGCGGGTTCCGCGTCTCGGGCTTGGCCATATCAGCAATCATCTCTGCGATCGCCGCTTTGGCTTCGTCAGAAGTTGTTTGGGGATCCGGGCGCGCGGGCGTGCTTGCTGAGGCGCTTGGCTGTGGCGCCCCGGTTCTTGTGCTGAACTTGAACAAGCCTGGCATTCGCGCGTTCATTGGTGTCTTCTCGTCGAAGCTCGCTTTCTGTGCTTCTCTTGAATTTCGGGTCGAGACTCCCAAGTCATTTTAGCCCGTGATCCCTGCGGGCTGGTGCAGCAGCGCCAGTTTGCGCGCTCGCATTTCACGCAGTCTCGACATTGCCAAGTCTACGGCCTGCCTCGGGATAGCGCACTGGGCGACGCGGCTCATTTTTTTGGTACTAAAGTACCTGCGCTGGTACGCAATGTTTTGCGTACCACCCATCCAGGCTGATCTGCGGGAGCCACTGGGACGCTGCCTCGCAGTACACTAGAGTGCCGGGCATACGAAACTTGCTATGGTTCAGACCGGAGCCAACAACTTGCCGTCTCGCACGCCGATTCCGTCTCGCACGCTGATTCTAAGATCAGCTTGTTGTGTCCTCGCGATTGCGACGCTTGGCGTGCCGGCCAAAGCCGTCTGGCTTGGGGATAACTGTGCTGGGCATTCCGCCCAGGGCAGCGCTGGCGCCAAGCCTCCGTTTCGCGTCCAGCCGAACGATGCCGCCACGCGCCAAGGCTTTGAGGCCTTCTACAACATGAATTATGACGGCGCGATTGCCCTGTTCCAGCAGGAGCGCCAGCGCTATCCCGACGATCCGTTCGTCATCAACCATCTGCTCGCAGGAGTATTAGCAAAGGAGCTCAACCACGAAGGCCAGCTCGACGCCACTCTATACATGGGCAACAGGTTTCTTGCGCTCAAGGAGCCGCCGCTGGATGCGAAGGTCCGAGACGAGATCATCAACCTCTCGCAGAGGGCGATTGCGCTTGCCAATCAGCAGTTGGCGAAAAATCCCAAGGACGTGGACGCGCTTTTTGCTCGCGCCGTGGCGCGCGGCCTGGCTACCGTCTACTCGGCGGTAATCGAAAAGCGCTGGCTTGGCGCATTGCGCGAAGGCCTCGGCGCCTATCATGACGATCAGCGCGTTTTGAAGCTCGACCCGAATTACTCCGACGCGAAGCTTGTTGTGGGTGCGTTTCAATACATCGTCGGGAGCCTCTCGTGGTGGGAAAAGAGCCTCGCGTTCGTTGCCGACATGCGCGGTAACAAGGCGAAGGGGCTTGCCTTGCTTCAGCAGGCCGTCGATGGCGGAGGCGAGGAAAGCATCGATGCAAGCACGATTCTGGCGTTATTTCTAGCCCGCGAGGGCCGTTACAATGAGGCGCTCGCCCTCCTTGGACGCGATTACGCTAGCTTTCCCCATAACTTTATCTTCGGATTGGCCTGCGCCGACCTCCTGAACGCTTCCGGAAAGCAAGATGCGGCCATCGGCGCCTATCA
>JASHRN010000157.1 GCA_030037335.1 Candidatus Acidiferrales bacterium | reverse complement strand
TTTTTCGCCTTGCGCTGCCACTGGTTCTGGCTGGAATTCTGCTCAGCGCCGGTTTGTTTCTGCTCGATGACACCATTCTGCCGTATGCCAATCAGCGACAGGACGCGCTCCACGATCGCATCAAGGGCCGGCCCGCGCAGACGTACTTTGAGCCGTCGCATCAATGGATCTATGGCGAGCACGGCACGATTTTCAATTACCAGTTGTTCGACCCCTACGGTAATTTGTTTGGCGGGCTGAATATTTTCGAACTCGACCCTGCAACTTTTCAGGTGAGCCGCCGGATTTTCGCGAATCGCGCTTATTGGGAGCCGGAACTGGACTCCTGGATCCTGGAGCGCGGCTGGGTCAGAGATTTCTCCGCCTCTTCTGTCACCTCCTATCGGACTTTTCGAGTGGATTCCGTTCCGGAATTTTCCGAGGCGCCCTCCTATTTCAAGCGCGAAGTCTTTCAATACAACCAGATGAATTGGCGACAATTGCGCAATTACATTCAGAGCCTGCAAAAGGCCGGATTTGAAACGCAGCGCCTTTCGGTGGAATGGCACAAGAAATTTGCGTTTCCGCTGATCGCAGCGATTATCGTGTTTCTGGCGATCCCCTTTGCGCTGCTGGTCGGCACCCGTGGCGCGGTGGGCGGAATTGCGCTGGCCATTGGAATCGGAATCGCCTACTGGTCGATCGCGGCTTTGTTTGAAGCGCTCGGCGCAGTAGGGCAATTGCCGCCGTTTGTTGCGGCATGGGCGCCGGATGCAATTTTCGCGTTCGCGGGATTGTATTTTTTCTTGAGGATGCCGACGTAACGGAGGCGAGCGAGGTTGCCCGTATTGCCTGGACTTCTTCTATTGTGCAAGCAGCGAGCGCACTTTTTGAATCACCAGGTCGACGCCCACTTCATTGTGGCCGCCTTCGGGAATAATAATGTCGGCGTAGCGTTTGCTGGGCTCGACGAACTCCAGATGCATTGGCCTCACTGTTTCCTGATACTGCTGGACAACTGATTCGAGCGTCCTGCCACGTTCACGAATGTCTCTCACGAGCCTGCGAATGAAGCGCAAGTCAGCGTCGGTATCCACGAAAATTTTCAAGTCCATCAAATTGCGCAACGCCTCGTTTTCAAAAATCAGAATGCCTTCGACCAAAATTGCGGGACGCGCTTGCACTTTCACGGTTTCCGGCACGCGCCGGTGCTGCGTGAAATCATACACAGGGCGTTCGATTGCGCGTCCGTCGCGCAAACTACGCACGTGTTCTATGAAGAGCGCGCTGTCGAGCGCGCTCGGATGATCAAAATTGCAGCGCGCGCGTTCGGCAGCGGAGAAGTGGGAAAGGTCCTTGTAATAATGATCCTGCTGCAAAACAACTACGCCGTCATTCGACAGTGCGCGAGAGAGCCGGTCGGTGATCGTCGTTTTGCCGGAACCGGTGCCACCGCAAATGCCGATGACGAACGAGCGCGGCACCATCAGCAGCGGGCCTTGGTTCGAGGCTTGCGTTTTGCCGATTTTTCTTCCAGCACTGCTTGCGCCGCAGCCAAGCGCGAGATCGGAACGCGAAATGGAGAAGCGCTGACGTAGTTCATGCCCGCGCGGTGGCAAAACTTGACGCTCTCGGCATCTCCACCATGCTCGCCGCAGATTCCGACCTTCAGATTTGGCCGCGTCTTGCGCCCGCGCTGGATAGCCCATTCGATGAGCATGCCCACGCCCTGCTGATCAAGAGTCTGAAACGGATCGCCGGCAAAAACGCCGGCCTTCTTCTCGTCGACATATTCAGGGAGGAACCTGCCTGCATCGTCGCGCGAAAGACCCATGGTCGTCTGAGTCAGGTCGTTGGTACCAAACGAGAAGAACTCCGCCACTTCAGCAATTTGATCGGCAAGCAGTGCGGCACGTGGAAGCTCAATCATTGTGCCTACAAGATATTCAAGTTTTACTTTATGCTCGGAAATAATCGCGTCGGCGACTTTCCTTGTTCCCTCTTCGAGAATCTTCAATTCCTTCTTCGCCATGGTCAGCGGATGCATGATCTCAGGAAATACTTCAATTCCCTTCTTTTGGCATTCAATTGCCGCTTCAATAATCGCGCGCACCTGCATTTCAAGTATTTCTGGATAAGTGATCGCCAGGCGGCATCCGCGATGCCCGAGCATCGGGTTGGCTTCATGTAATTGTTCAACGCGCCGGATGACCTTCTCAACTGGGACTCCAATTTTTCGAGCGAGATCCTCCTGCTGACTGCGCTCATGCGGGACGAACTCGTGCAATGGCGGATCAATCAGGCGAATCGTGACCGGCAGGCCATCCATCGCTTCAAACAGGCCAATGAAGTCGCGGCGCTGAAAGGGCAGCAGCTTGTCGATGGCGCGTTGGCGCGCTTCGCGCGTATCGGCAATGATCATTTCCTGAATCGCGAGCTGGCGCTCAGCGCTCTTTTCAGGCTGTTCGAAATCCTTGAAGAACATGTGTTCTGTGCGGCAGAGTCCAATTCCCTCCGCGCCCATTTCCCGCGCGCGGCGAGCATCGAAGGGCGTGTCCGCATTGGTGCGCACCTTGAGCTTGCGAATCTTGTCCGCCCAACTCATTACAATTGAATAGGCCTTCGGCGGCTCAGGACGCGCGAGTTCAATCTGCCCTTCGTAAACGGTGCCCTCGCTGCCATCGAGCGTGAGCCAGTCGCCCTGGGAAATAGTGCGCCCATTCACATGCATCAATTTCTTCGAGTAATCGATATCCAATGTTTCGCAGCCAACCACACAACATTTGCCCCAACCGCGCGCAACGACGGCCGCATGGCTCGTCTTTCCGCCCGTTGCAGTGAGAATTCCTTGCGCCACGTGCATTCCGCCTACGTCTTCGGGGCTGGTTTCGCGGCGAACGAGAATGACTTTTTCCCCACGCGAAGCCCAGTCCTCGGCCTCATGCGCACTGAATACCGCCTTTCCTCCAGCAGCGCCGGGTACAGCGTTTACACCCGAGGCAATCTTTCTTTTTGCGAGTTCTTCTTTCTTTGTTGCAGGTGCGATTACAGGATAGAAAAGCCGCTCGACGTCATCCGGCTGAATGCGCTGAATTGCTTCACCCTGGCTGATGAGACCTTCTTTCGCCATGTCCATGGCGATGCGGAAAGTGGCGGCGGGCGAACGCTTCCCCGTCCGCGTTTGCAGCATGTACAGTTTCCCGTCTTCAACGGTGAATTCGAGATCCTGCATATCGCGATAGTGATGCTCGAGAGTTTTCCGCACGCCTTCGAGCTGCTTGTAAACTTTCGGCATGCGCTTGGCCATTTCGCTCAACTGCATTGGCGTGCGAATTCCTGCCACCACATCTTCACCCTGCGCATTGATCAGGAAGTCGCCAAAGAAATCTTTTTCGCCTGTGGAAGGGTCGCGCGTGAAGCAGACGCCTGTGCCGGAATTGTCTCCAGTATTCCCAAAGACCATTTGCACGACGTTGACCGCAGTGCCCAGCAGGCCTGTGATTTTTTCCACGCGCCGGTACGTCACGGCCTTCTCGCCCATCCACGACTCGAAAACAGCACCGATCGCGCCCCAAAGTTGCTCTTGCGGATCCTCTGGAAATTCCTTGCCGGTCTTCTGTTTGAAATATTGCCGGTAATCCGCGACGAGCTGCTTCAATCCGCTCGCAGGAATCTGTGTGTCGTCCTTAACATTCAAGCGATTCTTTAAGTCACGGAGCTTTTGCTCAAGTTCATCTTTGGGCAGGCCAATGACCACGCTCGAATACATCTGCACAAAACGGCGATAGGCGTCATAGGCGAATCGGTCGTTGCCAGTTTTACGGGCGAGCCCTTCCACGGAGCGGGAGTTCAGACCCAGATTAAGGATTGTCTCCATCATCCCGGGCATGGAGCGGGCCGACCCTGAGCGCACGCTCACAAGCAACGGATCTTTTGCGTCGCCGAGCTTTTTCTTTGTGACTTTCTCGAGGCGAGCAAGATTCGCGGCAACTTGTGCAGCTAATTCACGAGGATGCTTGCGGTCGTGCTTGAAATAGAAGTCGCAAGCTTCCGTCGAGATTGTGAAGCCAGCGGGGACCGGCAGGCCGATGCGAGTCATTTCTGCGAGGCCCGCACCCTTTCCGCCGAGCACTTCCTTCATTTGTCCGTTACCTTCTGCTTTTCCCTGACCGAAGAAATAAACGTATTTCACTGGGACCTCTTTTCGTTTTGGGTGTTGCAGCGCCGTTCCGGTTTCTCGTCGGCGCGCCGACAATGCTATCGAACTAAACTCTTCGAGGGCTCGTCGCGCTTTTCCTCTGCGGCCATTTCCGAGAAATCGGCAATGGTCGAAAACTCTTTGAGCAACCCTGCTAGCAACGCCAGTCGATTTTTTCTGACTGCTGCGTCCGGATCCATCACGAGGACGTCATCGAAAAAACGATCCACAGTTGGCCTGAGCTCGGAAATCGCTTCAAGTGCTTCTTTATATTGCCCGGTACGCTTGTGCTTGCTTGCACGCTCTGCCAGAGAGCGCGCTTCTCGATGCAAGAGCTGCTCTGCGTCTGCACGAAGGAGCGCATCATCAACGGCAGCGGCACGTCCGCAGTCAGGGCCAGCCTTCTCGAGAATCTTTCGGATCCTGCGAAATGCTACTGCGAGCGGTTCAAAATTTTCCGTGTACCGAATTGCCCTCAGCGCCAGAATTCGATTTCGCACGTCAACCAGATCGTCTGCGCTCGCCGCCATTGCCGCGTTCACTTCGTCATAAGCGAATCCATACTTTTCGCGGAACAGATACTTCGCGCGCTCTCCGATGAACTCCAAGACCTTATTTTCAACTTCAACTGGCACTTTGATCTTTGGCGCATGCGAACCAAGGGTTTGAGCGGCACTGGAAATTGCCGTCGACAGAGACATCGACAGATTTTTCTCAAGCAAAATCTGAATGATCCCGGAAGCAGCTCTGCGCAAACCGAAAGGATCGCTTGAGCCTGTCGGCACGATTCCGACGGCAAAGCACGCGGCGAGAGAATCCAGTTTGTCGGCAATCGAAACTGCGCAGCCAGTCAAATTGCGCGGGACAGTGTCTTCCGTTCCGACGGGCTTGTAATGGTCGTAAACCGCCCAAGCAACATCTTCATCTTCACCTTGAGATCTGGCGTACAGCCCGCCCATGATTCCTTGCAGCTCTGTAAACTCGCGAACCATCTCGGTCGCGAGGTCGCACTTGGCAAGTTGCGCTGCGCGGTCCGCCGCACCGATGTCTGCCCCGTGAATCCCCGAATCGAACCAGTTGCGCGCAATCTTGCGGGCAATTTCGCGCATTCGCTCCGTCTTGTCGCGATAGCTTCCCAAGCGAGATTCAAAGGTTATGTGCGCGAGCATTTCGGAGTAATCCGCGAGCCGGCGCTTCTGGTCGGATTGCCAGAAAAACTCTGCATCGGCAAGCCGTGCGCGCAATACCTTCTCATGGCCACGCCGCACAAGCCCTGCGCGGCCCTTGTCGAGATTGATTACCGCGAGGAAGTGAGGCTCGATTTCATTTCGCCGGTTCTCTACGGCGAAGTATTTCTGATGATCGCGCATCACGGTTACGATTATTTCCCACGGCAACTCAAGGTACCGCGCGTCGAAATCGCCGCGAATCACCGTCGGATATTCATTTAGATATGTGACCGTTTCCAGGAGCGCCGGGTCTTCATGGACGCGCCACTTCCCCTTCGCGGCGATGCTTCGGATTTCCCGCTCGATTTTTTTCCGGCGTTCAGGAGCATCCGCGAGCACAAAGTTACTGCGCAGTCGGGAGAGATAGTCCTTTGGTTCGGTGATTTTGATGTTCTTCGAGTGCGCAAGAAATCGATGCCCTCGCGTCGTATTACCGGACGCAACGCCTTCAAATTCAAAAGGAATTACTTTGCCGTCCAGAACTGCCACGATCCATCGCACCGGCCGTATAAACCGCGCACCTTTCTTCCCAGTCCAGCACATTGAGCGCGGAAAACTGAGTTCGCGAATTGCGCGCGTAAGAATTTCGGCGAGGAGCTCGCGCGCCGTTTTTCCTCGAATGATTAATCGGGCGGCAAGATACTCGCCGCGCGGGGTCATCGTTGTGTACAGACTCGATATCGGTACGCCTTGCTTTTTCGAAAAACTCTCGGCTGCTCGTGTCGGCTGGCCGACATTATCAAACGCCACAGATTTTGGAGGCCCGAGCACCTCCTTTTTCTCGTCCGTCTGCGCCAGCAACACGGCGTTTGAGATTGCGGCCAATCGCCGCGGCGCTGCAAAGGTCACGACGGGCGCAACGAGTAAGCGATTCGCCTCAAGATGTTTCTCAAGTATTGCTTTAAGCTCAGTGGCGGCCTTCGCCAGCAGTCCTGCGGGAATTTCCTCGCAGCCAATTTCAAAAACCAGCGAAGCGCGGTCTGTCATTGACGCTTCCGATCTTGCCGTGACGAGGTCACTTCGTCGGAACCCGATTCCGATTCCATCCAACCGTTCGTTACGGAGTAATCTCGCGCGATTTGGCACGACAGCGCTCGAACGCGCGCAATCAGCGCCGCACGCTCCGTGGTTGAAATTGCACCGCGAGAATCCAGGATATTAAAGAGGTGCGAACACTTCAGACAGAAGTCATACGCAGCCAGAATTGGCGCGCGCCTCTGGGAAGAAGATTTTGCCGCGCGATCCCGGTGCGCAAGGATCGCTTGCGCTTCTTTTTCACACAAGTCAAACATTTCGCGTGTGCGCCTGGCATCGGCCCACTCGAAACTGTAGGTCGAGAATTGCTCTTCTTCCGGCAGGCGAATGTCTCCATAGCTCGTGTCGCGCGACCAACGCAATTGGAACACGCTGTCGACATCCTGCAGAAACGCCGCGATTCTCTCGAGCCCATAGGTCAATTCGCAAGAGACGGGATCCAGATCGATACCGCCGGATTGCTGGAAGTATGTGAACTGGGTGATCTCCAGACCATCAAGCAGAACTTGCCAGCCTACGCCCCATGCGCCGAGCGTTGGCGATTCCCAGTTGTCCTCTTCAAATCGAATATCGTGTTCGCGAAGATTAATCCCCAATGCACGCAAGCTGTCCAGATATAGGTCCTGAATATTTGCCGGAGATGGTTTAAGTATCACTTGAAGCTGCGTGTGCTTGTAAAGCCGGTTGGGGTTTTCGCCGTACCGTCCATCAGCAGGTCTGCGACTCGGCTGCACGTAGGCGACGCGATACGAATTCGGGCCGAGAACACGAAAGAAAGTCTCGGGATGCATCGTGCCCGCTCCCACTTCGACATCGTATGGCTGCTGAATTACGCAACCTTGCTTGGACCAGTAGGTCTCCAGACCAAAAATGAGATCCTGGAACGAGATGCTGAAGTGTATTCCATCATTCATGTTTTTCTTTAATGCCGCTCGTGCCGCCGCTCGCGCCATCATCAAAAACCTTCCAGCAGTTCTCGAGATTTGAGTTTACGCTCGATCTGATGCTCAAGCAGATCAAGCAGGTAATTTGTCAGCTCCCTCAATGGGTCGGACTTCAATTCTCTGTCCTCGATTCTATCGAGTCTCTCGCTTAACATTTTGCGGCCCGCTGAAAGCGCACCTGTTGAAAGGACCTTCGTTCCAGCAGCTCGGCATTTGCCGCACGTGACACCCGGCGTAGCTGAGTTCACGAATGCTCCCGAGGGCAACTCCGCGCCGCATCGCGCGCAATGCTCCAAAGAACCGAGCCAGCCACCGAGCCTCACTGTCCACAGCGCGAAATAAGCAAGCGGCAGTTCAAATTCGCACCGCCGCTTGATCGTTTGCGCGGTAAGTAGCAACAGCCGAAATGACGGATCCGCTGGCTCGCGATCTGGAAGCACGGCCTCAGTAATTTCGGCCATCAGCGCCAGTGCGATGCTCGCCGAATAATCGCGGAAAGCGGTGACAAACGATTCGATCAGCTCGCACTGATTGATGCGTACCAGTTCACGCGTTTCGCGCTCGAAAAACCAGATGCGTACATACGACATTCGTTCAAGCGTCGCGCCAAACCGGCTCTTCGTGCGCCGTGCGCCAGCGGCTACTCCGCGCATGCGCCCCATGCTCCGACTGAGAAAGCTCACCAACCGATCCGCTTCGCCGAGCGGATAACTCTGCAAAACAATGGCTTCGGATTCGCGAAGTGGCATCGGCGTGTCGGCGCGCCGACTGATCTGCGCGCATCGCACGTTCAGTCGCGTGCAGCGAAGCTAAACTTTTTATCACAGCCACGAAAGTCGCGCAATCACACGTATGATTCCCTTAAAAATTTCATACCATCGGCACCGCTTTTCATTGGGTTCGCTCTCCGATAAAGTACATCCTCATGCGTTCGCGCCCTTACCCCCTCGTTGACGTTGCCGGCATCGGAATCAACGCCACTGATACAGTCATCGAGCTGCCGCGCTTCCCTGAATTCAATTCAAAACTAGAGTTCACCTCGGAGGCAATTTTCCCGGGCGGCCAAGTTGCCAGCGCACTCATTGCGTGCCGCCGCTGGGGCCTCTCTACCCGATATGTCGGTTCTCTTGGAGATGATCCTGCGGCGGAGCTGCAAGCGCGTGAGTTGCAGCGCAGTAAAATCGAATCGCATCTCATTCGGATTCCTCGGTGCGCGAGCCAGCTTTCCTACATTCTTGTGGACTCCCGTTCCGGCGAACGAACGATCCTGTGGAAGCGCGATCCGCGCCTGACCCTTCGCCCGAAGCACCTTCGACGGGAGTGGGTAACTCGATCAAAGATTCTGCTTGTTGACGGACACGATACCGCCGCAACTGCTCTGGCAGCACGATGGGCCCGTTCAGCGCGCGTGCCTGTCGTAGCCGATGTGGACAACTTCTACCCTGGAGTTGAAGCTTTGCTTGAGAATACCGATTACCTCTTTGCGACCGGAGCATTCGTCGCTCGCTTTCTTGGAGTCGATTCAACTTTTCGTCAAAGCCTTCCGGAATTGGCGCAACGCTTTGGATGCAAAGCCGTCGGGGTGACTCTCGGCAGGCTCGGAGCTCTTTCTTGGGACGGAGCCAGCTTTCATTACAGCCGAGGCTATTGCGTCGACGCAGTGGACACAACGGGCGCGGGAGACATTTTCCATGCCGGTATTGTCTACGGAGTTCTAAAATGCTGGCCCCTTAATGAAACGCTTGAATTCAGCTGTGCCGCTGCTGCCCTGAATTGCACAGCACGTGGCGCACGCGGCGGAATTAAAGCATTGCCTGAAATTCAAAGATTTATGCGCACGGCGCGGCGCACTGAGTCCGCCGTGCCTCCCGAGTGGCTTGAGTACACGCAACAATCGGCAAAGAGAACTTCATGATTCCCTTGAAGAATCTCCGGCCGCGCGTCCATTTTCCATACGTCACGCTCGCACTGATCATTTCGAATTTCATCATTTTCTTTTATCAACTAACCCTTTCCCGACGGGCGCTCCACACCTTCATCACGACCTATGCGTTGATTCCAGCACGCGCACAACTCGCACTGGCTGGAACGCATTACACACTGGCCCAGGGCTTCGTTCCCTTTTTCACATCAATGTTTCTTCATGCCGGCTGGCTGCACATCATCGGCAATATGTGGTTTCTGTGGCTGTTTGGCCCTAACGTCGAGGATCGTCTCGGACACACTCTGTATCTCGGCTTTTACCTTCTCTGCGGGCTCGGGGCGGGTACCGCGCAAACGCTGTTCAGCCTTGGCTCGACAATTCCCTCCCTCGGCGCCAGCGGAGCCATCGCAGGAGTGCTCGGCGCGTACATCGTTTTTTATCCATCCTCAAAGATTTTTACACTCGTGACGCTTTTCTTCTGGTGGTTCTTCGCGCGATTGCCCGCCGTTCTTTTCATTGGCCTGTGGTTCTTGGTGCAATTCCTTAGCGGAGTGAGTTCGCTCGGCAGTGCAGCGTCGGGGGGAGTAGCGTGGTGGGCTCATGTGGGTGGGTTTTTGCTGGGAATGCTGCTGGTTTCCGGAATGCGCCGCAAGCAGCCGTACGATTATTACAACTATTCCTAGACTTATTCCTAACCGGGCGCGCCCGCGGAGCCACGCTTTGAAATTCGCTCTGCAAGCCAGTCCCCAACTTCCCGTGTGCCCATCTGGCCACCGAGATCCACCGTTGTTTTCCCGTCGTGGACAGCCGTTCGCACCACATCGCGAATCGATCCCGCTTCCTTCTCCAGACCCAAATGCTCCAGCATCATCGCACCCGCGAGGACCGAACCCATAGGATTTGCCACATTCTTTCCGGCGATATTCGGAGCAGAACCATGCACCGGCTCAAACAGCGAAACCTTGCCGGGATGAATATTTCCCGAAGGCGCAAGCCCCAATCCGCCCGAGAGCTGCGCGCCCAAGTCGCTCGCAATATCGCCGAACAAATTGCATGTGACGATCACGTCGAACTGCGAAGGGTCGCGCACCATCTCCATCATCAGCGTATCGACGAACAGATGCCGTGTCTCGATATCATATTCCTCGCGCAATTCCTTCCAGACCCGCTGCCACAAACCGTGTCCGAAGGTCATCGCATTTGACTTGTCGCTCATGCATACGCGCTTCAATCCCTTGCGGCGCGCATATTCGAGGGCGTAGCGGCAAATCCGCTCCACGCCCTTGCGCGTATTCACATCCTCCTGCAAGGCCACTTCGTCAGCGGTGCCCAACTTGAAGTTCCCGCCCACTCCGGCGTAGGCACCTTCGGTATTCTCGCGGAATACTATAAAGTTGACGTC
>JASHRN010000156.1 GCA_030037335.1 Candidatus Acidiferrales bacterium | reverse complement strand
CCCAGCAGTGTAGACGCTGAGTGCCGTGTGTCTCCTTTCAACTTGGCGCTGTCTTGATGTATTCTCGTTGTCCATTTGTTGCAGCACAAAACGCAACAGGGAACTGGTTTCTAACAGAACTCCCCTGTTCGCAACATACTCTTAATCTTTGAAAGGCACTCACAATGCTCAAACGCGTCTTGCTTCTTGGCGTCGCGCTCTTTTTCATCGCTTTTCCCGTTATCGCGCAAACCAAGGCCGCCGCGCAATCTGCTCCTGCCACGTCGGCGCAAGACCAGCAATTTCTCTCCAAGGTCGAATCCTATCTCCGCGTCCTCTTCGCTTGGGGGCCCGAATATAAAGTCACCCTCGGCCCCATCACTCCTTCGGAGGTTCCTGACCTTCTGAAAGTCCCCGTCTCCGTCAATTATCAGGGACACGACGAAACCGGCACAGTTTACATCACCAAGGACGCACATTTCATGTTCCGGGGTGAGATACGCGACATGTCCAAAGATCCCTTTGCCGAAAATCGCGCCAAGATCAAACTTGGCGACTCGCCCTTGCTCGGCCCCGCCGACGCAAAGCTCACCATCGTCGAGTACAGCGACTTCGAATGCCCTCACTGTCAGGAGATGTATTCTATTTTGAAGGTGGTCGAGCCGGAATTTCCGCAGGTGCGCTTTGTTTTCAAGAACTTTCCCCTTGAGCAACTCCATCCCTGGGCCATGACCGCCGCACTCGCCGGTCGCTGCGTCTACAAAAGGGGCTCCTCATCCGCGTTCCTGAAATTCCAAGACTCCGTCTTCACCAATCAGGATGCTATCACCGCCGACAGCGCCTGGGATCAGCTAACGCAGTACGCCGTCGCTGCCCTCGGGACACAAGGTTCTGCTGACGCGATCCATTCCTGCATGACCGCGCCGGAAACCAAAGCGGCTGTCGATGCCGATGTCGCGGAAGGAAAAGTGCTTGGCGTCGACAGCACGCCCACGTTCTTTATTAATGGGCGCCCATTCATCGGTGGAGACCGCCAGACCTTTGAACAAATCATCCGCTTTGACCTTTCGCGCACCCAGAATCGCCCCTGACAAGTGGCTGGCCGTGCTTCCAGCTCACGCCCACTCCAGGAAGGCCCGCTTATGCATATAGGAGGATGACTTAACCATTGCAGAATCAGCAGATAGACCGAAAGGAATGCCGACGGACAGCAAACATTAGCTTCTTGCGTTAAAGGCAACATAATACAAATTAGAAGAAGTCATGGGGGAAGGCTAACTGGAAGGCTCTACGATGTCAAGGGGTTTCTAAAGACATTCGGCCGGGCTTGGTGGACTCGGAGCTAATTCCCTGTTGAGGTGCGTTGGCTCTCACATCGCGGCGCAAAGCGAACGAGAGGATTGCTTGACGGGGAACAGAATTAAGTCCGCATCGCTGCTCGAAATGGAGGCAATCGCTGCCAGCAAACGCGATAGAAGGCTGCGAGATTGACCAAATGTCTAATGCGCCCCGCGATTGATCTTCGTTTTGAGAAATGGCTCGCTAAGGGAAGAAAGGTCCGCCGCCGCCGCGGTGGGAAAGTGGGAATCCCGCCGCTTTTGCGGGATTTCCAAGCGAGGTGGGAAACCTGCTTCTGGTTTTCCACGGAGCGTCTTTTCCACGGCCTTTGTTTCCTGCTGCGAATTACACGATGCTACTCCGATATAGGAAAGCTGTCCTCGGTGGCACGCGCGTTGTCGGAGATCGAGGTACAGACCAGGGCTTTTGCGCGGCAAAATGGTGTAGGATGCGGGCAGTTCCCTGCCGGAGGCACAAAATGCGCGGCATGATGATGGATTTTCCGCTGACGCTACCCACGATACTCGAGCGCGCGGGGAAACTCTTCGGCAAAGTGGAGATTGCTTCACGGAAGCCTGACCGTTCGCTGGTGCGTTACACATATGCGGATTTTTACCGACGAGCGCGGCGGCTTGCGCGTGCGCTGGAGCTTGCGGGAGTGAAGCGCGGGGATCGCGTGGCGACGCTGATGTGGAACCACGCGCGGCATTTCGAGGCGTATTTTGGGATTCCGGCGACAGGCGCCGTCCTGCACACGCTGAACCTGCGGCTGCATGAGGATGCATTCGCTTACGTGATCAATCACGCGCAGGATCGCTTTCTGATTGTAGATGACCTGCTGCTGCCGCTATACGAAAAAGTGCGCGACAAGGTGAAATTCGAACGCGTGATTGTCACTCCGTTTGGCGGGGCGGAGATTCCGGCAGGAATGGAGAACTACGAGGATTTTCTGGCTGGCGCAGATGACAATTTTGAATATCCGCAGATTGACGAAAATGAAGCGGCGGCGATGTGCTTCACTTCGGGCACGACGGGTTTCGCGAAGGGCGTGTTGTATTCGCATCGCGCGCTCGTGCTGCATTCCTTAGCGGAAGCGACAGTCGACGCCTTCGGCATGTCGCAGCATGACACTGTGCTGCCGGCATGTTCCATGTTTCACGCGAATGCGTGGGGAGTTCCCTTCACCGCGGCGATGGTTGGCGCGAAGCTGGTTTTCCCCGGGCCGAATCTGGATGCAGAAAGCGTGCTCGATTTAATCGAACAAGAGCGCGTTACGATTGCGTGCGCGGTTCCGACGGTGTGGATCGGTATTCTGGCGGCGCTGGAAAAGTCGCCGCAGCGGTGGAAATTCACGAACGAGGTGCGCGTGCCCGTCGGCGGCACCGCGCCATCGGAGGCGCTGATTCGCGGGCTTGATAAATTTGGCTTTCACATTCGTCATTTGTGGGGAATGACAGAAACGGCGCCGCTCGGCACACTTTGTCAAGTGCGTTCGCACATGAAAGATTGGAGTGCAGACGAGCAGTACGCGGTGCGTGTAAAGCAGGGCTATCCTGCGCCGTTCGTCGAGCTTCGCATTCGTGGAGAAAATGGAATCACGCCGTGGGATGGCGAAACTCCGGGCGAGGTTGAAGTTCGAGGGCCATGGGTGGCGCGCTGCTATTACAATTCGCCGGAAGACAATCACCGATGGACGGAGGATGGCTGGTTCAAGACGGGAGACGTGGCGTGCATTGACGAAGACGGTTACGTGAAAATCGTAGATCGCGCGAAGGATCTGATTAAGTCCGGCGGCGAGTGGATTAGTTCAGTGGATCTGGAAAACAGTTTGATGGCGCACCCTGCTGTGCTCGAAGCGGCGGTGATTTCCGTCCCGCATCCGAAATGGGATGAGCGACCGCTCGCGGTGGTGGTGCTGAAGGAGGGACGACAGGCAACGCCGGAGGAATTGCGTGCATTTCTTGCGACGAAATTCGCGAAGTGGCAACTGCCGGATGCGTTTGTGTTTGTGGAGCAGATTCCCAAGACGTCAGTGGGGAAATTTTTGAAGATTGCGCTACGGAAGAAATACGCGAATTGGAATTGGCAGGCGGGCGCCTGAAAGTAACATTCCTCGTAAGAAGAGATCCGATCGACGCAGCATCGGTGAGTTAGATGAGGTCGAGGCCGGAGAGGGTCAATTTCCTGACATGATCATTGCGGGCATCGCGCGACTTCATTGATCTCGATATTGAGTTCGCTTAGGTCCGCTCGCAACGCATCCATATCCAATCCTTGGGGATCTTTTCCCTGCCCGTTGAGCCAGTCGTGGCTGAGTGGGGCGTAGGCTTCGTCGCAATACTGCGTGAGAAATTCCCAGGTCATGCGCTTTTTTGCTCCCCAGGTGACGCAGGTGAGGCCGCTCGAATCGTAGGCGAGGACGGGAACGGCATGGCCGCCCCAGGAGCCGGGCGCGTCCTGATTGCGCAGGCGCGACCAGAGCGAAGGAACGTCCCACACGTCCTGCTGCTGCGCGGAGAGCGGGAGTGCGAGGCCGATGTAAGCGCCTCCGAAGAGCGCGATGGCCTGACGCGCGCATTCGGCATTGCGAGGGTCGAATGCGGCGTAGGCGTCGATTTTATGGCCGGCAATTCCCTGCTGACGCCAGTAATTCAGCACGTCCAGTTCGACCGCGCCAGTATCCGTGGCGGGTTCGCCGGGGACATAGCCGCTGACGGTGGAGTATGCGGCAATGACTTGCGCGTTGGTGGGCGTGAAGGTGTCGCCGAGATTGGCGGTCCAGCATTCGATCATGTGGCCAGCGGCGGCGCAGGTGCAGTCGCCGATGGTGTCGTTGGCCATCATGGGCCACGAGGAGACTTTCGCCGTCCAGTCGACGGAAGCAGGAGCGGGCGCGAGTACGCGTGCTCGTTCCGGTTTTTCGCCGAGAGCAGTTCCCTGCCCTGGCAGAGTCGCAGCATCGCGCGAACGGAGATAGTTCGCGAGTTGCAGAGTGCGCGAGTCGATGCGCGGCGGGAGTTTGCCGAGACGAAATGGAAAAGACAGTGACAAGTGGCTAGAACTGGTTTCAAAACCTTTATCAGCCCCTTTAGAATCAGTGGATTAGCTGGGACAAAACGAGGTTTTGAAATGACTTGGCTCTGTTGACATCCTCTAACAGAGCCAAATGACTTCTAGTGACGAGTAGCGAGAAAAGACTGTCAGTGACAGTTCACAGTTAAGAGTTAAAAGTTAAGAGACGAAACGGAAGGCGAATACATCGCGCCCGCCTGCGGCAGGCAGGCGCAAAGCGTGCGCGAATAGGAAGAACTATGTTTGGCAAGTGCGTTTCAGCACGGCTGAAGCCGAGCCCTGTCGACGGGCACTTGCGGCAACGTGGCACCGAATTACTAGATGTGGAAAGCAGATTCTGTGCCTGGGGCAAGCAGGCGGGTGAAGCGCGCGAAAGGAAATGTGTTTGGGCGACGTGTTTATTTAGCTTGGGTCAAGTTTTGTTTAACAACGATCAGTCGATGGTTTTTCAGGGCAAATTGTATTTGAATATTTCCCCCGGTTAGGACATCAGGGCGGATCTCTCGGACTGGAGCGGTGTAAGAGAGGTACTCGACATCGAATCCGTCGCCTTTCACTATGTTCCAATCTTCTGGCAACAGCTTTTTTGCGACGTCGCGAATCAGCTCGTACACACAAAGATCAATCGGCCCATCTTTGTCGAAGCTCCAGTATTCTTCGTCGAACTCATTGCCGATGCCGCTTACAGGATCCCGGACGGCGAGAAGTGTTTCGCCGCCAACTTTCACCAAATACGCCGGCAAGACTTCCTGGTACACCCCGTACGGATTAAGGGGATCATCTCGGCCACCACCCATGTACTCCTGGTGGTAAATTTCGCAAAACTCACCAGCATGACGTTCGACAAGGAGCAGTCTGAGGTAAAGCGCACCATCGTCGATCTTGTGAGTGACCTGGAGAATTTTCCATCCGGCAACTTCGCCGATTGTTTGATGGGCGGCTTCGTCTTTCGTTTTTCCTGGTCGAATGTGAATCAAAACATGGTGGTAGTTCAGTTGGGCGGTATCGTTTAGAAAGTATGCCAGGGGATGACAGTTCGGCTGATCAAGAAAGTGGTTGAAACTGAAACCATCATAGGAGACGCGGACCGCCCACCTAGGATGCTCGATGGGTGCCGACGTTCCCGCAGTCAGGATGCTCGCCGCAACAAGTGCCATAACGCATTTCATCTGTTTTGAGAAATGTTAGCACCGGATGCGCGCGCCTGCCAGATGGCGCGACTCACCGTGTCACGTTGCTGTGGCGTCTTCGTTGCGGGAAATGAAGTAGGCGCGGATGGCATCGCGCAAGGCGGGCTTGTTGCCAGTGAGTTCGTAAATGCCCTGGCTGTTGCGGCGAATGTCGGTGACGGGATCGAACTGGTGCGCGATGAGAATTTCGTCCCGTGTGCCGTAGCCGCGATCGCTTTTCGGTCCGTGGAAATGGTGTACGACGAATTGATCGAGCACGCCGACGTTGCACTGGAGCATTGCTGCGCGCGACTGCCAAGCTTCAACCATGGCGACGTAGGACGGGTTGTAGCGCGTCGCTTGGCGTGGCACCGCGCGTTTGTCTTTGACGTTTGGCTCGGAAACGAGCCCGAAAGCCATGAACCAATCGCCGCTGCCGAGAATCGCTTGATCGAGCAGCCCGCCGACGGTGTTGAATGCTGAGCGGCGAAACGCCCAAGCGCCGCCGGTCGCGCCTACATAGCCGCCAGCGGCGCCGTAATCGTATCCGTAGACGAGGCCATGGCCGCTGGGGTCGATTCCCTTCGGGAGCTTGTAGCCGTTGTCGATGTAATTTCGGGCGAACGACTTGACGATTTTGTCCGGCTGGCTGCCGCCGTAAGTGACGCCACTCAGATTTGTATACGTGGAAAAGAGCTGGACGAAATCGTAGTGCTGTAGCAGGTGAATCGCTTCGAGCGCCCAGTCGTTGCGGGTGAAGCTGAAATCGCCGTCACAAATCGCGCCGTATTCCCAATCCGGATCGAAAATCCTGATGGTTTCATTGAGGATGTTTTCTTTGTGGAAAAGTTCGGAGTCCGCTCGGAACTGCGCCTCGCGATAGGGTTGGTATTCGGAATCGCCAGTGACTTCGAAGGGCCGCTCGCCGTAGGCCAGCTCGCCGATGTAGAGCTTGACGTTCTTTGTGGCGTTGAGCTGCTGGATGGCGTCGCGCATAAGACGCCGGCGCGCGTTCCAGCGAAACGGATTGGAATATGGCATGGCGACATGAAGCGTGGCCTTTTCGGACCACGCTTTCGATGCGCTGTCGGCGTTGGGGTGGCTGCTGTTCATGCGTTTTTGTCCAATTCCCTGCTCTCGATTTGCTCGACGATTTCCGCGCGCTCTAAATCGCCGCATTCGGCTTTCTCTCCGTGGTTGCGCTGTAGCTTGTCGAGCCACCAGCACATGAATTTTCCGAGCCAGTTGCCGCGTTCGACGGCGCGTGCTGAACGGGCCGAAATGGTCTCGTCCGGGTCACCGCCGAGCACAACGTTGCCGAATTGATCGAGCGCGACGAGGACACGATGGACGTAGCCCTCTTTGCAGGTTTCCTGTTCCTGCTGCTCGATCTGTCGCTGCGAGAGTTGCATGCTACTTGAGTTGGGCTTGAGGGAAGCCATTGGCCAGAAATATCGCGTTGAATTGCTTCTTAAGTTGCTTGGCGGAGGGAGGTCTCACGGCAGCGCTCGCGCGGACTGCTGCTGAAGCGGACGCGGGAGCTGGTTGCGGCAGCAGCGATTCAATTGAAGCGATTGTGGTGACAGCAACGCCCACAGCGGCGGTGATGGTCGCTTGCAGTGCGGCGTTGTCAACGTGAGCCGCAGTGAGAATCGCGTTGAGATTGATCTGGACGTCGCTCAGCGCGGCGTTGATTTTTTGCACCACGGCAGGCTTCTGCGCTGCGGTCGCACTTTGGTAGCTGGTGACCAAGCTTTGCACGAGCGTGAGGTCGGACTTCACTTGATTGGCGATGGTTTGCACTTCGGCTGCGGCGGCGGAATTCGCGCCGGCGGAAGCGGCGTTCGGGTCAGCAGCAACGAGGCTGGCGATGTTGACGGCGACTTCTGTGATAACTGGCAGGTCGGCGAGCGCGGCGTTGATCCACGACGTGCTGCATCCGGCAAGGATGAGCGCGGCGCAGAGAATGATGCAGAGAGATGCTTTGGCGATGCGGTGGTTCATTAAGTTTCTCCTTTGTGTGGACGGAAATTGAAAGTCGGGAGTTGAAAGCGGCGAGGAATATTGGTGGCTACGTCAGTACAACATCTACGGCGAGATCCTTCGCTGCGCTCAGGATGACAACCACAAACTCAAACAATTTGCCCATCGTCCGATCCAGCGTCACTCGTCTTTATGATCGACGTAGGAAATTGTCAGAGGCTCTTTGCATTTTTGCAGGCGGGCCATGAGCGCGGTGAAGGTGAGAACGCTGTTGCCGATCCAGTCGGGCGCGTCGGGGCGCCGAATTTCGCCCACGAGGCAGCAGCCGAGTGTGTCGGCTGGTTTGTTGCCGGGATGGATTTCGATGTAGTCGAAGCCGGGCACATCGAGAACGTGCGGCGTGAGGAAGTCGTAGCCCATGATGGCGCTGAAGTGCGGCGAACGTTCGAGCACGAGCGCGTAAGTGTCGGCAGGAATCGCGTAAGGCTTGCCGTGCGAGCGGTCCATGCGCGGCTCGAGCGTGTAGCACTGAAAGATGCCGTCGATGTCGAGCATGCCGGGCGTCGAGAGCGCAGTTCCCTGCTGGCGCGTTATGGTCAGGAGCATAGAGGCAATGACGAGTGGTCAGTGACGAGGAAAAAACATTGGCTACTAGCGAGTGGTAAGTGGCTAGTTGAAACTAAAACATCGCGCGGATAAAACGCGCGACAGGAAGCACGCCAGCGAACGCGTCGAACTCCTAAGGGCTAGCGCGTGCCAGGCGGAGCGTAGCAAGCCTGCAGCTGCGCTATCGCTGCGGATCGGGGATGGCCGCCGCGGCAGGAGGCGCGGGCGCGGCGACGCCGAGTTTTTCGGAAATTTGCGCGACGCCGATCTCCAGGCGCTGAACCTCCGATTGCATCGCAGCAATTTGCT
>JASHRN010000155.1 GCA_030037335.1 Candidatus Acidiferrales bacterium | reverse complement strand
GCAAACCATCTTTTACACGCACGATGATGTGGTCGCCGACGCGGAAATGCTCGAAATCCTGGCGCGTGACGGCGAGGCGCTCAACGGTGTGGCCGTCGCGCCAAGAAGTAACCATCAATTGATGCATGGGCAGCAATCCGGGAACGGAGAGGCGGCTGACGACGGTGGATTCGATGTCGCGCGGAGGAGAATTATCGAGGGAGCCGTTAATCAGCAGCGTGGCAGCGATGAGCCAAGGAATCAGCACAAGCGACTGGAAAATGTGCTTCATCACTTCGACTTCCTGTCCACCGAGGGAGCGGCGTTCAGTCCAAATCGCCAGGACGACGGTAGTGAAGAAGACGACACCGACGAAAATCACCATGCCATCGAGATCGAGCGGGGGATAAAGAAAACAGGGGACGAAAAAAGCGATGGTGCCAAGCAGGAAAATTCCGAACCGATTCACCAGACTGCGGCGCATAGCGCGGCTGGCTTCCGCAGGATTCAATCCGCAGTGTTCGCAAACGGCAAGCGTGGCGCGCTCGGCGCCGCAATTGGGACAGCGCCTCACTGGCGGGCGAGCTTCCAAATCAGGTGAGTGAGATTCATTTTGGCTTCCTGGGTGAGCTCGGTGAACTCGACGACCATTCCTCTGCCCGCGTCCACGCGGCGCACACTACATTCTACACGGATGGACTCCGGAAGCATGATTTGCGCGGAGAATTGCGCGCGGGCCCAGAGCGGTTCGGGAGTCAACAGGTACATCCCGGACATGCTGATGTCACGCAAAGATGCTTCGAGCGTGACATTTCCCCAGGTGATTTTGACCGGCGCTTTACAGGAGTATCGTTTGTGCCTGCGGCGTTCAGATCCGCTCAATGAATGCACCATTTGCAAAAAAGAGTTGCGAGCTTGTCCCTGCTTTGCATGATGCTAGAAAGTCATCCAGTAAGTGTCAATGGCAATAACAGCGCTATAGCGGGAATCAATAATGGTGGTGATTTTAGCGTTATTTCGACCGGACTTCGCGGACCGAGGAAGGCTGCTGGTCGAGGCAGACGATATTTTCGTCGCGTCCGTTAGCGAGCATCTCGCAATCGATTTCTTCGGCGCTGCGAATCGCTTCGGCGCGCGTTTGCCCGGAAGCCTCGGCGCAATGCGTGCGGCCGTGAAAATCAATGCAGGCTTCCACGCGAACAACGCTTTGACGAAATGAAGAATAGATGAGCGCGGCGACAAAAATCACGCCGACAATCACGATGTACCATTTCATATTGATGCGGCGCCCGCCAGCGCTAGGAGCCATGAGCGACCGAGGCCGCGAGAGACTTGCGGGCCAGTTCCGCGGCGGCTCGTGCGGGCGAGACGCACAGAGGCTCGATGCGGGCTTTTGGAGCTGCGCGCAACAATTCGGCAGAAAGAATCGATTCGAGCTGGGACGGCTCGGAGAAAACGCCGCCGGATTTCGCAATCAAGAAACTCTCTTTCTGCAAATTCAGAATGCGAATGACGCTCGCGGCGAGTTCGGCGAGCGATTTCCCGGCCGAGGCAAGAATTTCCTGGGAAACGATGTCTCCAGCGACTGCCGCTGCTGTGACCAAGGGAAAAAGCGGAGGAAAAACGCTGTCGGGGCGCTTGGCGATGCGCCCGCGGACGACTTCCCAATCGTGGGTCTCATGCGCGAGGAGAATTTTGTCGCCGAGGAGCGTTGCAGGCCCTAAGCCATCGCGTGCGGAAAGCGCGGCCTTCACCGCGCGGCGCCCAATGTCGTAGGCGCTGCCATCATCGCCAATCCATGGCCCCCAGCCGCCGGCGCGAGCGACTTGGCCGGCAGAGTTGCGCCCTCCAACGGCGGAGCCGGTGCCCGCAATGATGACGAGTGCAGGTCCTTCGTCCGTAGCGGCGCTCAGGGCAAGCTCGATATCAGTGATGACGCGAACCGCGGCGTGGGGAAACGCATGCGTGAAATAAGAAAGCATGCGACGTGCGACGCGCGGCCTTCCGGCGCCGGCGATCCCGGCGCAAATGGCGCGAATATTCTCGGCATTGCGGCCCGCTTCGGATAAGGCGCGCTGCGCTGTTTCTCCCAGCACGTCGCACGCACGCGCGAATCCTGCGCGCATCGGATTGGCGCCGCTGCCGCGCGTTTCGGCGAGCAGACGGCCGGCGCCATCAATGAGCGTGCAATCCGTCTTTGTTCCTCCCGCATCGAAGCCGAGAAAAAGGCTCATAAGAGAAATGCTCCTACGTACATGGCGAAAAGCTTTTGAAATGCGAGACCAGTTGTTGACACGGTCCAAACATCGCAGATAGCATCGCGCGACTTCTGCGGGTCATAGCGCATGCGCATCGGCATAACAGATCTCGTCATCATCGTTGTTTATCTTGTGGGCGTCACGCTCTTCGGTCTGCGTTACGGCCGCAAGCAGCACAGCATCCGCGACTATTTCCTTGGAGGACGCTCCGCGCCCTGGTGGGCGCTGGCATGCTCGATTGTCGCCACGGAAACTTCCACGCTGACGATCATCAGCACGCCGGGAATCGCGTACGCGACGAACATGGCCTTTCTGCAACTGGTGATCGGCTACCTGGTTGCACGCGTCATCCTGTGCATCATTCTAATCCCGCAGTACTTCCGAGGCGAATTTTTTACGGCGTACCAACTGCTCGAGAAGCGATTTGGGCCACGGACGAAATCCGCAGCGGCGAGCATTTTCGTGGTGACGCGCGCGCTGGCCGAGGGTGTGCGGTTCGCGGCCATCGGAAAAGTTGTGAGCGTCGCGATGGGGCTGAACGACCGAATGTCCGTGGCAGTGATCACGTTGCTGACGCTGATTTACACCTTCGAAGGCGGAATGCACGCGGTGATTTGGACCGACGTGATGCAATTCTTTTTGTACATTGGTGGTTCGGTGGCGGCTTTTTTCCTGTTGCTGCACAGAATCCCTCTCGGATGGGCGGGCGTGACGCATGCGGCGGCCGCAGCCGGAGGCAAGCTGCGCATTTTCGATTTTCATTTCAGCCTGACGCAGAGCTACACGTTTTGGTCCGGCGTAATTGGCGGAACATTCCTCACGATGGCCAGCCACGGCACGGATCAAACGATTGTGCAGCGGCTGCTCGCGGCGCGCAACGAACGCGACAGCAAGAAAGCGCTGCTGACGAGCGGCGTGATTATTTTTTTTCAGTTTGCGCTTTTCCTGGTGATTGGCGTGATGCTCTACGCGTATCGCCTTCACGTTCCGTTTGCAGTTCCGCAAAATGATCCGGACCGGCTGTTCCCTGAATTCATCGTGACGCAAATGCCGGTGGCGCTGGCCGGAATTGTGCTGGCAGCGATTTTTGCAGTGGCGATGTCGAATGCCAGCGGCTCGCTCAATTCGCTGGCTTCGTCGAGCATGATCGATTTTTCGCGCGCGCGCGGCGGCGTAATTGACGCGGATCCGAAGAAGCAGGTGCGGCGTTCGCGTCAGTGGACGATTTTCTGGGGTGTTCTGCTCGGAAGCTTTGGCATGATTCATTGGGGGCCGGTGCTCGTGGCTGGCCTGACGATTGCGTCCATTACATATGGCAGCTTGCTGGGAACTTTTCTGCTGGTGATATGGAATCCGCGTTCGACTGCACGCGGCGCAATTGCGGGGATGGTTGCGGGACTCATTGGAATGACCGCGATACATTTTCTGACGCCGCTAGCGTGGACGTGGTATGTCCTTGCGGGAACGATCATCACTTTCGTGACCGGCTCGATTGTGAGCATGAGCGGACCATGCGAAACGCGCGGGCGTGAATCGTCAGCAGAGTTCGGTGCGGAAGCATCGACGTGAACACAACTGACAAAAAATCGTCGGAACTGATTCGCGGGCTGGGACCGTGGGCCGCCGCAGCGATTGTTGTCGGCACGATGATCGGTACGGGAATTTTCATCAAGCCGGCGTCGATGGCGCAAGCCGCGGGCACAGTCGGGCTCGTGACTCTCGCGTGGATCATAGGAGGCGTGCTCTCGCTGTTAGGCGCGCTGGCCGTCGCCGAACTCGGCGCGGCGATCCCCGAAGCGGGTGGCACGTATGCGTACATGACTCGCGCGTTCGGTCCCGTTTGGGGTTTTGTGTTTGGCTGGACGTATTCGATTATCGGCGCGCCGACGTCGATCGCCACGATTGCCGCCGGCTTGCTGCAGTTCGCGGCTTTTCTGTTTCCGGTGATCGTCACGCCGCTGCACGTTTTTCATTTTCATTCTCTTTTTACAGGTGCGCCTTCGAGTTTCCGCTTTACCTGGGCGCAGCCGCTCGCCGTGGTCGCGATCGCTCTCATCACGACTATCAACTATTTCGGAGTGAAGCTCGGCGGGCGTGTACAAGTAGTATTGACGATTATCAAAATCGCCGCGGTGGTTGCGATCATTTTCATTGGCTTTTTCTTTGGCAAAGGCACCATCGCGAATTTCCATTCCACGGGGCCATCTCTGGCCCATGTGGGAATCGTTGCGGGCCTGCTGACCGCCGTAGCCAGCGCGCTGTGGGCTTATGACGGCTGGATCAATCTGACTTTCGTTGGCTCGGAAATCAAAAATCCCGAACGCAACATTCCGCTTTCGCTGATTGTTGGGGTGTTTGTGGTTGGCGGAATTTTCATTGCGATGAGCACCGCATGTTTTTACGTGTTGCCATTCTCACAGGCCGCCGCGTCACTGCACATTGCATCCGACGCTGTGGCGCGCGCGATGGGCGCAGGTTCGGCCACATGGCTGACGATTGCGATGATCATCTGTGCGCTGGGCACGCTCAATTCTTCGATTCTGACGAACGCGCGCGTCGACTACGCCATGGCGCGCGATGGATTATTCTTTCGCGTTGTTCGCGGAGTGCATCCGGGCTTTTGCACTCCCGCGAATGCACTTGTCTTCCAGGGCATTCTCGCTTCCGCGCTGGCGTTGACGGGAACGTTTGACGATCTTTCGTATCTATACGTTTTTCTCGTCTGGATCTTCTACGCGGCGCAAACTGCGGGCCTCATTGTGCTGCGCTACAAAGAACCGAACTTGCCGCGTCCGTATAAGACGTGGGGCTATCCCGTGCTTCCGATTATCTTCATTCTTGGGGCGCTTGCGCTGACGGCGAATTCGCTCATGGAACGTCGGGGCCGTTCGCTCATGGGCATCGTGGTGATGCTCATCGGCCTCATCTTCTACGCTCGCTGGCGGAAACGCGCCGTCACTGAACGAGCTCGTTAGTCTGCTTCGATGACGCCGAACGCTTTCGCGGGAACATCTGGAGCCGCAAGCTCAGGATGAAACAGATGCGCGAGAATCGCGACGCCATCTGCCAGCCGCGGCCCTGAGCGCGAGAAATAGCTATTTGCATCGACGGCAAATACGCGCTTCGAGCGAACCGCAGGCAAATCATCCCAGCCTGACGGAAAATTCGTGCGGCGATACTCTTCACTGTTTCGCGCAACGCCGTAGCCGCATTGCATCACCACGATGATCTCCGGCTGCACGTCGATAACTTGTTGCGGCGTTATACGAAACGAAGGCGTGCCGACACGCCCAAATAAATCCACGCCCCCGGCGGACGCAACCATCTCTGGAACCCAGTGCCCACCGACGTAAATCGGATCGAGCCATTCGAGGCAGGCTACGCGCGGACGCGACGCCGCACCTTCCACGAGAGCTTCGATTTTCGCAATACGCCGCGCGAGTTCCGTCGCCAGTCGATCCGCCTCCGCCAAGCGCCGCGTAGCTTTGCCGATTTCGCGGATATCATCCCACACGCCTGCAAGCGTCTGCGGATGCAATGACAATACATCTGGCGGACTTTGCATCCGCGCGAGTGCGGTGCCAAGATCATCCGGCGACGCTGCGCACACGTGGCACAAATCCTGCGTGATGATCAGATCAGGCGCAAGGGAACGAAGCAGCGCGTCATCCACCGCATAAATACTTTCGCCGCGAGACATAAGTTCGCGCACTTGCCGGTCAATTTCGGCAGGCGCAGCCGAAGGGTCAACGCGAGGACGAATCAGCGGCGGCTTCTTCGCTGCCTCCGGCGGAAAGTCGCATTCGTGCGTTACGCCGACAACGGAATCTCCGAGCCCTAGCGCATAAAGAATTTCCGTGGCGGATGGCAGAAGCGAGGCGATGCGCACAGTGCGAGTTTGCCTCCACGCGAATTGCGACGCAAGCTCACCGCAAGGCGGCGAGGGCCGGCACGACGTCGGCGAATACAAAGCCGTCGCGCTCGACAATTTCTCCAACGCTCACGTCAATGGGCGAAGCAAACATCGGCCCTGCGACGACGTAGGTGTGAAATTCGCCGTTCTCGCCGCAGGGATCGACATGCGCAGGGAGATCAGCCAGAAGCTGCTTGTCGAAAGAGCGGCCGGCGAAGCTGCAATCGAGTTTTTTCGGATCCACGCAGGTGAGATATGCGCGCAGGCCTGAAGCAATCATTTCGTTAGCCAATTCGCGAGTATTTTTGAGCCAGAGAGGAAACGCCGGCGTCATGCCGCACTTCGCCAGATTTTCTTCGCGATACTTGCGAATGTCCTCCAAAAACAGATCGCCAAAAACAACGTGCGTGATTCCTTCGGAACGCGCTCGCGCCATCGCATCCGCCATTGCGCGCTCGTAAATTGCGTTGGGACACGGCGACGGAATCGGGATTTTTACGAGAGGGACGCCAGCGGCGACGGCTTGCAGTTCGAGAACTGATTCGCGGACAGCATGCATCGCCACGCGTTGATATTTCTGATTGACCGTCGTCAGCAGGGCAGCAATTTCGAAATCGCCGCGCTGGCGCATGATGTGAAGGGCCCAGGCGCTGTCTTTGCCGCTGCTCCACGAGAGCCACGCTTTTGGTTTCTGCGCCATTTGGCCTTGAGGAGATGGGCTCGCGTTATTCAGGATAGATCAGATATTTCGCGCGCATCTTGCGAAAATTGTCGAGGTCAGTCTGCCAATCCCAAACGATGCGCGTCGGCGCTTCGCCTGACTTCAGCTTTGCGATTGTGTCTGCGTTCCCGACGAGCTCGATCATTTTGTCGAGAGAAAAATTCTCCGGATACAATTTGTTCAACGCCGCCGCGATTTCGAGTCCCATCAGCATGGAATTGAGCGAGGCGCGATCAGTAATCACGAGCGCGATTCCCTGGCAGAGCTGGCCCTTATACAAATCCGAACCCGGCGTGAAATGCGTGGGCACGAAGCGAACCCCGGGAACGAAATCGTGATTCAATTCCTCAGCGAGCGGTATTGACTGAATCCACGGCGCGCCGAAAAGCTCGAAGGGCGTATCCGTGCCGCGTCCGACAGAAACGCCGCCCGCTTGCAGAATTTCGATTCCCGGATAAAGCAGCGCAGCATCGAGCGAGCGTAAATTCGGCGATGGCGCGTACCATTCGAGGCCGGTTGCTTCGAAAGGGTCTTCGCGATGCCAGTCCTTCATTTCGACTACGTGCAGATCCGCGCCGATTTTGTTTTCCGCGTTGAACATTTGCGCGAGCTCGCCGAGAGTCATCGCGTAGCGCACCGGCTCCGGAAACGGCGCGACAAAGCTCAGCTTGTCCGGGTCAAGCATCGGCCCTTCGATGGTAATTCCATTGATGGGGTCAGGTCGGTCCAGCACGTAATAGGGAATGTGGTGCTGCGCCGCCGCTTGCATCGTGTACAGCATGGTCGTCGTAAAAGTGTAAAAGCGCACGCCGGCGTCTTGAATGTCGTAGACGAGCGCATCGAGGCCGCGCAGCATTTCGTCGGTGGGCCTGCGCGTTTCGCCATACAAACTATAAATCGGCAAGCCGGTGGCGACATCGGTGCTCGACGGGACGCTTGTATCCTCCTTGCCGAAAATACCGTGCTCGGGACTGAAAATTGCGGCGAGCTTCACGCCGGGCGCGTGCGCCAGGACATCGATTGTTCGACGGCCTTCGCGGTCGACGCCAGTCTGATTCGTAATCAGCCCGACAGTTTTTCCCTGAAGCGGCGCGAAATTCTCCTGCTCGAGCACATCGATTCCCGCGAGTGTCTGATCGCTGCGATGATAAATTCCATCCAATCCGTAGGGACGTGGCACGTAGATGCTGCGGTCGATTTTCGAAGTGAAGCCGTGTGTGTCTCCGACGTTGAGCGCCGCCGCGACTGCGGTCGCGATTTTTGAGCGCACGCTGACAAGGCCCGAACGCTGGTACGGATGCACCGCGTTCGCCAGCAAAATAATAAACGTCTGACTGCTGGGATCGATCCACACGGAAGTGCCCGTGAATCCGGTGTGTCCGTACGAGCCGAGCGGAAACAGATCGCCTCGCGGCGAAGAATATGCCGTATCAATATCCCAGCCAAGTCCGCGAATATTCGGACTCCACGGCGGAGTTTGCGGCGTGGTCATTTTGTGCACGGTGGCCGCGGAGAAAATCCGCTGCATCACGCCATTCACGCGAATGCTTCCGCCATTCAGCATCATCTGGCAATAAATCGCCATGTCGTCCACGTCGGAAAAGAGTCCCGCATGGCCTGCCACGCCGCCGATGGCCCGCGAACGCGGATCGTGCACCACGCCGCGAAGCACATGGCCTAATCCGGAACCGGGCTTCGCGCCCGGCGGCAGGTCGATTTCTTCAGTCGGAGCGATCTCAGGAATCCACGATGCAGGCGGCAAAAATCGCGTGTGTGTCATGTGCAGTGGACGATAGAAATTTTCCTCTGCGTATTCATCAAGGCGCTTGCCCGTGATCCGTTGCACCAATTCGCCGAGCAGGATGAAATTCGTATCGCTGTAGATGAACCTGTCCCCGGGCGGAGCCATCAGCGTTTCATTATCGATTTCCTTCATCAGCGCGTCTTCACCCTGGAGCGCGGCAGAGAGCGGCGGATCGGGCGCGAGGCCCGAGGTATGCGTCAGCAACATACGAATGGTGATCTGATCTTTTCCGTTCGGGGCAAACTCCGGCATGTATTTCACCAGGGGATCGTTCAGCCGGATTTTCCCTTCTTCCAGCAGCCGCATGATGGAAGGCGTGGTCGCAAACAGTTTGGTGAGCGAGGCCAAATCGAAAATTGTGTTTACGGTCATTCGCTCGCGGTGCGGGATGAGCGCGCGCTCGCCGAAGGCCCTGCGATAAATCACGCGCCCGCGATGACTCACGAGCAGAACGCCGCCCGGAATTGCCCCTTCGTCGATCGCCTCCTGCATGATCGGCGCGAGCACGGACAATTTTGCATTCAGAGAATTTTGCGGCTTCGCCGTTCCACTCTTCTGCGCATTCAGTGGCGAAACGGCGATCAATGTGAGAAATAAAATTGCGATGGTGCACGCGGAAAACATGCGAGGATGCAGTTGGTTGTGTGTCATAAAGCCCTGTGCTATATACAGCCGCGAAATGAAAGCGTCAACCCTGGAATCTTCGCTCAAAAAATTTGTGCCGGCCGATGCGTGAGCGCGTCATACTGATCGCCACGCTACTTTTTCTTATGACTCCCACCGCGAAAGCACAAAGAAAGCAAAGCCCCGCTTCGGGCGGTCGCACGCGCGCGGGCGAAAAATGGGCTCGGCAGACGCTCGCACGAATGTCACTCGACGAAAAGCTCGGCCAAATGATCATGGTTTATTACTGGGGCCGATTCGCCTCCACCGAAGATCCTGATTTTCGCGAGCTTTTGCGCGAAGTGCGTGAAAATCACGTCGGCGGCATCATTCTGCAGGCCAAGCGCACGCCGACCGGAGTCGAGCGCAGCCAGGTTTATCCAACTGCGGCGCTTTCGAATGAACTCCAGCGAGCCGCAAAACTTCCGCTTTTTGTTGCCGCAGATTTCGAGAATGGAACCGCCATGCGCCTCGCCGATGGAACCTCCCTTCCCTCTGCAATGGCTGTTGCCGCCACTGGCGATCCGCGCGACGCATTCACGATGGGAAAAATCACCGCAATAGAAGCGCGCGCCGCGGGGCTCAATTGGATTTTCGCGCCGGTGAGTGACGTGAATGATAATCCGGACAATCCGATCATCAACACGCGCTCATTCGGCGAAGACCCAGCGCGCGTGGCGCAATTCGTCACGCAATTTATTCGCGGCGTGCAACAGAACGGCGCGATGGCCACGGCGAAGCATTTTCCCGGCCACGGCGACGTGAACACCGATTCGCATATTTCCGTGCCCGTTGTGCCCGGCGATCTGGCGGAATTGAATCGCGTCGAGCTGGTTCCCTTCCGCGCCGCGATTTCCGCGGGAGTTGGCGCGATTATGTCCGGCCATCTCGTCGTACCGGCGCTTGAACCCGATAAAACTGTGCCCGCCACGCTTTCTCCGCGAATTCTAACCGAGCTGCTTCGCGAAAAAATGGGCTTTGATGGAATTGAGGTGACTGACGCGCTCGATATGGCAGGCGTAACAGAAATTGATTCGCCGCCAAATGTGGCAGTTCGCGCGATCAACGCCGGCGCTGATGTGCTGCTGATTCCGCCCAATCCCGATGCGGCAATTGCTGCGATGAGAAATGCGGTCAAGTCTGGAGAATTGCCTATTGCGACGGTGAATGAGGCCGTCTTTCGCATTTTGCGTGCAAAGGCGCAACTGAATCTCGAGCGCAGCCGCTTCGTCGATTTGAACCGGCTCAACACCGTCTTCGGCTCGCCGAAATTCAAGCAGGAAGCGCAGGACATTGCCGACCGCGGCATCACGCTCATTCGCGATGACGCGAAGCTTCTTCCGCTCGATGCCACCAAGCCGCAGAGAATTCTTCTGGTGATTGTTTCAGGCGATCCGGATCCTTATCCAGGTGCGCTGATTGAGCAGGAATTGCGCGACCGCGCCGCTTCCATTCAAACAGTGCGCGTTGACACGAAATTCGTTAAAGCGGATGCCGTGCAACTGCCCGCGGCCGACTTTTACGACGTGGCCATCGCTGCTGTCTTCGTGCGCGTTGCGGACCGGAAAGGCACAGTTGGCCTCCCCGTTGAAGGAATTTCGCTTCTGAATCGGCTCCTCGCTGCGGGAAAGCCAACGATTGTCGCATCGCTCGGCAGTCCCTATCTGGTTGCACAATTTCCAAACGCAAAAACATGGCTTGCCGCGTTTGGCACGCAGGATGCGATTCAGCGCGCGATGGCTCGCGCGATTTTTGGACAGACGGCGATTGGTGGCCAGCTTCCCGTCACGGTTCCGGGAGTTGCGAAAATCGGCGATGGCCTGCGAGTAGCGGCGAATCCAATGAAACTTACCGCCGCGCCAGCGGCTCTGGCGGCGAAATTGAAGCCTGCGTTCGCGATTCTGGATGGTGCGGTCAGCGATCGGGCTTTCCCGGGAGGAGTCCTCGCCGTCGGCCTCAATAATCAACTCGTGCTGCACGCATTCGGGCGCATGAGTTACGCAACAAAATCTCCCGTTGTAAAGACCGGCACAATTTACGACGTGGCATCGCTCACAAAGCCGATCGTTACTACGACCGCCATCATGATGTTGGCTGCGGAAAATCAGATTGATCTGGACGCGCCCATTGTGCGCTATTTGCCGCATCACAATCCCGCAGGAAATCCCGACTGGTTGCAAAAAATCACGGTGCGTGAACTTTTGCTGCACACTTCCGGCCTGCCCGCGCATCGCGAATTCTACAAAACTGCGAAAAGTCCCGACGAATGGCGGAAGCTGCTGTATTCGGAGCCGCTGGTCTCTCCGCCGGAAACCAAAATTGAATATTCTGATCTTGGCTTCGTCATTTTGGGCGACATTGTGGAGCGTTTGACAGGAATGAGTCTCGCTCGCTACGCGCGCGAAAACATCTTTGATCCGCTGGGGATGCAAAGCTCCCTCTTCAATCCTCCAGCAGCGCGTCGCGTGCGCATCGCGCCCACGCAAACGGAATCCGCATTCCGCAAACGGCCGCGGCCCGGGGAAGTCGACGACGATAACGCTTTCGCGCTTGGTGGCACGGCTGGGCATGCGGGGCTCTTCAGTACGGCCGGTGATGTGGCGGCATTCGCGCAGATGATGCTGAACGGCGGCATTTACGCGCAGCAGCGCATATTGCCGCGCGCCATTGTCGAACAATTTACCGCGCGCTTAGCCGTAGGAGACTCAGCGCGCACCCTTGGCTGGGACGTACCCACTGGCGAATCGTCAAGCGGGCATTATTTTTCGGCGCAGAGCTACGGGCACAACGGATACACCGGCACGTCCCTTTGGATTGACCCACAAAAGGGCCTGTTCGTCATTCTGCTCACGAATCGCGTTCATCCGTCAGCCGCGAATGACAAAATCCGCTCGGTGCGCCCCATGCTCCATGACGCGATTCTCAAGAGCCTGGGATTGGCTAATACGGCAAACAACCGTTAACCGGAACTGCACAGTCTTCGCACCTGCGCTGTTGATGCGCGCACGCTTGCTTTCACACTCCGGCTATAATCTTTCCGAGTGATGCGTAACCGAGGCCTAGTCGCAACCGAGCAGCGCAATCCGCGCTCGCGCAATCTGGATCAGAAATCTACGCGCGAAATTCTCCGCATCATCAATAGCGAAGACGCTGTTGTGGCGCGCGCTGTCGGCCGAGAGATTCCGAGGATCACCCGCGCGGTTGATGAAATCGTGGCGCGTCTGCGCAACGGCGGGCGCTTGTTCTACATTGGCGCAGGAACGAGCGGCCGTCTCGGCGTGCTGGACGCGTCTGAAGTGCCGCCGACTTTTGGAGTCGAGCGCTCGCTGGTTCAAGGCATCATCGCGGGAGGCAATGCCGCGCTCACCACTTCCATTGAAGGGGCGGAAGACCACCCTGAACAAGGGACGCGTGACTTGCGCGGCCGGGAATTGAGCGCCAAAGACACGGTCATCGGCATTGCCGCAAGCGGCTCGACTCCTTACGTTTTGGGAGCCTTGAAGTTTGCGCGGTCGCGTGGCGCGTATACGATTGGGCTTACGACGAATCGAAACACGCTCCTTTCCCACATCGCAGACTTGACCATCGCACCGATCACAGGACGTGAAGTAATCGCCGGATCAACACGCATGAAATCCGGCACGGCGCAGAAGATGGTCCTCAATATGATTTCCACAGCAACGATGACGCGACTCGGCTACATCTACGATAACTGGATGATCGGCGTCGCAAAAACGAACGTGAAGCTATGCCGGCGAGCGCTGCGGAACTTGCGCGAGGCCAGCGGAACAACAGAGCAGCGCGCGGAAGAAGCCCTGCGCGAAGCGCGAGGCAACCTGCGCGTTGCACTCGTGATGCTGAAATCCGGAAGCGACGCGCAGACAGCGCGACGCGCACTGGCCGCACAGCGAGGCGACGTCCGCAAAGCGCTCGCGAGCGCAAAGCGGGCTTTGCCTGCAACCGGGAGCAGAAGACGCCATGGATAAATTCATCATCCAGGGCGGGCGTCCTCTCGAAGGCACCGTGCGCATCAGCGGAGCAAAGAATGCTGCGCTGCCCATCATGGCAGCGGCGCTGCTGACGTCGGAAAAAGTTCAGCTCGACAATATTCCGCGCGTGCGCGACATCGTCACCATGGCGAAGCTGCTCGCGCACATGAAAGTGCACGTAATTGCGCAGGATGTCCCGCCTTCGGCAATGACCATCCAAACCGAGGAAATCTCGCACGCCGAGGCGCCCTACGAACTGGTGAAAACCATGCGCGCGTCGGTGCTCACGCTGGGGCCGCTCGTCGCGCGATTCGGTTACGCGCGCGTTTCGCTTCCTGGAGGATGCGCCATCGGCGCGCGTCCCATTGATCTGCACATTCAGGCGCTGGAAAAAATGGGCGCGAAGATGGTCACGGAGCATGGCTACGTCGAAGCGCGTGCCGAACGGCTTCGCGGCGCGGAAATTCACTTCGAAAAAATCACCGTGACCGGCACGGAGAATATTTTGATGGCTGCGACGCTCGCCCAGGGCGAAACGATCCTGTCAAATGCAGCGCGCGAACCTGAGATTGCCGATTTGGCAGATTTGCTCATCAAAATGGGCGCGAAGATTGAAGGCGCAGGAACTTCGACAATTCGCGTGCGAGGAGTTGAGAAATTGCACGGCGCCGCGCATCGTGTGATCCCCGATCGCATCGAAGTCGGCACATTCCTCGTTGCCGGCGCGATTACAGGTGGAAATGTGCTGCTCACAGAGTGCGAGCCACGTCATCTTTGCGCGATTATCGATAAATTGTCGGAGTGCGGCGTAGAAATCACGGCCGAAAGCGCAACGAGCCTGCGCGTGCGCGCTTCTGGGAAATTGCGCACTGCGGACGTGACTACGGAAGAATATCCTGGTTTCGCAACGGATATGCAGGCGCAGTATCTTGCACTCGCAACGCAAGCCGAAGGCGACTCCCTGATTACCGAGACGATCTTCGAAAATCGCTTCATGCACGCGAGCGAAATGATTCGCATGGGCGCGAACATCGAAATCAATGGCCGCCAAGCAATCGTGCACGGCCCAACTCCACTCAGCGGCACTACCATCATCGCTTCGGATTTACGCGCAAGCGCTTCGCTGGTTCTGGCGGGGCTGGTCGCCGAGAACACTACCGTCGTGGACCGCGTGTATCACATTGACCGCGGTTACGAACGAATCGAAAACAAATTGAGGGCGCTCGGCGCGCGCATCGAACGAAGCGGTTAGCGGTTCAGTGTTAACTCCGCGGGTCAGCCCAAGCACACGCCCGGAAATTTCTGTTCCGTTCTAAAGATTCAGCTTGACATTCCGGGAAGGCCGCCGTATTAGCTAGACTAGTTGTATAGACAGGTTTGGGGTGTGGGGGAAAGTGGTCCTAGAAGCACTCGACCGCCATAGTGTGGTTCCGCTCTATTACCAGATTCGCAGGAGTCTGCTCGAAAGCGTGCGTTCGGGCGCGCTGAAGTCCGGAGAAATGATTCCGTCGGAAGAGGAAATCTCCGCGCAGCTCGGCGTGAGCCGCATGACGGCGAGGCAGGCGATCAAATCGCTGTGCGACTTGGGCGTGGCGTACAGCCAGCGTGGCAAAGGAACGTTTGTTTCAGGCATAAAGTTCGAAAAGAACTTCCGGCAAGTGCTTTCTTTTACCGAAGAGATGCGTAATCGCGGATGGCGGCCGCGGACGAAGCCGCTGGCCTTTACCGTCGCAAATGCGGATGCAGAAGCTGCGGAGGCGCTGCATCTTTCCCGTAACGAAAAAGTGATCAGCCTGCGGCGCGTACGCTACGCAAATTCTTCGCCAATGGGACTGGAATGGAGTCGCATCCCGCTGCGGCTTTGCCCCGGCATGCTTGAGAAATTCGACCCTCGCACATCGCTTTACCAGACACTTGCCGAACAGTATGGAATTCACATTGTGCTGGCCGACGAAACGGCGGAAGCGGGCTTGGCAAGCGCGGCGGAGGGCCGGCTTCTGGAAATCAGCAAGGGCAGCCCGGTATTTCTGTTTACGCGAGTTTGTTATCTGCACGAAGGAAGGCCGGCGGAGTATGTGAGGTCAACGTACCGCGCCGACCGGTACAAAATTGTGAACCGATTGACGCGCTCGAAAAGCGAGTGGAGGAATTAAATGCGCAGAAGATTCGAGATCTCGGTATTCGTAATGGCGATTGCTCTCTTTTTTGCTTTTTGCGGAGCGACCGCATGGGGCCAGGCAACGACATCCCTGAAAGGGACGGTGACGGATTCCTCAGGGGCGGCCGTACCGCACGCGAAGGTGACGCTGACGGATACGGCGACCAATGTGCCCCGGGAAACAACGACGGCGACGACGGGATCGTATAGCTTCCCGTCAGTGCTGCCGGGGACGTACCAGTTGTCGGTCGAAGCCTCAGGCTTCCGGACCTACACACAGACGGGGATTTTGTTGCAAGTCAGCCTGCCGGCCACGGTGAACGTGCAGTTGCAAGTCGGGGAGACCAGCCAAACCGTGGAGGTCAAGGGCCGGGCGCCGCTGCTGAATCAAACGAACGCGAGCCTCGGGCAGACCATGGGCACAACGGCAATCGAGGACTTGCCGCTCGATGAGGAAAATACGGTGCTGCTGCTCAGTTTGCAGCCCGGCGTGATGTACAACGGCGAAAACATACTGACCGACAGCTATGACACGCGGGCCGGATCGGTCAACGGTGAGAGAAGCGACCAGAATAACATCACACTCGACGGCGTGAGCAACAACAACGAATTTGCGGGTTATGCGTTCAACGGCATTTTGCCTACGACGCCTTTTTCGGTAGAAGAGTTTCGGGTAACAACTTCGAACTATGGCGCGACGGAAGGGCGGTCTTCCGGCGCGCAGATCGCCATGGTGACGAAGGGCGGGACGAACCAGTTTCACGGCTCGCTGTACGAGTTCAACCGAAATACTTTGGGAGAGGCGAACGATTATTTCTTGAAATCGACAGAAGCAGCCACCGGAGAGCCGAATGTCCCTGAGCATTTGGTATGGAACAACTATGGCGGAACAATCGGCGGACCCATCCTGAAGAACCGGCTGTTTTTCTTCTTCAACTATGAAGGACACCGGCAAGCCGTGGACGCAAGCGCCGAGCGGGCGATTCCGAGCGCGACACTGCGCGAAGGGATCATCGAGTACGGCTGCGCGAATACGAGCCAGTGCACCGGCGGAAACGTGGTCGGAGCAAACGGACAGAGCTACCCCGTGCCGGCAGGCTTCTACGCGCTAGGCCCGACTCAGCTCAAAGAAATGGACCCGCTGCACATCGGCCCGAGCGCGGTGGCGCTGCAATACTTCAATACGTATCCTGAGCCAAATGATCCGAGCTATAGCGACGCGCCGAATTTCGAAGGATATCGCTTCGCCGCGCCGACGCTGACGAAAGACAACTGGTATATCGGGCGAATCGACTACAAGCTGACGGAAAACGGCAACCATACCGTGTTCATCCGCGGTGAAGGAATCGATGATAAGGTCAACGACACGCCGTTCCTTCCGGGCACGCCTCCTGAGGACACTAACGCTGATTTAGCCAAGGGATTCGTGGCCGGGTACACCGGCGTTTTCGGGCCGCACTTGGTCAACAATTTCCGTTATGGGTTAACGCGCGACAGTTTCGGATTGAACGGCGACACGAACGAGCCGTGGGTCGAAATGCGCGATCTGGACCAGCCGATTGTTTATTCGGACGGCGATACTGCACCGGTGCACAACATTGCGGACACACTCAACTGGATGAAGGATGTTGCGAGCGGACCATTTCAGGGCGCGCACAACTTCCAGTTTGGCGTGAATTTTCTGCTGTCCCGGCTAAATACGTGGAGCACGACAGGCTCGTTCAGCGACGCGCTGACGAACTCCGACTGGGTGACCGGCAGCGGCTTCGCCGGACCTAATGATCCACTGAACCCGGCGTATGCCTGCCCGGCAAGCCCGTGCTTCCCGGCCGTAGCATCGGACTTCGACCATTCCTATGACTTTCCGCTGGCAGCGATGATGGGAATCGCGAGCGAAGTGGACGCCGTGTACAACTATGCGGTTGAACGCCCGGTCGTCATCGGCGCGCCACTGAGTCAGGGCACACCGCTTTACCGTCACTGGGCCGTAGATAACTACAACCTGTTTGCCCAGGACACTTGGCAGGCACGGCCGAATCTATCTGTCACATATGGCCTGAATTACCAACTGATGACGCCGATGACCGAGACGGCCGGACAGCAAGTGGCACCCTCAATTAACATGGGAACATGGTTTAATGAGCGCGCCACGGATATGGCCGCTGGCATACCAGATAATCAGGTCAATGGTGGCGTGCCGATTTCATTTGCGCCGTCTGGCTCGGTTTTTGGAAAGCCCGGGCTGTACAGTGCACAGACGCGAAACTTCGCGCCACGCATTGGAATCGCGTGGACGCCGCACCCGAACATGGCGTGGCTGCAACGCTTTACTGGGACTGATAAAACCGTCGTACGCGCGGGCTTCGGCATGTATTACGACAATTTCGGTCCCGAGCTGGCTCAAAGCTACAGCGCATCGGGCGAATTCGGCCTTTCGACGGAACTGTCGAATCCCGCTGGAACGGAAACGATTGCCTGCGCGCCACGAATCACGAGCATGAACGTAATTCCAACGGTGGACAGCTGCGGAAATAAGGTTTTCGAGCCAGCGCCACCATCAACTTTCCCGGTGATTTTCCCGCAGGGGGAAGAGGCCATCACGAATGGAATCGATCAGTCGCTGCAGACCCCATATTCCTATGCGGCGGACCTCTCGGTCGAGCGCCAACTGCCGGGGCAAATCGTTCTGGACGTGGCGTACGTGGGCCATTTTGCTCATCGCCTTCTGGACCTGGACGACGTCGCGGAGCCGATGGACCTAAGGGACACCAAATCCGGAATTGATTATTTCGCGGCAGCGGACCAGCTCTCCAGACTCTGGCGGGCGAATACGCCGGAGAGCAGCATCGACACAGCAATCGGGCCAACAGGAGCGTATTGGCAGGACATGTTCGCACCGTCGACGTCGGGAAGCTACACACTATGTTCGACGGGGGGAACCACAACGGATTTTCTTCAGGCAGTCTACGATGTCTTCGGTCCCGGCTGCGGGAATCTCTATAACGAAACCTCAGCTTTGTACCTTATGGATCTGTTTGGCTTCCCAGTAACTCCTAAGACGGGGACAAACAGTTATTTCAACAGCCAGTATTCTTCTTTGTGGGATTGGCGCTCCATCGGTTGGTCAAACTACAACTCACTTCAGGTCAGCCTCAAGAAGCAAATGTCCAACGGTCTGCTTTGGGGCTTCAACTATACCTACTCTCACTCGCTGGACGACGAGTCGGAGGCGGAGCGCGGAGTGCACTATCTGACGGACAGCGTCATCAATGCGTGGTCTCCGCAGCAGATGTACGCCGACAGCGATTTCGACCTTCGGCATCAGATCAATGGCTATTGGGTCGCAAATCTTCCTTTCGGTCAGGGCCGCCGCTTTGGCAACAGCATGAACGGTTGGGAAAACGCGATCGTGGGCGGATGGACGATTGGAGGGACCGGCCGCTGGACTTCAGGGTTCCCGGTAAGCGTGTTCGAGGGTTATGTCTGGCCGACGAACTGGGACGAAATGGGCTGGGCAGACCTAACCGGCGCGCCTGTTCAGACAGGAACTGAGTCTACGGCGAACGGCGTTCCCAACATCTTCGTAAATCCTGAAAACTGCACCAGCGGCGCGAGTACGCCATGCGCAGCGAATGGTTTCGGCTATGCCTATCCAGGGCAAAGCGGCGCGCGCAATCCAATTCGCGGCGATGGTTACTTCGGCCTGGACATGAACCTCGCGAAAAACTGGCGAGTTCCGCGCCGCGAAGGTCAAACCATCCAGGCACGGTGGAGCGTGTTCAACGTACTGAACACCAACCGGTTTGATGCGTATTCAATGCAGGACGAGTGGGACGTGGCCAGCACGTTCGGCAACTACACATCGACGCTCACCAACCCGCGCGTGATGGAACTGGCGCTGATTTATCAGTTCTAAAAAGGAAGCCCAAAAACAAAAAAGGGGAGGCGGAAACGCCTCCCTTTTGTTTTGCGGTGTAGGACTCAAGAATAAGAAGCCAAAGCAGGTCCCTCACCGCCATCCCGCGACATTTTCACCTGGGCCGCTTGCTGCGGCCAAGCGGGCTGAGTTCGGGATGACAAGCAAATGAGGTGGCTACTTGCCCGCAGCGTCAGCGGCGGAAGCCTGTTGAGGCTGGCCGGCTCCGGCGGGTTCTGCGGGCTTCTGCTTTTCGCGCGCCTCCCGAAGCAGCGCCTTGCGGCTGAGCTTGATTTTGTTTCCCTCGATGGCCAGAACTTTCACCATTACCTGATCGCCTTCCTTGAGCGCGTCGCGAACGGAGCGAATGCGCTGTTCGGCGATTTCGCTGATGTGGAGAAGGCCGTCGGTGCCCGGGAAAAGCTCCACAAACGCGCCAAACTCCGCGATGCGGACCACCTTGCCAAGATAGGTTTTGCCAACCTCGGCGGTGGCCGTGACTTCGCGAACGCGGCGCAACGCCTCGTCGGCGGATTTCCCGTTGACGGCGAAGATGTGCACCGTGCCGTCGTCACTAACGTCGATTTTCGCGCCTGTAGACTCGGTGATGGAGCGAATATTTTTTCCGCCCGGCCCGATGAGGTCGCGAATTTTGTCCGTTGGGATATTCAAGATGGACAGATGTGGCGCGTACTCGGAAATTTCCGAGCGTACGCTCGGCATCGCAGCCTGCATTTTGTCGAGGATTTCAAAACGCGCTTTCTTGGCCTGCGCCAGCGCCTCGCGCATCATCGCGACGCTCACGCCGGAGACTTTGATATCCATTTGCAGCGCGGTGATTCCTTCGCGCGTGCCAGCCACTTTGAAATCCATGTCGCCATAGTGATCTTCGGCTCCGGCGATGTCGGTGAGAATGGCGTAATCGTTGCCTTCGACCACAAGGCCCATTGCGATTCCCGCGCAGGGAGCCTTGATCGGCACACCGGCATCCATCAGCGCAAGGCAGCCGCCGCAAACCGAAGCCATCGAAGACGAACCGTTGGATTCGAGGATGTCGGAGACGACGCGAATCGCGTATGGAAATTCCGCTTCCGGCGGAATCAGGTTCGCCAGTGCCCGTTCGGCGAGAGCGCCATGGCCAACTTCCCGGCGGCCCGGGCCGCGCATCATTTTCACTTCGCCGACGGAGAACGGCGGAAAATTGTAATGCAGCATGAAGCGCTTGAAGACATCCTGCTCAAAGAGCAAGTCGAGGCGCTGCATATCATCTTTCGTGCCAAGAGTAGCGGT
>JASHRN010000154.1 GCA_030037335.1 Candidatus Acidiferrales bacterium | reverse complement strand
ATGGGCCGGTCGTAAATCGGCAGCAAATGCTTGTTGGTCACCCGCGTCAACGGAAACAGCCGCGAGCCTGTGCCTCCCGCCAGCACTACGCCTTTCATGTTCGACAGATCAGCCGCCCTTTGCATGAGATTCCTGTCAGCGCGACGATTTCCCCAGTTGAGTCAATGCCTGCTTCGCTTCACGATTGCCGGAGTCCTGGTTGAGCGCAGCGCGGTACTGCTCCGCTGCCGCCATTTTTTTCCCTTCCTTCTCGTAAAGCTGCCCCAGCCAAAAACGTGCTGTGGAATGAGAAGGCCAGTCGCTTCGCTCTGGCGAGCCGGCAAGATACGCCTTCAAATCCTGTTCCGCTTGAGGAAAATTCGTACCACCAAGAATGTGGGCCACTCCTTGATAGAAAAGCAGCCGCACGTCCTTCGGACTCACCTGCATCGCTTGTCCAATGACCGACGTTAATTGCGCCGCATTCGCCGCGCGAAGATAATGGTGCGCAATTTCCAGATAGGCATCAATCGAACGCGGCTTCAGAGCCAGCGCAGCATTATATTCTGCGACTGCCAAATCTGGCCTGCCGAGAGAATCGTCGTATTCCGCTTTCGCCAAATGCCCCTCTACCGGATTCATTTGCGCGATTGTGTTGGCTTGAACAAGAGCGTCACTCCTGCTTCCGCCCACGATCCATGGAGCATCCAGAAGATACTCTTCCAGGTCCCTGCGCGCGCTAATATTCGACCCATCCTGCTGCACGGCCACTTGAAACTCCTTTTTCACACGGCGCGCCAGCAAAAAGCTGTGCTCACGTTCCGCCACTTCACCGTATCCGCGCCCCAGCCACTCGTGATAGACGGATGAATTGGGGTCAAGCTGCGTCGCTTTCTCCAGTTCGGAGACAGCGTTCGAATATTGCTGCACCTCGTAATAGCAGCGGCCCAGCCAGAAATGCGTCGCAGCGTTCCCCGGATTCTGCGAAATGAGCGCGCGAAGCGTACTCATCGCGCCCCAATAATTCCCGGTATCGAATTGCTGTTGTACATCAGCCATGGCATCCGCCCTAGCGCCTTGAATTGCCGGCAGAAGCAACAGAACCGAGGCGGCGAGCAAAGCCAGCCTCACCATTATTGGCTGGCCTCCACCGGATGCACGGTCATACCATCGCGCAAGGTGATGTCTCCGGAGAGCGCAACATGATCCCCTTCATTTAACCCGGAGATAACTTCAAACACCGTAGGGTCCGCGATCCCCAACTGCACGTTCCGGCGATGCAATGTGTCGTCGTCCACCAAGAAAACGAAATGCTGAGAGTCTTCGGTGTGAACCGCGCCGCGAGGAATGACCAGTACGTTCTGCCGCTGACTCCATACAATTCTCACATCCACGCTTAGATTTGGAATCAGATCCAAATCGCTGTTCTCCACGGAGCAAAGCACTTCGCCGACGCTTCGTACTCCTTGCATGGTTACCTGCTTCGGAACTGTTTCCGTGCGGCCTTGCCAGATGTGTTCGGGCAGACCGTCCCAGGTAATCTGCACGGGCAGGTTCGGAGCCAGCTTGCCCAAATCCGGCTCATCGACAAAAGCGCGCACGCGCACATTGTGCAAATCTGCAATGGCCGTCAGCTGCTGGCCAACCTGCACGTATTCTCCCCAATAGACAGGGAGTGAATAGAGAGTGCCATCGATGGGTGATGTCACCGTCGACGACGCAATCTGGCTCTCAAACATGGCGATCTGCGAACGGGCCTGCTGCTCAGCCAACTGCGCACTCTGCACATTGTCCTGTGCCTGCGCCGCGAGCGCGGCCTTTTGCTGTTCGAGCGTCTCTAATGTAGCCTTCGCCTGTGCGATCTTAATTTCGTTTTGGTCGAGCTCTTCTTGCATCGCTGCCTTTTCAGCCACGAGTTTCTGAAGTGCCAGCTCGTTCTTTTCCAGGCTTGCCAAATCGATTTTGGCTTTTTCCAAGTTACCTTGCGTTTCCGCTACCTGCGCTGGCGGACCTCCCGACTGGGCATTACGCAGCTGCTGCTGCGCAGCCAGCAAGTCGCTTCGGGCTTTGTCCAACTCCTGCTGGGGCGCGCGCGAATCGAGCGTCAAAATCACTTCACCCTTGCGGACGGCCTGACCGGCCTTGACGTTCACTCGCGTTACTGTGGTCGAGTACTGGGCGAGAACCAGAAAGGGCTGAACCGGTTCAACTCTGCCGTTGCTGGTGATGGAAGCCGAAAGGTTTTCGCGCTTAACCTGAGCAATGCGCACTTCAGGAGCTTGATCTCGGTTGGCGAGAACCAACACTACAGCCACGAGGACGGCGGCCCCAGCAACCCATGCAATCCATCGCTTTTTTGGCGGCACTGAGGCTGCTCGCTCCAGCGGCAAAAACGTTCCCCCAAGATTCGTCGAATTGTAACAGAGGCTCTCGCCGATTGCCTACGCCGCCCGTTCGGGATCATCATTAATTTAAGATGCGTCTGATGCAGGTACCGGAGTCGAAGCGGTAGGATGCCAGTCGTTTTCGTAATCAGTGAAGAATGGATGCTCCGTGCCGGAGTTCGTGCGGAGCTGCGCGAGAAAGGCATCAAAGCACTCGGCATGGAATCGGCTGAGGATATAGGACGAGCCATTGCAAATGGCGAGGCGCCGCAGGTCTTGGTCATCGACGGCCACGCGAAAGCAGCTTCGGATCCGGCCGTCCAGCATCTGGCTGGACGCGTGCCGGCAGTCGTGATTGCGCCGCGAACCACGACGATTGCGCTGGGTTCGGCAGCGAAGGTGCTCTTTCGGCCAGTTCAGGTCGGGGAAATTGTTGCCGCAGTGTTCGATTTGGTAAAAGGCCGAAATGTGTGAAGCGTGTTTTGTCTCGATTAGCAGTACATTCACCCCGCCCTTTTTCAATGACTTAGGCCTTTTTCTAAACAGATTTTGCGTCCGATTAGAATTTTTCAAGGACGCGGCCTCGAATAGCGCGCGCCGTCCGCTTTGATGTAACATTTGTTCACTCCGTCCGTATGGATACAGCAAGGCGCGCAGGCGGGTCTCAGCGGCTGCCAGCTATCGGTGGATACACGAAATGGGGTCACAATGATTGAAGCGCGAGAACTGAGTAAAGTCTTTAACGACAAGAAGCGCGGCGAAATCCGCGCCGTGGACCGCGTGAGTTTCACTTGCATCCCTGGCGAAATCTATGGTTTGCTGGGCGCAAACGGCGCAGGAAAAACCACAACTCTGCGCATGCTGGCCACGATTCTCGGGCCCACTTCGGGCACGGCGACCGTAGCAGGATTCGACGTGGTGCGCGAGCCGGAGAAAGTTCGCGCGAATATCGGCTTTCTCTCCACTGCAACAGCTTTGTACGACCGGCTGACTGCATTTGAGACGGTGGAATATTTCGGCCAGCTCTACGGCTTGGATTCCGCAACGATAAAGCAACGCGCCGCCGAGCTTTTCAAGGCGCTGGACATGGAGGAATTCCGCGACCGCCGTTGTGCGAAGCTTTCCACGGGCATGAAGCAGAAAGTCTCCATCGCGCGCACGCTGATTCACAATCCCTCCGTGATGATTTTTGACGAGCCGACAAGTGGGCTCGATGTGATGACCGCGCGCTCGATTATTGATTTCATTCGGCAGTGCCGCGATCAGGGAAAGACCGTGATTTTCTCGACGCACGTGATGACAGAAGTGGAAAAGCTGTGCGACCGCATCGGAATTATTCACGGCGGCGAACTTCGCACCGAAGGGACGCTCGAAGAGATGCGGGATCGCTACCGGAAAGACACCTTGGAAGACGTTTTCGTCGAAGTTTCGGGAGACGGCCGATGAGTTTGAGCAAAGCGCTGATTGTTTACCGCAAGGAATTGCGTGACATGCTGCGGGATAAACGCACCATTCGCTCAATGGTCATCATTCCGGTTGTCGCGTTTCCCCTGTTGATGATGGTTGTGGGCTACTTCGGTTCCAAGTCGGAGACCGAAGCTCATCGTGAAGCATCCGCCGTCATGATCCAGGGCAGTGAATATGCGCCCAAGCTCATGGCGGCGCTCAGCAAAGTTTCAAAAATCGACGTTCAGCCATATCAATCCGACGCCCGACAGGAAGTGACTGACAAGAAAATTCGCGCCGTGGCAGTGATCCCGGCAGGATTCGATTCCGACGTTGCGGCGGGCAAAACACCCCAAATCAGCATCGGGTATTTCGAGGGAGATGAGAAGTCAGAGCTGGCGCGCGACCGGCTGCAAACGTTTTTCTCCGCTTATCGCGACAGCGTGGCGCGTGCGGCGCTGGAAGCCCGCGGCGTTCCGGTAAGCCTGCTGAGTCCTTTTCAAATCGATGCGCAAAATGTCGCGCCGCCATCCAAAGTGGGCGCAGAGCTCATCGGCGGCTTCGTTCTCTATATGATCATCATTTGGTGCTTTACCGGCGGGATGTATCCGGCCATGGATTTGACCGCCGGCGAAAAAGAACGAGGTACGATGGAAACCGTCCTTACGAGCCCGATCTCTCGCGCAGACCTCGCCTTCGGGAAATTTCTAACGGTATTCACTGCTTCGGTGGTAAGTTCGGCGCTGTCGATTGGCTCGCTGGCCTTTGTCTGGAGCAAGCGCGCTGAGTTCGGTATGGGTACCTCTGACTTGCAAATCTCCATCAATGCTGGATCCCTGCTTTCGCTGACGATGGTTCTGCTGCCGCTGGCCGCGTTATTTGCATCGGTGCTGATCGCTGTGGCGCTTTACGCCAAGAGCTACCGCGAAGCGCAGAGCTATGTTTCGCCTATGGTGTTCGTTGTGGTTCTGCCGGGAATCATCGGCATGATGCCTGGAATCGAACTAAGCTGGAAAACGGCGCTTGTGCCTATCCTGAATATTTCTGTGCTCAGCAAGGTCCTCATGGGCGGAAGCTATCCTTGGGCTTATATCGCCGCAATTTTCGGCATGACGTGCGTTTATGCCGCGATTGCGCTTTCGGCGGCCGTGCGCATGTTCAATCGTGAAGACGTATTGTTTAGAACATAAATCCCCGCTCGACCGCGAGTAGAGTATAGGTTACCCCGCAATATACGCTAAACTGTGTATCGCATTAACGTCAAATATCAGCCTATTCGGTAACAGTACCAAACTAAAGAAAAGGTCCTTCATAAGTGATGCCCGGTGAGTCCGCCTTGAATACCATTGTTGGCTTCTCGCCAGAGGGCTGGCGGCTGCGTCCGAACCTCTTCCGTCTGGCAGCCGTCGCTTGGGGATTGTTTCTATGCACCACATCTACCTTGGCGCAGCGGCCCGCACAGAGATGGGAGCTATTCGCCGAGGGAGGCGCTTCCGTCTGGAACGATCATTTTCTCGATTCATCAATTCAGTTCGGCAGCCCACCTGTTAGCCAAACGGTCTTGTTGACCACCCACGTCGCGTCATCGGGCCGGTTGTTTGCAGGCTTTCTCTTTTGGATGAACCCCCACGAAGCCATTGAGGCAAGTTACTCCTATGCACCGGCAGACATAACAGAGAGTCAGCGTTGCGAACATGTGAACTGTGGATCGGCATGGTTTCCAACCATTGCGCACGCACACTTTTTCGCGGTCAACTACGTGCACGAGTTTCGTGTGAAAAGCCGCGTGCGCCCGTTCCTTACTGCCGGGCTGGGTATTATTGATGTGCATCGAGTCGCCATGAACGGCGTTCTGGAATCCGATCCATTCACCATCAACATCGGGGGTGGCATCGAGTTCAGGGCTTCCGCGCACTGGTTCATTCGGGCCGAGTATCGCGATTGGGTGCTGGAAGGGCCGAGGGAGAACGACTTTTATCAGTACGCCGCGACAGGTCTAACGCATAACCAAGTGCCGTCTATTGGTGTTGCGTATCGTTTTTGAGCCGACCACCTTTTGCCTACTTCGCAACCGATTCGCATGCGCCGGACGAGCTGAAATCCGTTTGCGCCTCCTTCCGCGTAACTCAGACGGGAATGCCTCCATGCTAAAATCGGTTGCGCAATGGCAATGATGGATGCGCCGCTGATCGATGTTCGCGAACTCTCCAAGGACTTTCGCACCTTCAAACGGCGCGAAGGTGTCTGGGGCTCTATTCAAAATCTCTTCATCCGCGATTACACCATGGTGAAAGCGGTGGATCGCGTCAGTTTCGCCGTGGATCGCGGCGAGATGGTTGGCTACATCGGCCCAAACGGCGCGGGAAAATCGACCAGTATCAAAATGCTTACTGGAATCCTGATGCCCAGCTCTGGCGAAGCACGAGTGAACGGCTTTCTGCCATACAAACAGCGGCGGCAATACGTAAAGAGCATCGGCGTCGTGTTCGGACAGCGCACACAGTTGTGGTGGGATATTGCCGTCGTCGAATCATTCAAGCTGCTGCGGCGCATTTATGAAGTTCCGGAGAAGGATTTCCGCGAGCGCATGGAGAAATTCAACGAAATTTTAGGAATCCAGGATTATCTGTTCACGCCGGTGCGCAAATTATCTCTCGGCGAGCGGATGCGCTGCGATCTGGCCGCGGCGCTGCTTCACAATCCCCCGCTGCTTTTTCTCGACGAGCCGACCATTGGCCTCGACGTGGTCGCCAAGGACCAGATTCGCAAATTTCTGCGCGCCATCAACCGCGAATTTCAAACCACCGTGCTGCTGACAACGCATGATCTCGACGACATCGAGGAACTTTGCCGCCGAATCATGATTATCGATCATGGCCGCCTGCTTTATGACGGGCCGCTTGGCGTGCTGAAGCAGAAACTTCTCCGCACAAAACAAATCAAGTTTGCTGTAAAGGATTCGATGCAACTCGCGGGCGTCAGCGCCTTCGTGCGCGATGGAATGGAGCTTGAGCAGGTGGACCAGTTGACATTTCGCATTCGATTTGACCGCACACGGCTCGCCACTGCGGATTTGATTCGGCAAATTCTGAATACTGTGGAAGTGCGCGACCTGCTCATCGAAGACGAGCCGATCGAAGAAGTAGTCAAACGAATTTACGCAGGCGAAGCGCTGCACGAAGTCGCGATGTAAATGTAAATGGCACGAGAGAGCCAGATGAACCAGAAAGCTAAAGACCTCGTATTTCATATGAGCGCGGAGGAATTTCGCCGGCACGGCAAAGAAATGGTGGACTGGATCGCGGACTACTACCAGAAAATCGAATCGTTTCCGGTGATGTCGCGGGTGAAACCCGGAGAAATACGCGCCTCACTGCCCCGGCACGCACCCCAGCATGGCGAGAAGTTCGAAGCCATGTTGCAGGATGTTGAAAAGCTGATTCTGCCGGGAATCACGCACTGGCAATCGCCGAATTTTTTTGCGTTCTTTCCATCGAACAGCTCGTTTCCATCAATTTTGGGCGACATGCTCTCGTCAGGATTTGGAGTCCAAGGAATGCTTTGGGCAACCAGTCCGGCATGCACGGAGCTGGAAACGCTCGTGTCGGATTGGCTCGTTGAGATGCTCGATTTGCCGCAGAAATTTCTCTCCACGAGCACAGGCAGCGGCGTGATTCAGGACACAGCGTCAAATTCCACGCTTTGCGCGCTGCTTGCCGCCAGGGAGCGCGTGACGCAATACGCATCGAATGAGCGCGGATGCGATGGGAGATTAGTTGCGTACACGTCTGCGCAGGCGCACTCGTCCATCGAAAAAGCGGTCGGGATTGCAGGCATTGGGCGCAAAAACTTGCGGCTGATTGAAGTGAACGAAGAGTTCGCGATGAAGCCCGAAGCGCTGGCGGCGGAAATTCAGCGTGACCGTGCGGCCGGTCGCGTTCCGTTTTTTGTCTGCGCGACCGTCGGCACAACTTCATCGAACGGAATGGATCCCGTGCGCGCCATCGGGGAAATCTGCGAAGAAAATAAGGTCTGGCTGCACGTGGACGCGGCGATGTGCGGCACTGCTGCTCTTTGTCCCGAATTCCGCTGGATTCACGATGGAATGAAGTTCGCCGACAGCTACTGCTTCAATCCGCATAAGTGGATGTTCACAAATTTCGATTGCGGATGCCTGTTCGTCGCAGACCGCAATGAGCTGATCCGCACCATGAGCGTGCTGCCGGAGTATCTGCGCAACGCGGCGACGGAATCGGGCGCGGTGATCGATTATCGCGACTGGCAAGTTCAACTCGGACGGCGCTTCCGTTCATTGAAACTCTGGTTTGTGATCCGCCATTATGGAGTCGAGGGCTTACAACATCACGTCCGGCGGCATGTGGAGCTCGCACAGAAATTTACTTCGTTGGTGCGTGCCGACAAGGATTTTGAGCTGGCCGCGCCTGCGCCGCTGAACTTGGTTTGTTTGCGGCATCGTGGCGGCGATGAAATCAATCAGCGCATTCTCGATTGCGTGAATCAGAGCGGGAAAATGCTTCTGACGCATACTCGATTGAACGGCAAACTCGTGCTGCGAATGAGCATCGGCCAAACGAACACGGAATTGCATCATGTGGAGCGCGCATGGAAGTGCATTCAAGAGGCGGCAGCGAACGCGTGACTCAAGCCATTTCGTGCAAGCGCAGGCCGCAGGTGCGGCAGCGAGAATCTTTTTCTTTTTTTGTGCCGGGCCATTCCGAATGACACCGCGGGCATCGCCAGTGAATGAACCGAGCTTTCATGATTTGCGTGTAGGCAAAAACGAGACCCAGGTAGATTGCCACGAGGACGACAATCAAAGGGCCATGCTGATGCCACAGTTTCAGTCCTGTGGCGGCCCCAATCGCGAGAAGAGCGTCGAAACTCGAACGAATCCATTTGATGGGGCCGCGGTTGTGAACAAAATTATTCAGGCGGTCGAATTCCTTCCAGGCCTCTTCGAATTGGGGATGGCTGATGGACGCGGGGATGCGCACCGGGCCTTCAATGGCGGTTACGTCGGAGCTAAGGCGCTTCCAGAACATTGAAGCAATTATAAGCAGTCAGAAAACGGTTCGCCAGAAGCAGGAATAAAATTTGGCATCGCGAATACAATCGGCGCTCGTTCCGTACGTGGAATTCACGCGCATCGGATTCGTCAACATTCTGGCGTTCCGGCTGCGCTATTTCACCGGAATCATCACCTATTTCCTGAACGTCACGATTTATTATTTCATTTGGAGCGCGGTGTTTCGCCATGCCTCCGGTTCGATCGCTGGATTCAACCTCCCGCAAATCATCACCTATGTCAGCGTCGGCTGGATTATCCGATCGTTTTACTGGAACACCATCGACCAGGAAATGGCCTATGAGGTGATCGAAGGCACGATCACAAAAGATTTGCTCAAGCCGGTCTCTGTGCAATGGATGTGGATTTTTCGCGCAATGGGAGAGTCCGCATTCCGGCTGGGGTTACTGACCGTTCCCACGGCAATCGTGGTGAGTCTTATTTTTCCGGTGCAAGGGCCGGCCTCGAGAACAGATTTTGCACTGTTCCTCATTGGCGTGCTCGGGTCGTTTTTTCTGATGGCCGCCATCAACTTTATGATCGGTACCTGCGCGATTCCGCTGAAATCGATCTTGGCGATGATTCGTGCGAAGTATTGGCTGATCGAATTGCTGTCGGGCTTGCTGATTCCGATGACTTATTTTCCCAAAGCGATTGCGGATGTGCTCGCCTGGCTGCCGTTCGAGCACATCGCCTACACGCCGCTTTCGATTTACCTGGGAAGATTTTCGGTGCAGAAGGCAATCGAGCTGCTCTGCGTTCAATGGGTCTGGGTGGTGATTTTGCTTTTCGCGGCGCACTGGTGGTGGGAGCGCGCAACGAAGAAAATCACCATTCACGGAGGATAAGGAATGGCTGCAACGGAAAATTCAGCTACGCTCGCACGCCGACAAGGCCCGTTGAGGCGCATGTGGCACGAATTCTCGCGGCACTGCATGCTCTTCTCAGAATACTTTTCTCAATATGCGAAGATGCGCATGGAGTACCGCGGAGATTTCGCCGTTTCGACATTAACAAGTTTTGCGGCCACGATTTTTGGCCTTTGCTTCGTCCTGGTGCTTTTCAATAAGGCACCCAGCCTTGCAGGGTGGACTGAACCGGAGGAGATTTTTCTCTACGGCTTCTCGCTGCTTCCCGCGGGAATCTTCAACATCGTCAGCCTGAACATGTATGATTTCGGGAACAATTACATCATTGAAGGAAAGTTCGACCGCGTGATGCTGCGGCCTGTTTCCACGCTGTTCCAGGTCCTTTTCGAGCAGTTCCGCCTCGAATCCATGCAGGAAATCGCCACGGGGCTTTTTTGCATTTGGCTGTCATCGCGCGATCTGCATGTGCATTGGACCGCGGGGCACCTTCTGCTGCTGATCTTTTGGGGCGCATGCGCAGGCGTGATTTACATTTCGGTGTTTCTCCTGCTCACAACGATTTCTTTTTGGTTCGAAGACCGCGTTGGCGTGCATCCGCCGGTGTGGAACATGATCAATTTCGGGCGTTATCCGCTCACCATCTATTCCGGCGCAGTGCAATTTTTCCTGTGCTGGATTATTCCGTTCGGCCTGGCTTCGTTCTATCCCAGCGTGCGCTTGCTGGGCCACTCGATTACGCCGGAGTATTTGCCCTTTGTGCCGGTTGTCGCGGCCGGATTTCTGGCGCTCGCCATTTTTGCGTGGAATATGGGAACGCGGAATTACTCTTCGACCGGCTCGTAGGCCATTTCAGCCCTTATATTGAATGACGACCATGGTGATGTCGTCTGCCTGCGGAGCGCCGCCCGTGAAATTCCTCACTCCCGACCCAATCGCTTCCGCAAGCTGCTCCACACCAGCGCCGGAAAAATCGCGCATTAACGAGCTCAGACGCTCCTGCTCGAACATTTCGTCGCGGAGATTCCGCGCCTCCGAAACGCCGTCGCTGTAAATCACCAGGTAATCCCCCGGGGCGAGCGAAACGCGCTGCGAAGCAAACTCTGCCTCTCGAAACATGCCCACGGGAAAATTGGAGGAAGACAACTCGACAAGCTCGCCCGATGCGCGGCGGATCAGCGGCGGCACATGCCCGGCATTGACGTATTCGAGAGCGCCCTGCGGATCCAGGACGCCATAGAATAAAGTGGCATAGCGGTCGTCGCTCGAGCGTTCGCACAGGAATTGATTGACCCGCGTGGTGACTTCGACCAGAGGAATATCCAAGGCCGCCGTCGTGTAAAAGACACCTTGCAACAGCGTTGCGAGCAGAGAAGCGGCAATTCCCTTCCCGGCCACGTCGCCCACGAAAAACCCAAAGCGGCCGCCGTTGAGAGCCACAACATCAAAGCAATCTCCTCCCACCGAATGGCACGCCAGAGTTGAGGCCGTGACCGCTACGTGCGGCATTTGCGGAAACGCCTTGGGCAGCAATTCACGCTGAATCTGGCTGGCAATCTCGATCTCGTGATCGAGCCGTGCTTTGGCGCGCGACGCGGAAAAAAGGCGCGCATTCTCGATCACGTTAGCGGCTTCGCGCGCGAGCGTGCGAACCACTTCGCGGTCGATATCGGTGAAGGCTGCTGATGGCGAACGGCTGTCGAGATACAGCACGCCAAGCAATTCTGCTTCCTCTGACGTGATGGTGACGTCCACGGAAGCGATCACGGGAAGCTTTTCAATGGGGATGGCAACGATCGTCAGCAGGGAGAGGGATGCGACGCTGGCCTGCTGTCCAACGGTAGCCTCGTCGCCGGTGTCGCTGACAATCAGTTCGCGCCGCGAGGAAGCCACCCGCTTCAGCACCCCGGAAGAGATTTTCAGCTGATCCGCGGCGATCAAGTCGCCTTTCGCGTCGCGAGCAACCTTGGGTGTGAGTTCGCCCGCATCGTTTGCCAGCAACAGAACGCCGCGCTCGGTGCGCGTGATGCGAATCGCCGCGTCGACTACCGCGGAAAGCACATCTTCCAGTGATAGTCCCGAACCCAGCGTCCGCGCTACTTCCAGCAGCACACCGAGATGATAGAGTCCCTGCGCGCCGGGAGTGGCGGGAGCGGGTTTTTCCACCTGCTCGATCAGCTCTTCGAGGGTCGGCTCATCGCCCAGGTAAACCAGCTTGAATGTATCGGGCATGCCAAAATCAATGGTGTCTTTTCCAGACAGCGGATGCAGGCCGGAAATGCGCTGACCGTTTACGAAAGTGCCGTGGCGGCTGCCAAGGTCTTCGACAAAGCACGAACCATTCGCCGCTGTTATTTGTGCTTGCAGCCGGCTGATGCGGCTGTCGCGCAGCACGAGCTCGTTCCCCGTTTGCCGGCCGACACGAAACGGAAAGGATGTGACAGAGACTTCACGTCGTGTCCCTGCGGGGTCGAGCACCATCAATCGAGGAGGTCGCGGCATTTGACTGTTCTAATGCGCCTTGCAAGCGCGAATCCCATGCATAACGCGAGAAGACACGCCAATGGTAGGAGAAGTTGGCTTCCATAGCAACCGGATTGGCACATGGGGAATTGCGCGGGCGCCAGGCGCGCCCACAGATTCGTGCTAACCTTCGGGGGCTGAAGGCTTCGGAATCGCGAAGAAGGGCGATTGAACTGCATGTTCGCGGATCGCACAAATTGGAATCTCAGCGCGAACCGGTTGAGCCAGGCTCTTGCCGCCGCCCGTGCAAGCAGGAAGCCTTTGCTCGACCTAACCGTCTCCAATCCCACAGAGTGCGGATTCACATATAACGAGCAAAGCATTCTGCGTGCACTCACGAATCCAGCAGCTCTCCGATACGAGCCCGATCCGCGAGGAATGCGCGCCGCCCGTGCAGCCGTCGCGGTATACTACGCCGAGCGCAGTAAGCACGTCCCCCTCGATGACATTTTTATCAATACCAGCACCAGTGAGGCGTACTCGTTCACATTCCAACTGCTTTGCAATCCTGGCGACGAGGTTCTGATCCCTGCGCCCGGCTATCCGCTCTTTGACTTTCTGGCGGACCTCCACGATGTGAAGCTGGTGCGCTACGCGCTTCTCTACGATCATGGATGGCAAATCGATTTTCACGCTTTGCAAAATGCAATCACAGCGCGCTCGCGCGCGATTGTGGTCGTGAATCCCAATAACCCTACAGGGCATTACATAAAGAAACCGGAGTTGCAGCAACTGAATGAAATCTGCGCCGCACGAGGGCTCGCGCTCATCGCGGATGAGGTTTTCCTGGACTTCCCCTTGGAAAGTTCCACACCTCTGAGCCTGGTGCGAAATGAAGGTACGCTGACGTTCACGACCAGCGGCGTATCGAAAATCTGCGGCCTCCCGCAAATGAAAGCTTCCTGGCTCGTCATCAGTGGGCCGGCAAAGTTGAAAAGCGAAGCCATTTCGCGCCTCGAAGTGATCGCCGACACCTATCTTTCGATGAATGCTCCTGTTCAGTTGGCCCTGCCTGCCCTGCTCACCGAGCGGCAGGAATTGCAACGGCAGCTTTTGAGCCGCGTGAAAGGGAATCTCGCGGAACTCGACCGGCAGATCGTGCCGCAGCACGCATGCTCACGCCTGGAGATGGAAGGTGGATGGTATTCGGTGATTCGACTGCCCGCGACTATCGATGACGAGGAGTTTGCGCTTCGGCTTCTGCAAACAAATCGCGTGCACGTTCACCCGGGGCACTTCTACGATTTTGCAGCCCGAAACCACATCGTGCTAAGCCTGATCACACCGAAAGAGAAATTTGCGGATGGTGTGGCACAGCTGATTTCAGAGGCGAGCGGCGGCTGAAATTGCGCGGGAGCGCTCAAGCCGAACGAGCGCTCGACCTGTGAGCCTGAGGCTCAGCGCGACGAGGTTCAGCCAGACGGCGAACTTTCTCCCTTAACCGCACCGCGAGATCGACCACCGTCTCAAGCCGCTGAACGGAAAGCGGGGGAAGCTTGTCCCGAAGCTGTGAAAGAAGCAGTTCCGCGTTTCCGAGAATGCCGGTGAGCGGGTTATTGATTTCGTGACGAAGGATCTCCGCGAAATCGGACGGTGCGTCCGCACTCCACGCTGAGCGAAATTCACGCGAATACCCTTGCGGCCACTTAAGGCGGCGCTCAACAAAGGCTGTCGCCACCGAGACAAATTCGCCCTCAATAGTCACAAAATCAACTTCGCCCGAAACCACCAAGCCCACCACCTCGGACTGCCGCTCCGACGACGCCAGCACAATCACAGGCGCGAAAACCGTCAGCCGGTGTGCTGCTTCCGCTAACGGCGTGCTCGCGCGCACGATCTTCTCACTCAGCACAATAATGGCAGGCAGATCGCGTGCGGCGCGCGATTCTAATTCCATAAAAGTGGATGCCACGGCGATTTCTCCCGGCAGCGTGGCGTCTCTGAGGCAGCGAAACAATTCGTCGCACTCATCGCTCTCGGGCATGCCAATGAGCACCTGATTCTTCTTCCACTGAACTACAGCCTGGTCTGTTACAACTTCAGCAATATCCTTCATCCGTGAGCCTCCGCGCCGGCCAATCCCGCGGGGGCTGCGCGCTCCAAAACGCGGTAAACGGCGAGCTTGAGTTCCTCGACGAGGAAGGGTTTGGTCAGGAATTGTAGTTCGTGGGATTTCAAGAATTCGATCGTGTGCGGCCCCAGCGTATCGCCTGTGATGAAGAGCATGCGATGGCGCGCTGTGCTGCGGGCGCGAACCAGCGCGTCATAAAACGCCGGACCATCCAGGCGCGGCATACGCAGATCGCAGATAATCAGGTCAAAGCGGCGACGGGAAACACGCTCAAGCCCCTCCTGACTATCGATCACCGCTTCAACGTCGTGTCCATCGTCGCGAAGAACATCCGCCACCAACTGGGCGACGGTTGGCTCGTCTTCCACGACGAGGACATGGGCGGAGGCTGGTTTCTGCGCGTTCGGCTCCTTCGCTTCAATGGAAGAGGATTCGGCCGCCGGAACCGGGAGGAGCGGAAACTCCAGCGTGAATTTGGCACCTCCTGCTGGAAGATTCTCAAAACTCACTTTTCCTTCATGCTGCTCCGCAATGCGGCGCACGATAGCCAGCCCCAGACCCGTGCCGACGCCGCTGGGTTTCGTAGTGAAGTACGGATCGAAAACGCGGGCGGAGATTTCCCGCGGTATGCCGGGGCCGTCGTCGGAGACTTCGATTGTGAAGCGCGATCCCGCGAGCATTTTGGTGCGCACCTGAATATGTCCTTGCTTGCGGCTGCCGAGGATGGCCTGCTCCGCGTTGATGAGGAGATTCAAGATGGCCTGCTGGAGATGGTGGGCATCGGCCAGAGTTGTGGGCAGATGAGGATCCAAATCGCTACTGATGTCCACGTTTTGGATTTTCAGCTCGTAACTGCGAAGCGCAACGGTTCGCTCGACAATCAGATTCACGTTTGTGGGGGCGCGCTCAGGCTCCGCCCTTCGGGCATAGGCGAGTAGATTTTTGACAATGCGGCTGGCGCGCTCCGCTTCTTCGAAAATCAACCGCGCCTCGGCACCCTTGCCGCCCGAGAGCGGATGGCTTCGCAGCAGTTGTGCGTAACCCATTATCGAAGTCAACGGGTTGTTCAGCTCATGCGCAATGCCGGAGACGAGATGCCCGACGGCAGCCAATTTCTCGGTCTGCTGCAGCTTGGAATGGAGTTGCGTTTGGGCGGTAACATCCCAATAGGCTTCGAGCCAGCCTTGACACTGCCCCTCATCATCGAGTATCGGGCGCGCGTACCGTTCCAGTACGCGTCCCGTTGGCGACCCCATCTCGAGCTTGTCATGAACCGGATCGCCAGCACCGTTTAGAAACGATTCCCAGGGCGCACGATAAGCCGACGGAGAACGAAAGCGCATCTGAATGAATTTCGAGAGATCGTCAAACGTCTTGAGGCTGCCAATGATTTGAGCATCCAAGCCAAACAGCATTCCAAAGCGTGAATTTGTGAGGCGAATGGAGCCATCACGCGCTACCAGCAAAATGCCGGCCTCGACGGCGTCCAAGACGCTGCATAACTCCGCCTGCGCTTGCCTCCAGCGGTTCTCCGCGCGTTGGACCAGATGACCTTCCTCAAGCACAAGAAGCAAGCGCTGACTTCCTCCAAGGGTCTGTCGCAAGACGATACGAACCTCGAGCCCGCTTTCCAGCCTCGCTTCCAGCTTCGGCGCGCGGGCAGCTGAAGAACCGCAACCGAACCATTGGTCGAAGTCACTTGAGGACGGTTGCTCGAAGAATTCCGCCAGCGCGATGCTTTGGCCGAGGTCACTTTTCCAATGCAGGAGCTCGCGCGCGCGGCGATTCGCCTCGAGGATTCTGCCCTGGGAATCGGCAAGCACCAGCGCCTCGGAGGTGGATTCGAAAAGGGCGCGATAGGCAATGTGGGTTTCACGCGACGTGGCCAAAAAGCGCGCATTGGCCGCCAGCGTGCGGAAGCCGTCCAAAGTATCTACCGGAATGCGATCTCCGCAGCGATAACCGGCAAGTAGAAGCTGCGATTCTTCGTTTGAAAAATCGATTGGCAGCCCGACGACCGATAATCCCGCTGATGACCCATTCGGGAAATCCTGGATCACAGGATCACGGTCGAGAAACACCGCTGTAGCCACAGTGAAAAGGGACTGCTGCAATGACGGTGCAGGCGGGTACGGCCCGGAGAGCGCTTCCCATTGTAATCCGACGTCGGTTCGGCGGGCGACTCCCACAAATCGCGCACCAGTGTGCTGCGCCGCTGCTTCCGTTATGCGACTGAGAACCTTTTCCGCTCCGACACCGGTAAGGATCCGGTTGTCAATTTCGTCCCGGAGTTGAAGGGACTGTTGAGTGCGCTCTTGCTGCTCGCGGAGCCGGTTCGCGAAAAGGGAAATCGCGATCTCCGCAGCGGCGTTCTCCACCGTGTCGCGGCTGGCAAGTTTGCCTGGACGCATTGCTGCAAGCAACAATGCCCCGAGAATGCGGCCATCAACCTTCAACGGCATCCCGATGGCCACTGACATGCCCTCGAAGAAATCCCGTGGACCAACGGGAAAAACTGGAGCGAAGAATTCCAGGGGAGAGCTGGAATCAGTGAACTCCGCCGGGAAGGCTTCGAAAGCGTTGACCTTGCTGGCTTCGGAAGACAATCCGCTCGAATCGCTCTGCGCCAAATACCCTTGCCAGATAGTTTCTCCAGGCGTTTCTTCCCCCCAAACACCCACACGATCGGCATTCGTGGATTCGGCGAGGAAGAGTGCACTGCTGCGAAGCAATCCTTCCAACGGTTCGCGTCGCGTAGCCAAGCGGATAACATTTTCCGTTAGGACGATCGACTTCTCTGTAAAGCGCAACGGCCTCAGCCAAAAAGGGCGTGACATAATTCCTCATCGTCCCGTATGCAATACGCTATAGCACGCGAGCAGAACACCGCCTGCAAACAGCGCAATATCCAGCGCACGACGAAGAAATCTGTGGATTCTGTACTCTTGTATGTAGTTCAAACTGATTCCTCCGCCATGACATATGCACTGCGCTTACCATCGGCAGCGAAACGGCAAAATCTCTTAAATTAGTCACTTGCGCGGAATGAACAAGGAGTTTGCAGGCTAGCTTATTCCCACTCCGAAAAAACTGACTCCCGTATGGGGACTTGCTCCCAAGCCAAAGATGTGCTGCAAACTGAGGAGGAATCTAAAAGACTATACCGCGCCTTCGTCGACACGATACTGCTTCAGCTTTCGATAGAGAGTTGTCTTGCCTATTCCGAGCAGGCGCGCCGCGACAAGTTTGTCTCCATTTGTTTCGCGCAGAGCCCGCAGAATAGCTCGGCGCTCCATTTCCTCGAGCGTTGTAACTTCATCGGGACTCGGGATTCTTTCTCCCGGGCTGCCGTACTGGAGATTTGACGGCAGATCTCCGGAGTGCAAAATCGGCCCGGAGCCCAGTGCAACCGCGCGTTCAATGGCGTTCTCAAGTTCGCGGATGTTCCCCGGCCAGTCATATGCCGTCAGCCGCGCGATCGCATCCTCCGCCAGCACTGGCGTGGGACGGCCGGGATCGGCAAATTTGTCCAGAAAAGCCTGCACCAGCAAAGGAATGTCGCTTTTACGCTCCCGCAGCGGCGGCAGCTTGATCTGGACCACATTCAAGCGAAAGAACAAGTCCTGCCGGAAGTCGCCATCCCGCACTGCGATCTCCAAATCGCGGTTGGTAGCCGCGATGATGCGCACACTCACCGAAACACGCTCAGTCGAGCCAACCGGCTTGACCTCGCGCTCCTGGACCGCGCGCAGCAGCTTCGCCTGCATATCGGTCGGAAGATTCCCTATCTCATCCAGGAAAAGCGTGCCTTGATCGGCGCTCTCAAACATGCCTTGCTTGTTGTGCATCGCGCCAGTGAAAGCGCCTTTCACGTATCCGAAGAGCTCCGATTCAACCAGAGTGGGGGCCAATGCGGAGCAGTCCACGGGCACAAAGGGCTTGTTTTTGCGCGAGCCAGAAAAATGGATCGAGCGCGCAACAAGCTCTTTGCCGGTACCGCTTTCTCCGAGGATGAGCACCGGATAGCTGTGCTGGCTCACCTTTTCAATCAGCCTGTAGACGCGCTGCATTTTGGGAGAGGTGCCAATCAGTTCTTTGTATCCCGGCCGGGTGCGAAGCTGCTCCCGCAGAACGCGGTTCTCCTGATCCAACTGCTGTTCATGAACCACCCGCTGCAATTTCCGCCTCAGCTCATCAATGTGGAAGGGCTTCGTAACGTAGTCGGCCGCACCCAATCTGGTAGCCTCAACCGCTGTCTGAATCGTTCCGTACTGCGTCAAAACCAGCACGGCGACTCCCGGATAATGTTCGCGCAGCCGGCGCAATAACTCCAAACCACCTAACTCGGGTACGCGAAGGTCGGTAATGACCATATCCACCGGAAGCTCATCGAGTATTTCAAGCGCTTGCTCGGTAGTTGTGGCCGTCCGCACCCGCAGCCCAACTTCTGCCGCAATATCGCTGCACAGGCGCAGCGCCGCATCCTCATCGTCAACAATCAGCACCGTGGCCATCTCTTGCCGCTCAATAACTGGCAAACCCGGTGATGCCGCGCTTTCGCTTACATGAGATCCGGCTTTCATGCGCTCTCGATCATCCGAACCAGTACGGAACAGACTCCTGCGATTTCACAGCAAGCCTCGAACCAAATCTGGAAAAATCCCTAAATGGCACGGCTGTCAATAGTTGCAAGCTTCCACCGAAACAAACTGTTGCGGCCCTGTGCCAGAATGGGAAGGAATCCTAGGCGATTGGTGATAACTAATCAAGTAGCTATTTTTATTTGTAATGATGTGCCATTCAGAAACAGGAGAGCGCCATTGTGGGAAAGCAAAAGCGGCGCTTGGGCCTACACTCATGCTCCTACGAGCAACCTCTCTCTTCAGACAAATCAAGAAGCAGGCCGATCTGCTGAGGGAGCCGGCGGCGGAAAGCGTCACTGCCAACGCTTGTTAGGAGCATAACAAACGCAACGACTTGGCTTTCCGTCGCTTGGCTGTGATAAATTGAAGCAAATGTCCAGCCAAGCGACATTCTCGCACCGGGTTCTCATCGTGGAGGACGAGGAAAACGCGCGCAAGGGCTACGAAGCGCTTTTGCGCAAATGGGGCTGCGAAATTCTCGGCGTTGCAACAGGCGAAGACGGCATCGCGAAGTTTTCAGAGTTTCAGCCCGCGGTGGTTCTTGCTGACGTCGAATTACCGGGCATGAACGGCTTGGATCTTTTGCGCCACCTCCACGAAACCGCTCCCGACACTCCCGTCATCATCATCACCGGCCGCGGCTCGGACGAGCGTGCGGTGCAAGCCATCGAAGCCGGTGCGTTTTGGTATATCGAAAAGCCGCTCAAGCCTCCGGTCCTGCGCTCGCTGCTCGACCGCGCGATGGGCAAACTCCGCGACCGCAGAGAAGTGGCTGCTCTCACGCGCCAACTCCGCGATGCAGGCCGCCTTGGCGAAATGGTGGGAACCTCGAAAACCATGGTCGATGTTATGCGGCAGATCGAAACCGCTGCCCCGTCGACGGCCTCGGTTTTGATCACTGGTGAAACCGGCACCGGCAAGGAAATCGTCGCGCGCACAATTCATCAGCTTTCGCCGCGCGCCAATCAGCCCTTCGTGGCCATAAATTGTGCCGCGATTCCCGAATCCCTGATGGAAAGCGAAGTGTTTGGCCACGAGAAGGGCGCTTTTACCGGTGCGGCGGAGCGCCGCCTGGGATGTTTCGAATTGGCCGATGGCGGCACGCTTCTGCTCGATGAAATCGGCGAAATGCCTGCCGCAACACAATCCAAACTTTTACGTGTCCTCGAAGATCACAAAATTCGGCGCATAGGCAGCAAGGTGGAAACGCCGATCGATGTCCGCGTGCTCGCCGCCACCAACAAGGACCCGCAGCAAGCCGTGGCTCAGGGGCATCTTCGACAGGACCTCTATTTCCGGCTCAATGTCTTCCAAATTCACTTGCCGCCGTTGCGCGAACACAAGGATGATTTGCCTGCCCTTGTCGAACAATTGCTGCGTGAAATGAACCAGAAACACGGGCGGCAGGTCCTCACTGTAAATTCCGAAGTCATGGATCTCTTCAAAGCCTATACCTGGCCGGGGAATGTGCGCGAGCTTCGCAATATCCTCGAACGCGCCGCGATTGCCTCTGACCATGGCACGATCGGCCGGGCGCATCTGCCCGAGGGCTTTGCTCACGGTCCGATGGCCCAAACCGGCGAGCTTTCTGGCCTGCGCTTTCCTCCCGGCACAACAGTTGAGGCCGCCGAGCGGGAACTCATCTTTCAGACGCTCAATGCCACGAATCAAAATAAGACCCGCGCGGCCGATTTACTGGGCATCAGCCTGAAGACGCTTCACAACAAGCTGAAAGAGTACGAGGCTGCACGAAAAAATGTCGTTGAGTCTGAAAAATAAGTTCACCCTGGCGACGGCCGCATTGGTATTGCTGGTCGTGGCCGTTATCTCGTGCCTGTATGTCGCGAAGTTGACCCGGCAAGTAATCGCGCAGGCCAATGACCGCTCGAACTTTGTCTTGCACCAAGTCTTTGATTTGGCTCAAGAAGCTCTGCGAGAATCGGCAGCTCGTGGCGCTACGCCAGCGTCCTCTAATCCCGCCGACATTCACGATTACGTCCAGCAGACTCTCAGCACAAATCCTGGCCTTTCAGCTCTGATCGAATCCGATATAAGTTTCTCCGCCTCAATTTACGAAATCACGATCACCGACAATAGCGGTAGTGTCCTGCTCTCGAGCGACTCCTCTCTTGTCGGCAAGACGCTCCAAGCGCGCCCGAATCTCTCGGATCTTGTCCAGGCGCCTTTCGCTCAGCAGATTCGCATTTTGAATGGCCCTCCTCGCGTTTATGAGGTATCGCTCCCGTTCAATGTAAGCTCTCCTTTCGGAATAATTCACGTAGCGCTCTCTTCCGCGCTCCTGCGCGACGAAATTCTGCCGGGACTGCGTTCGGCGGCCTGGGTCGCCCTTGCCGCGGTGATTCTTTCCACGCTCTTCACCGCGTTCGTAAGCCAAATTGCGCTTGCTCCTCTTTCCCGGATTTCTGCTCAATTGGATCGCATTTCCGCCGGAGAATTTGACCTCGAACCCGTCACCAAAGCCGGTGAACTCGGCCAGGTCTCCAACAAAATCAGCCGCATCGGCCAGCAGTTGCGCGACGTGCGCGAAATTTTCAGCACCCTGCGCGAAAACATGAATCAAATCATGTCGGGCCTTGAGGACGGCCTGCTGCTTTTCAATGTCGAAGGCCGCGCCGTGCTCGTGAGCCCTTCGGCGGAGAAATTCCTGGATCTTGGCTCCGAAAACCTTCTCGGCCGCAAAATTGAAGAGATCTTCCCTCCGAATCATCCTTTGTCCGAAGCACTACACCTCGATCGAGCCGATGTTTCCGCCGGAGGAAGTGTCGAGCAGGTGGAGGTACAAATCCCCGGAGAAAACGGAACGCGCCGCGTGGGCGCGAGCGTGCAGCCGATTCAGGAAAACGGCACCCGCATGGGCGTGCTCGTTACTTTGCGCGATCTCGAATCCATGGAACGAATCGGCTCTCAATTGCGCGTTTCGGAGCGGCTCGCCGCGCTCGGACGCGTGACCGCAGGCGTAGCTCACGAAGTAAAGAATCCGCTCAATTCCATGCGCGTCTGGCTGGAGGTCCTCAAGGGCAATCTTCCGCCCGAGGCGGAAACACAACAGGCCGCAAAAATGCTCGATTCGGAGATCGACCGTCTGGACCGGGTCGTAAAGACGTTTCTCGAATTCAGCCGCCCGGTGGAATTGGAATATGAAGAAGTGGACCTTCCGACGCTGCTCGATCACGTACTCGCATCCGCCAAGCCTTCCATCGACCGTGCCCACGTTGAATTGCAGACCGAAATCCCCGCCTCGTTCCCCTCGATGGAGCTGGACCGCGGATTGATTGAGCAGGCTGTGCTCAATTTGATTTTGAATGCATGCCAATCCATGACTGGCGGTGGTCGTTTGCTCATCAGTCTAAGACGGGTTGCTGATACGGCCGAAATTCGCGTCGGCGATACTGGCCCTGGCATCACCCCGGAGAATCGCGCCAAGATTTTTCAGCTTTTCTTCACCACGCGAAAAGGGGGCACGGGCCTCGGCCTCGCCAACACATTTCGATTTGTGCAGCTGCACAATGGTTCGATAGAATTTGATACGGAGGTTGGACGCGGTACCACATTCCGGGTTGAGCTGCCTCTGGTGCGGGTAACGCCTGTTCCGGCAACCTATCGGGATTATGGACAGCCGTTCGCAAAGCGGGCCTAAATCGAAATAAAGGAAGTTGAATCTTCATCTCATGGCGAGCCCAGACTCAACCCGTCCTCGAATCTGGCCCATGCGACGAACGCTGAAGCTGGCGGTCTCAGCCCTCGGCATGTGCGTCGTGGCGGCGTCCCTGTCGGTTTTCTGCGCCGGATGCGCTCAAAACAAAGTCCACGCCGCTGCTCCCGTCACCGTACCGCCGGTCCCGCCCTCGCCAGTTCCCACTCAAGACACTTCCAAGTCTCCAGCTTCCATTCCTGCGCCGACCACTCCTGCGCCAGCGAATCCCGCCACTTCAACTACTTCTTCACCGAATCTCAATCCCACGCCCGACAGCCCGAAAAAACCTGTCACCGCGCCCCCGGCATCAACCGAACCTGAGCGCCCGGCCGCTCCCCAAATATCTCCGCAAATTTCGGCGTCGGATCAGTCTCAACTTCAGCAGCAGGCCAATCAGTACGTTGCCACAGCAAGCGAAAATCTCCATAAAGCCGACGGGCGCGACTTAAACGCCGCTCAGAAAGACATGGTCGATAAGATTCGCGACTGGCTCGATCAGGCGCAGCAGGCCATCCAAACATCCGACTGGGAGCGTGCCAAAAACCTCTCCCAGAAGGCTTATCGTCTTTCCCTCGATCTCGTCAAGACTTTATAGCCCACCGGCTCACAATTCTCAGGATTCACTCCACCGATGTGACCGCCGCAATAGCGTTTTCATCATACGGTCGTCGTATGGTGACTCGCCCTCAGTCCCCGATTTTATGGGATGAGCGAAGCAATCGAATCGGCCCCAGCACCGAGACGTTGCCAGATCTCAGTCTTTACAATAATCCTGCCAACGCTCCTGCTGATTTCCAGCGCGGCCTTCGCAGTGGAGCGCAGGCTGGCTTGAGGCCCAAATGTATCGCCTATTGGGATTTCGAAGACGAGACTTTCCGTCTCGACCTGGCGCTCGATGATATACCCCTTGCGCAAAGCATGAGCTTTGCATTCCTCAGAGGCTTTGCTGCTGGATTTCGTTTCGCTTATCGCCTGAGCTTCAGATCGATCTAGCGCCATTGTTCCCCGCATTTTCCTGTAAAATCGTTCCGTGAAGCGCTACGACACAATCATTGCCGGCGGCGGAATCATCGGCGCGTCCCTCGCGTTCGAGCTGGCCCGCATGCACCATTCCGTTCTGCTGCTGGATCGTCAGGAGCCCGCTCGCGAAGCCTCCTGGGCCGCGGCAGGAACTATTTCACCCGCGCCCGACCGCGAATCCTCGGGAATTACCGCCTTCGGCTGCGAAAGCTTTCGCCTTTATCCCGCTTTCATTTCCGCCATCGAAGCTGCAACGGGAGAAGCGGCGGGATTCCATGCAGGCGGCGCCATTGAACTTTTCTTTGATTCGGATGCCGAAGCCGCGCGCGACCGGCGCTGCTCGCAAATCCGCGAAGCAGGCCTAGACGCCGAATCAATTTCCGTTTCCGAGGCTCTCCGCCGCGAGCCCGCAATCAACCCATCCGCTCGCGCGGTGCTCTGGATTTCTGACGAGGCCTACCTCGACCCTCGCGTGCTCACGCGCGTCACGCTCAATGCGGCACTGCGTATCGGTGTGGAAATCCGTGCCAATGCCGAAGTAATTTCGCTGGTTACCACCAACGGCCGATGTGATGGCGTCCTCGCCGCAAATGCCCAAACAGCTCGCGCGGGGGACTTAGGCGTGCGCACAGCCGAGAAAATAGAGGCAAACAACGTCGTGATTGCCTCGGGTTGGCGTTCGAACGAGATTGGCGGCGCTGAAATGTGGGCGCCTTCGTCTGCTGTGCGCGGGCAAATGGTCGGCTTCGGCCGGGTTGCGGGCGCGCCTAAGACGATTCTGCGCTGCGAACACGGCTACCTCGCTCCTCGTGAAGACGGTCGCGTTGTCGCGGGCAGCACGCTCGAACCCGGCGTTCTCGACAAACGTCCCACCGCAAGAGGATTGCGGAAAATTTTTGCCGCAGCCGTGGAAATGGCTCCCGCGCTCGCCGACGCCCCGGTTGTGGAAACTTGGGCCGGTCTTCGCCCCGATTCTCCCGACCACCTCCCCATCATTGGATCCACCGATATCCAGGGCCTGTTCATCGCCACCGGACACTACCGCAACGGAATGCTTCTCGCGCCGGCAACCGCAAAATACTTGGCGGAATGGATTGTCGATGAAACTGTATCGAAGCATTTGGAGCCGTTCAGCCCATTGCGCTTCGCCGCCGCGCAGCGCAAACCAATAGCTAGTGAGGAATAATTCCGCTCTGTGATGTGCGGACCGGCGCGCCTGGCAGCGTCGAGGCTTGACCCGGGCTGGTGAAATTAATTTTCGCGGAAAGCAGATAAAGCGGGCGATCGAGTATCACATCCAATGTCGTTCCGCGAGGAAGTTCTACCTCCGGGCGATTCAAATGCGCAGTGATCAGTCCAGCCACCGCGCCAAGACCTGCGCCGGCTCCCGCTCCCGTCGCGCTTCGTGTCACAATTCCGCCAACGCCCGCTCCAACCGCCGTTCCTTCTACAACCGTCTTCGCGTCGCCGCCCTTGTTCGTGTCGGCCTTGATCGTTCCCTCTTTGTCTACTGTTTCCTTGCCGCCCGTTCCCGCATCGGTTGGCACCGCGTTGAACTGCGCTTGGTAGCCGTTTGGCAGGATGAGGTTATCAAGCACGATGGAAATCTCGGCTTGATGCCCCTTCGCTCTCTTCAATTCCTTAACTGTCCCGCTGACGTACGATCCAGCGGGAATCACAATCCGTTCGCCGACCAGGATTGGAAAAAGCGTCTCGAGATAAACCGGATCGTTCACCTGCGCGCTGCGCGTGGAAATCGCGTTGTGCAACACGAGCGGTAGGCGCGTGCCACTCGGAACTTCGATATATTTGTTGGGCTGAACTGTTGCCGTCGTGTTCGCTGCCGTCTTCGCAGCCGGAACACTGGCTTGCGTCTGCGACGGCGGATTCGCCGTTTGCGCCTGTGCGAGCCGCGCGGAAGCGGCCAATCCCGTCACGCACAGCGAAAGAAGTGCAATCACCGAGGCCTTGTAGCATCCTCGCATAACCCGATTCGATGCCCTCGCCTAATGAAAAGGATACTCCGACGGCCTCCCTAATCCAATCCCTGCATTCTTCGGCGAGCGTTCAAATCGCCGCCTCAGCGCGCCGGAGTCGGCCGCGTCATCAGTTCAACAAATCCCCGGTAGAACTTCGCGGTATTCAAATCAACATTCACTGTCACCGGCCGCTCGCCTAATCCTGGATTATTTCCGGGAGTCCACGCTAACGTATCGCCATATGTCGCCCCGTGGTCAGTGCTCACGTCAAGATAAAGCGTTTTGGTGCGAGTGATTATCGACGGATCGAGCCACGCGATCGCCGCGAGCTCATCCCACATATATTCCGAATCCGCGTATTTCGCGATGTACTGCGCCGCGGGCGTTTTCGCTTTGCCGATTTCCGCTATCATCGCGCGCGTCAGCCGCGTTTTGATCGATATATCGACTAGCGTGTCCGTGATCTTTGCCCACTTCGCGTGCAGCACCGCATGTGTCGCTTCCGGATCCATCCAGAAATTGAATTCCCGCCGCGGATTCAGCCGAAATTCCGGATCGTTCGTCTGCGGATTGATGCTGCCTCCCATCAGCACGAGTTCCTGCGCCAAGGACGCAAATTGCGGGTCGATTGTTATTGCAAGAGCAAGGTCGGTCAGCGGTCCGCCCGCATAAATCATCACCTGATGCGGATAGCGATGCACCATGCGAATCATAAAATGCGCTGCGTCTTCGCTCGATGGCTTCGTTTTTGGCTCGCCTTCGATGAGCGGCGGAATCTCAAACGGTCCGTGCGTTTTTCCTTGAGGCCAATTCCACGCGCCCTGATAAATCACTTTCCCGTAGAGCGTTTCCCAGTGCGCAATGAATTGCGGCGAGTTGTCGATAGGAAAAACTGCGCCTGGGACTACCGGAATATCGGTTCGCCCGATTATCTCGAGCATGCGCAGCGTGTGCGCCACTTCTTCATCGCGCCAGCCGTCTCCCGTGACAACCGTCACGCCAAGCACATCTGTCTGCGGCGATTGAACGAGCGCGAGAATCGCCTGCTGATCCGTCGTCGCCGGCCCCCGCGCATCCTCATCAATAATGATTTTTCTCGCGCCCTGTCCATCCACGAGCATCGAGGCAAACAAACCCGCCAGGCACACTAATAAGGCACGCATCCCGGTTTTCATGCGCCGTATTCTACGCTTCTGATTTGCGTTGCAGGAGAGAATAGAAAACCGGCATCAGCAAAAGGGTGATAAAAGTCGAAAGCGTCGCCTTGGACCGCCGCGTGCGAGCGCGAACTCACTTCTCCGCAAAGCGCGTCGCGTGCATTCGCGTCTGCACCACTCGCAGAATCGAATCGCGCGAAATCATTCCGATAATGTGGCCTTGTTGCAGGACAGGCATCTGATTCACGTCCTCAGTCTGCATTCGCTCCAGCACGCCCATCACCGGCTCGGTCGGCGACACCCAATGAATCCCATTCTGCGGCACCATCGCCGCCTGAATCGACGTGTTCGCCCATTCATCGCGCGGAAAGTGTTGAACGCGATGCAGCGTCACAAGCCCCACGGCCATGCCATTCCCTGTCACCACGTGGCAACGCCGTCCCGTCCGCAGCACTTCGTGAACGTAATCCTCCAGAGAAATATCCCGCGCCACCGTCGGAACGTCCGGTGACATCACGTCTCCTGCATGCAAGCCGGCCAGCATATTTCGCACTGCCACCTGCGTGTAGCTTTCGTTCGCCGCGGAAAGCAGGAACCATCCAATCAAGACCAGCCAGATTCCGCCGAACCATCCTCCCAAGAAACGTGACACTTCGCTGTCCTGCTGCACCACTGCCCAGATTCCGAGCACGATCATCACGTACGCAATGAATTGCCCGCTGCGCGACGCAATTCGGCTCGCCTTGTCGTAATTCTTCGTCGCGCCCCACACCGCTGCGCGCAGCACGCGCCCTCCGTCCATCGGAAATCCGGGAATCAGATTGAACGCACCTAAAATGAAATTCAGAATGCTCATCCATCCCGCAATGCTTTGAACCGGCCCGCCGCTCGGAACGAATTCGTAGATCAAAAGAAAAACTACGCCCAGGAAAAAACTCGAAAGCGGACCTGCAATCGCGATGTTGAACTCCTGCTTCGCGCTCTCCGCTTCCCGCGAAATGCGCGAGAGCCCACCAAAGACGAAAAGCGTAATCGAGTCCACTGGAATTTTGTAATGCATTGCCACAAGGCTATGGCTCACCTCATGAAACACGATCGATGCTAAATAAATAATGCTGACGACACCTCCCAGCAGCCAATATTGCACCGGATTCCATCCCGCATGCTGCCCCTTCAGCACTTCTGCAAACCAGAACGTGATAAATGCAAACATGATGAACCAGGTCAAATGCAAATAGACGGGGATGCCGAAAATTCTGCCTATGCGGAATCCGGTTGGCTGTGGTTGTGCCGGCATGAATTGAAACTCTCCAACTTAATTATAGCGAAACTACGCCGAGCCGCGCTCCCTTTCGCTCCGTGGGTCAGCTTGAATTTCCCCGCTACCGATACGCTTCATTGTCATTCCGAGCGGATGCGACGAGCATCCAGCGAGGAATCGGCATTATTGTCTGTGCCCGACTACGAGCCTTCTTCGTTCTCCAGCTTCCAGCTTCAGGCCTCCAGCATCCAGAATCTTAGGGGTGCTGCTGGCTGCGCCCGCGCGACTCCCCGAGTCGCGCTCACCCCTCGTCGCAGCACGCAACCGTCTTACGCGTCATTCCGAACCCAGCGCCCCGCCGCTGCGTGCAGGCTAGAGCATTTGTAGGGCCCGATCGATTTTATCGGGCCGTCGCCGTCCGCCGGACGGCGCTGCCTTTATCCTAAATGTGACAAGAGCTGCGGCCGACGCCCTTCTTTTCCAGCCGCCAGCCTCTAGTCTCCAGCCTCCAGAACGGGTGCCCCATCCTGAGCGTCTTCCGCGAAGGGTGGGTTCAAAGGCCCGACGTTTCGCGAAGTACCCTTCTGCAAACCGTGATCTCCAATCCGATTCCTTGATCTCTTGCTATCCTCGTGCCGCATTCTTCCAAAAAATCCGCCTCAGTGCGAAATGCGTCGGTAAATAAATCACAATCACCAGACCAACCCACATCAGCGCAACGTGAACCGGCGCCGGCCCCCACGCGCGATGTAGCACCGGATCGCGAAATGCATAGTTGATGTTCAGCGCAGCGCCCGCGAATCGCGACGCAATCATCGCATCACCCGCAATCGCCGCTTGCAATAGGAATCCCCGCCGGTCGTATCCCGTCTTCGCAACGGCCCACAGCAGCAGCACCGGCCACACAACATGAAAGAGCGACAGCAGCCGCACCCACAGCGCGTGATGCGCGTCCCACATGTACTCCGTCCCGCCCAACAAATTGTGGCCCGTGAAAACCCTCCATCCCGCGTCCAAATCCCACAGCAAATCGGGAATGATCGTCGCCACTGCCTGGCTCGATAGCAACAGCCCTTTGCTCCAGAAAAATCCCGCGCACGTCAAAATCACCGTTATGTCGCACACGTGCAGAAAATTCTTCGCGCCCCAGCTATGCCAGTACACGGGAAACCACACCGCAAACCAGATCACGCTTGCCCAGCGCACCCATGCCGGAAACTTATATTTCCCGTCGAATTGGCCCGCGGCTTCGCCCATCGCTGCGTTGCGCGTATCCTAACGCAGACTGGCTACGCCGCGCTTCACGAGCAACTTCTCCCCATAAATTTGGCGGGAAATCCCCGGCCATGCGAGAATAGAGCTATGGGATCTACGGTTATCGCGGGTGGTCTTATGCTCGGAAGCGCGGCTGTCGCGGCCTGGGGCGCTGTCTACCCCGGTGCGCAACTCTTCGGCCCTACTTTGTGCACTACGGGCGACCTTTCCACTCTCGCGCTCACTTTCGATGATGGCCCGAATCCTGCCGTCACTCCCGCGT
>JASHRN010000153.1 GCA_030037335.1 Candidatus Acidiferrales bacterium | reverse complement strand
CGTCGTTGAAGATGCGCAGGTTGACGATGCGTTCCGCCATGGAAATAGCGGCGGCGCTGGTGTCTTCGCGTCCCACGGCGAGCAGAACCATCAGGCCGGGTCCGATCTGGCCGGCGACCTCGCCATTGACAGTGATTCGTGCGCGCGTGACGCGCTGGATGACGGCTCTCATGTGGGCGACGGTTCAAAAAAAAAATGCGAACCGCTATTGTACCCTCAGTTTCGCCGCGAAAGCCCGTCGAGGAGACCCGCACGAGCCAATGAAGGGAAGCGGAGAAAATGTCCACTGATTAATTCAGCAGCCTTTTTATTTTCCGGCATCGCCACCCTCGTGTATATAATCGGCAACGACGAACGCTTGTGCTGCCACTGCGGGGCTCGGAGATAGCCGTGCTTCTTGAGAGTATCGATTTCTTCCGACTCGACGCGAATAGGAGACTAGAGCCGAGTCGCCGCTCGGAACTTGGGCAGTTCATGACGCCGCCTGCAACCGCTAGGCTAATGGCATCGCTATTCCACGGTGCCCAGGACGATATCTCGCTCTTGGACGCCGGCGCGGGTGTTGGTTCTCTGACGGCAGCTCTTGTAGATGAATTGTGTGGGCGTGAACGACGACCGAAAGCAATTCGCGTCACTGCATACGAGATCGACAAGAAGCTCGCGGACTACCTGGAAGAGACATTGAGCCAGTGTGACCGTGCCTGTAAAGAGGCCGGAATCGATTTTCGTGCTGATCTGGTGTGTCGCGATTTTATCGATGATGGCGTGTCGATGCTTCGTCGCAGCATGTTCGCATCCGCACCCGCCTTCAACTGCGCAATCCTAAATCCGCCATACAGGAAAATCCATAGCGATTCTGAAGCCCGGAAGGTATTGCGTGAAATCGGCGTAGAAACTTCAAACCTTTACACTGGGTTCCTTTCAGTTGTGCTCAACCTACTTGCACCCGGCGGCGAGCTGGTCGCTATCACTCCTCGAAGCTTCTGTAACGGCCCCTATTTCACTCCATTTCGAAGACTGCTCTTAGATACGTTGGCGCTCCAGCAAATTCACGTCTTTGAGTCGCGAAAGATTGCATTCAAAGACGATGAGGTGTTGCAAGAGAACGTGATTTTTCATGGGATTAAGGGTGCCGAGAGAAGAAATATTCTGATTTCCTCAAGCACAGGCCCGGAAGATGACTTTCCCGCAGTTCGTACCGTGGCTTACGAGCAGGTCGCGCGAGACCACGAGCCCGAATGCTTTATCCACATCGTTCCTGATGAACTCGGCGCTTCCGTAGCAGAGCAAGTCGAGCGACTGCATTGGACTCTACCTGAACTCGATATCGCTGTGTCGACAGGGCGCGTGGTGGATTTTCGCGTGGAGAGGTTGCTGCGATCTTTGCCCGATGAGAATACTGTGCCCCTCATTTACCCGCTGAATTTTAACGACGGATTTATCGAATGGCCTCGCCGCGGTGTTAGGAAGCCGCAAGCGATCGCGCTTTCACCAGACTCGGACGAATTGCTGATTCCGAAGGGGACCTATGTACTTGTAAAACGCTTTTCGGCCAAAGAGGAAAATAGGAGAATCGTCGCAGCAATTTACGATTCATCCCGGATTGAAGCGGGGAAAGTTGGATTTGAAAACCATTTGAATTACTTTCACCGTAATGATGGTGGTCTGCCCAAGGAGTTGGCGAAGGGGCTTACGGCCTTTCTCAATTCGACTCTCGTCGATCTGTACTTCCGACAGTTCAGCGGGCACACGCAGGTTAACGCTGCAGACCTACGGAAGCTCAGGTATCCAACGCGCTTGCAACTCGAAGCGCTTGCATCGCGAATCGGTGATGGTTTCCCTAACCAGACGACCCTCGACGCCTATATTGAGGAGGTGCTCAATTTGCCTGACCCGAGTGGAATTGCCGATCCCGTAAAAGCGAAGAAGAAAATAGACCAGGCCTCAGCCATCCTCCGGCACTTGAATCTACCTCGCGAACAGCAAAACGAACGATCGGCCCTTACGCTGCTTTCCTTACTGAGCATGGAGCCGGGCACCCCGTGGGTGAAGGCAAGCGACCCGCTCATGGGAATCACGCCAATGATGGAGTTTTTTGAGAGGCACTATGGGAAGAAGTACGCCCCGAACACGCGTGAAACAGTACGCCGCCAGACAGTCCATCAGTTTCTAGACGCTGGCATCGTCAATATCAATCCGGACGACCCAGAGCGTCCAACAAATAGCCCCTACGCCGTTTATCAGATTGAGCCGGGACTATTAAAGTTGTTGCGGACATATGGCACGTCCGAATGGGAAAAGGGCTTAAAAACATATCTTGCGTCAGTTGAGACACTAAAAAAGAGATACGCGCGGGAACGAGAAATGAGACGCATCCCAGTCCGGCTCGGCAAGGATAAGACAATAACCCTCTCGCCGGGTGGTCAGAACATCCTCGTTGAGCGAATCATCAAGGAGTTCTGCGAGTACTTTGTTGGTGGAGGACAATTGGTCTACGTCGGAGATACCGACGAAAAATGGGCATACTTCGACGAGCGGCGGCTGAAATCGCTGGGTGTCGAGGTTAACGTACATGGGAAAATGCCCGACGTAATCGTCTACCTTGAGCGCAAGAACTGGCTTGTTCTGATTGAGGCCGTTACGAGCCATGGTCCTGTGAATCCCAAGCGGCGCGGTGAACTGAAGGCTTTATTCAAAGATTGCAGAGCAGGCCTTGTGTATGTGACGGCTTTCCTTGATCGTCAGGCCATGGTGAAGTTCCTTGGTGACATATCTTGGGAGACCGAGGTTTGGGTTGCGGACTCGCCCACCCATCTCATTCACTTCAACGGCGAACGCTTCCTCGGGCCGTATGACGATTAGGCTCGGACCATGCTTGGCCTAGAAGCGGTGAGAAGTGGCGAGTGACGAGCAAACAGAGGCAAAGACTTCTTGACTCTTAGTTAACTCTGTGGTACACATGGAGTTCGACCGCAACATACATTGCAGTCGAGGGGAATTGGGGAAGAGATAAGGAAGGCCAGCCGCGGCGACGCGGCCGTTTTTGTTTTTGGGGCCCGAGGCGAAGAAAAGGTGATTCTAATCGCGGCAGATATGAAAAATTAGAAATCGATGTAACTTACTGAAAACAAATCCCCGGAGGTACTTCTAATCGCGGAAATTTCCGCTTTTAGAAAATTCAGCTTAATAGAAATCGGCAGTGACTCAAGCGGATGGGGCAGGCGAAATGATATACTACGGGGCAAGTAACGGATAGGGAGCAGGCGGAACGAATGTTTCAGGGTTCCTTGACAAGAAGCGAACAAATTTTATAATGGGCTTTCGCAAAGCTTTTGAGGAATTTTCACGGGAATTTAATGTTCCTCGATGTCCACGAACTCGCCACTCGCAAGATACGCATAAAAAAGGACTATGCGCCCGGGACGCTGGATTTCCATTCGGGCGATTTCCAGCAGATTGAGCCGCTGGACGTGCGGGCGACGGCGGAGCTGATCGATGGACAGATCCGGATTTTTGGGACGTTCCATACGCGGCTGGAGCTGACCTGCGCGCGCTGCCTGGAGACCGTGGTGGAAGAAGTGAGCAAGGATTTTGATTTGGTTTACCGGCCAATGACTTCGATCCGGAAAGATGAGGAAATCCGGTTGAATCTGGATGATACAGACGTTGCGTTTTTCGAGGGCGATGGGTTGTTTCTGGCGGATGTGCTGGCCGAGCAAGTCAATTTGTCGCTGCCTATGAAAGTGATTTGCCGGAGCGATTGCCGGGGGTTGTGCCCGCATTGCGGGGTGAATTTGAATCAGGAAGAGTGCCGCTGTGAAATCCATGCGACGGACGCGCGCATGGCTCCGCTGGCCCGATTGAAGCAGGACTGGCCGAAAAAACAGTAAAATAAAGTAGAATAATGGAGTTTCATAAGAGGCGAGTCAGGCGGCGTGTGTACGCGCCGGTTTTGAGAAATTTTGCGACGAGAAATTTTCAGGGGGAGAGAAGATGCCGAATCCAAAACGACGTCACTCGAAGAGGCGCACGAGCAGCCGGCGGGCGCATGATCATTTGAAGGCGCCGTCAATTACGCACTGTCCGAACTGCCATGAGACGAAGCTGCCACACCGGGCGTGTCCGCATTGCGGGTATTACAAGGGACGGGCGGTTGTAGATACCTCAGCGTAAAAGCCGCGGGAATTTCCCGCCAAGAAGTTGAAGCGGTGAATCCATGATCACGATTGCGCTGGACGCCATGGGCGGCGACCATGCTCCGCGAGCGGAAGTGGAAGGAGCAGTGCTGGCGGCGCGGCAGTATGGTGTGCGCGTAGTGCTGGTTGGGCTTGAAGCGAAGGTGCGGGCGGAGCTGAACCGTAACGGCGCGCGCGGGCTGGCGATTGACGTGGTGAACGCGACGGAAGTGATTACGATGGAGGATTCGCCTTCTGTGGCGTTTCGGAAGAAGCGCGACAGCTCAGTGCATGTTGGCGCGAAGCTGGTGAAGCAGGGGCAGGCGGACGCGCTGGTGAGCGCGGGAAATACGGGCGCGGTGATGGCCGTGGCACGGTTTGTGCTGGGGACGCTGCCTTCGGTGGACCGTCCGGCGCTCGCGGCTCCGTTTCCGAATGCGAAGGGCGGGGCGTCGATTTTGTTGGACGTGGGTGCGAACGTGGATTCGAAGCCGGAGCAGATCGAGCAGTTCGCAATTATGGGAGAGATTTATTACCGGACGATTTTTGGGACGAAGCGGCCGCGAGTGGGAGTGCTTTCGATTGGCGAAGAAGAGATGAAGGGGAATGAGCTGACGCGGGAAGCGTCGAACCGGCTGAAACAGACTTCGCTGAATTTTATTGGAAATGTGGAGGGGAAGGAGTTTTTCAAAGGCAACGTGGATGTGGTTGTGTGCGACGGATTCATCGGAAACATTGTGCTGAAGATCAGCGAAGGATTAGTGGAGCACGTGGGCGGAATGTTGAAAAAAGCGCTGAAGAGCAGCTTGAGCGCGCAGATGGGATATGTGCTTTCGCGGCATGCGTTCACGGATTTTCGGAAGAAGATTGATTATTCGGAATATGGCGGCGTGCCGCTGCTGGGAGTTCGTGGGATCACGGTGATCGGGCATGGACGGTCGAATTCGAATGCGATCAAGAATGCGATTCGCGTGGCATCGGAATTGTGCCGTGGCAAAGTGAATGAAAAGATTGAGAAGGAGCTTTCGGCATCTGTCGCGGCGGCACGCGCTTGATGAGCGCGGATGCTGGACTTTCCGGTTAAAGAGCGATAGAAGCTGATTTCGGTCGCTGGTGTCAACGGATTCCGAGCGGGCGCGAGAATTTCAAAGCGAAAAATCCATGAGCAAAGTGGCGTTTATTTTTCCGGGACAGGCCTCGCAGTATCCGGGGATGGGCCGGAATTTGACGGAGGCGTTTCCGGCGGCGCGCAAGGTGTTCGATGCCGCGGACGCGGCGCTGGGATTTTCGCTATCACGAATATGTTTCGATGGGAACGAAGAAGAACTGAAGCTGACGGAAAATACCCAGCCGGCAATACTGACGGTGTCCGTGGCGGCTGGGCGTGTGCTGGAAGAGAACGGAGTGATGCCGGATTACGTCGCAGGACACAGTTTGGGCGAATATTCGGCGTTAGTGGCGGCAGGCAGTCTGGATTTCGCGGCAGCGGTGAAGCTGGTGCGAAAGCGTGGACGTTATATGCAAGAGGCGGTGCCTTCAGGGCAGGGCGCGATGGCGGCGATTTTAGGGCTGGCGCCAGCTGAGGTGGCGGACATTTGCAAGAAGGCTGCGGCGGGCGAAGAGGTTACGGCGGCAAATTTGAATTCGCCGGAGCAGACGGTGATTTCTGGAAGTGCGGCGGCGGTGAAACGCGCGGTGGAAATTGCGTCGCAGAGCGGAGCGAAGCGTGCGGTGATTTTGCCGGTGTCCGCGCCGTTCCATTGCGCGCTGATGAA
>JASHRN010000152.1 GCA_030037335.1 Candidatus Acidiferrales bacterium | reverse complement strand
GCGGAAGCGCCCCGTCGAACGCTGGAAAAATTCCACCGCTTTCAAGATATTTTCTTCGGTCTTCTCGCCAAACCCGGGAACTTCGCGCAATTTCTGCTCGCGCGCGAGCTTCGCGACATCTTCAACGGTGCCAGCCTTGAATTCCTTCCACAGAAACGCCGCCTTCTTTGGGCCGAGCCCTTGCAGCGAGAGAACTTGAAGCATCGTCGCCGGGTATTTTTTCAGCAGTTTCTGCCGCAGGCCATAATCGCCGGTGGCGATAATTTCGTCGATGTGTTCGGCCATGTTGTCGCCGATTCCGGGCAGTTCGGTGAGTTTCTTGCGGTCCTTCGCCAGCTCTTCGACGCGTTCGTGCAGGCTGTAAATCAGCTCCGCCGCTTTCTCGTAGCTGCGGTAGCGCCCGATAATCGCGCCGTCAATTTGCAGCAACTCCGCCGTTTCGTGCAGTATCCGCGCAATCTCCCGATTTTCCATGGAGGGATTATAAGAGGAAACTAGAGGAGAAGTGAAATTGTGCTAAGCTGCTGAAAAATAGACGCTAAGGATCGTGGATGAGTGTGACCCTACAGTTCCGCTGGACTGAAGCAGATTATGCTTCCGCACGATACCACTGGTCACTGCGCCATACCTGGAGCGTGTACAAGCAATTTCCGGAGTTGGGCTATGCAGTTGGTGCCCTATTCCTCGCTTTATTCATACTTGCAATAAGCTTGTACCAAGATCATCGACCCGACTGGCAAGGTGCTTATGCTCTCGCAGCTGGAGGTTTGCTCTTGTGCGGGCTGCCTGCTTTCCTCGGTTTGAGATGGCGCATCCACAGAGATTTTCGACGAACGTTCCCCGGACGTACCGACGGCACCGCAACAATTGATGATGGAGGAGTAACTTTGTCGACCGGCGGAGCACAAAAGAAACGCCTGTGGACCGGATTTACAAGAATCTATGAGTCGCGACGCGTAATTGTGATGGAATCGGGTGGGACAGATTTCATCTTCTTGCCCAAAAGTGCGATGAGCGGTGCGCAATTGGATGAGCTAAAGAGACTAACCACGAAGACTTTAGATTGCAACGTTAAGTTAGCGGCTCGGTGATCGGCGTCGCACTTCCTACAGCGATTGAGACTTTTTCTCTGCTGCAACGTAACTTGGGCATGAGGCGGCGAGGATGGTTGCCACGGGTGGACTCCATCGCCGCCGCAAATCGCAACTTACGGAGAATGCACATGAACACGCACCGCGCATTCACGGGCCTACGCAGCATAGCGACACTGCTTTTCGCTATCGCGGCTGTTTCTCTTGTCTCACTTGCAGCGCCCAAACCGGCCGTCGTCGGCGACTGGAACGGCATGCTCGACGTCGGCGGCGGGAACAGTCTTCACATCGTCGTTCACATCACGCAGGCCCAGGACGGCAGCCTCACCGGCACTCTCGACAGCCCCGATCAGCAAACCACTGGCATCAAGATTTCCACGATCGGCTACAAGGACGGCGCGCTGCACTTCGAATGCTCCGACATCGGCGGCTCCTACGACGGCAAGATGAACAAAGACAATTCCGAGGTTGACGGGACGTGGTCGCAAAGCGGCAACTCGCCGGCGCTCAACCTCACCCGCAGCAAATAAAGTCGAGACGGCTCGGCGCAGGGGGTGAGTTAAGGGTGGCGCTGTGAAAAAATGTCACTGCTTCACGACGTTGGCAGCTTGCTCGCCCTTGGGGCCTTGCACGATATCGAATTCCACGCGGTCGCCTTCGCGGAGGGTTTTGAATTTTTCGCTGGAGATTCCGCTGTAATGCACAAACACGTCCGGCCCGCCATCATCGCGCCCGATGAAGCCGAATCCCTTGGCATTGTTGAACCATTTGACAGTTCCCTGCATGAGCCGAGCCTACCGTTGGACACTCCCAGAGGGAACTCTCCGCTGTGGCAGCTGAGCTGTTCTTTCCTCGTCACTCGTCACTTGGCACTCGTCACTGTCTCATTCGTACCTCAGCGCGACCATCGGATCCACGCGCGTCGCGCGTCGCGCGGGAATGTAACACGCCGTGAACGCCACCACGATCAGCAGCAGTGCCACGGCCGCAATCGTTGCCGGATCGTCTGCGTGAACGTCATACAGCATCGCCGACAAATACTGCGTGACGCTGAGCGCTACGCCAATTCCCACCGCTGTGCCTACAATCGCCAGCGCGATTCCCTGCCCCACAACCAATCGCAGCACATTTTGCCGTTGCGCGCCCAGCGCCATGCGAATGCCAATCTCGCGCGTCCGCCGCGACACTTCGTAGGAAAGCAGCCCGTACAGGCCGATGCACGCCAGAACCAGCGCCAGCACTCCGAAAAACCCCGAGACTCGCGCGATCAGCCGCTGCTCGAAAAGCAGCCGGTCAATCTGCTCCGATTCCGTGCTCACCTGAAAAAGCGGCAGATTCGGATTCGACTCCGCCACGACTTTGCGTACCGTCGGCAGGATCGCTGACGGCTCCGCCGCGGTGCGCAGCTCGAACGTCGCACCGCCAATTCCCCGCTGCGGCGTGTACATCGTCGCCTCGATGTCGCTCCGCAAATCGTTGTACTTCGCGTCGCGCACAACTCCGACAATCTCCCAGCCCGGAGTTCCCGGCCCGTTAGCGTCCGCAGGCGCTTCGCCGAACAATTTCCCTAAGGGATTCTCTTTCCCCAGATATTTCTTCACGAACGCCTGATTTACGATCACCGGCGTCGGCGCACTCGTCGGAGTCGTTCCGTTATTCGCGGCAGCCACATCGAAATCCGACGGAGTGAAATCGCGTCCAACTAGGAACGGGATTTGCATCGCCTGAAAAAAATTCGCGCCCACGGGAAGCATATCGGCGCGGGAATCCTGGTCCTGCGGCGTTCCGGGCCAGTGAAAACCTGTGATTGACAGATAGCCGCTCAACAACGACATCTCCGAATAGCTCGTCGCCTGTATCCCCGGTGTTGCCGCCAGCCGCTGCTGCAAGTCGAGATAGAAAGAATCCACCTGCGCCGTCGAATAGCCTGCCAGGCTCGGATTGAGACTGAAATCGATAATGTTGTGCGCGTTGAATCCCAAATCCACGCCACGCAAATTCGCGAGCGTGCGCACCAGCAGTCCAGCGCCCACAAGCACCACTACCGCCAGCGCTACCTGCGCTACTACCAATCCATTTCCCAGGCTGAACATTCCGAACCATTTTCCGCCCGAATGGCCGGAGCCCGCCGAACCCGCTTCCCCCTCCTTCAGCGCGGGAGTCAAGTCGACGCGTATGCTGCGAAACGCGGGCGCGATGCCAAACAAAATTCCCGTGAACAGCGAAATCGCGACGGTGAATCCTAAAATGCGGGTATCAATGCCCGTCGCAAATGCCATCGGTCGCGTCTGATTGCTCGACACGAAAGAAACAATCGCGTGCGCGCCCCAGTAAGCAAAAAGCACGCCCAAAATCCCGCCCAGCACGGAAAGCAGCACGCTCTCTGTCAAAAGCTGACGCACCACGCGGCTACGTCCTGCGCCGAGCGTCAGGCGAACCGCCATTTCCTTTCGTCGCGTTGCCGCGCGCGCCAACATCAGCCCCGCCACGTTCGCGCACGCAATCAGCAGAATGATTCCCACCGCGAGCATCAGCACGTATAGCGGATGTTCGAAGCGCCCGCGCTGGCCGGTCAATCCACTCTGCGCTGAAACGAGCGTGACCGCCGGATTGTCCTCCGGCACTGAAAATGTGTGCGGCCCGTTTTCTCGCGAAGCTCCCTGCGGCGCGCCGGCCGGCGCTGCGCCCTGCCGCCTTCCAAGCATCATCTTCTGTTTTCCCGCGGGCTGTTGCCCCGGCCCACCAAGAGGCATTTTCCCCGCTCCGCCCGCGGGTGGTCCTCCTGCAGCAGCGGGCGTTCCCGGCCCAAAGAAGAAATTCGCCTTCGCATTTTTGCTCCCCTGCTGCGGTGGCGAAGCACCCATCGGCGGCATTCCGTGTCCTGGTGCGGGCCCTGCTCCTCCCCCAATTCTCATCTGCATCATTCCGCCGCCACCACCGGGTCCTCCCGGTCCCGTCCCCGGTCCGCCTGGACCGCCGCCGTGGAACATCGGCACCATCCCATGCAGCATCTCGTTGCGGAAAATCGCGCTGACTTCAGCCTGCGTCTGCGCCACCTGCATACCCGGCTTCATCCGCCCAATAATCGTCAGCCACCACGTCGCGG
>JASHRN010000151.1 GCA_030037335.1 Candidatus Acidiferrales bacterium | reverse complement strand
GAGTCAAAAAGAGCGCCAGCCTGAAAAACCATCGTCACCTTTCGGCGGATAGGCATCATCTCCGCTTCGGTCAGGTCCGTAACGTCCTGCCCGGCAACGATGATTCGCCCGCTGTCCGGTTTCAAAAATCCCAAGATGAGTTTCAGTGAAACCGATTTGCCCACGCCGCTACGGCCCAAAATTACCGTCGTCTCCCCACGATTCATGTGGAAGCTGACGTCGCGCAACACGTCCTGCTCATCGAAGGACTTGTTCACATCGCGAAATTCGATGTAGCGCTCGTTCATGCCTCAATTCCCTGCTTCTACTAGCTAAAGTGTCGTCTTCACAGCGCCTTCACACCTGCTTGCGTGCCGCACCAAGCGAAATATGAAGATCCCCGCGATGATCACCACGACGGTATCAATATAGCCGCTCACTGCCCACAGGAAAGGCACTAGCCATTCAAACCGCGTGTTATACACCCACTGGCCAAGCCATAGGCCGGGCCAGTGTAAAGACAGCCCTTGGAAGCCCACCGCCTTGGTGTACCACCTTGCGTCCGGCGCAAACCCAACATCAGGCGGGTATATCCTGAACGTAAGAAGAAAATTCACAATCTCGATAGGGACCGCCAACAGTAATGCGGCTCGGATTGGCGATTTTCCCGATTTCATTAGCTGTTAGGCCTTCGATTCAAAGCTCTACGTGCCTCTTCATAGTCCGCTGGCGTGTTTATATTTTTGAACAGCCTGCCGCGAGGGTCAAAGGCTTTCCATTCCGAAGGTGCGATGGTGGTGAGTGTCAGTTCGGCAAGCCCGTCGGTGACTTTACGGACGCCGCGCTCGAGCGATCCCTCAATCGAGGTGCGCGCGCGCTGCCGGTACATTGCGCATAACGGCTCATAGCCATGATCATTCAACGGAACCACCACATCCGCCGGCGAATTCATGGCGCGAGCAATCAGGAATTCGAGCCACTCCTGCGTCAGGAATGGCAGATCGCATCCGACAATCAGATTCCAGCCATGCGATGTGACTCGCAGCGCGGTGCAAATCCCGCCAAGCGGACCCAAATTCCTCCGGTCATCAGGAATCACGCGAAAGCCAAGGTCGCTATAGTCGCTTTGCCGACCAACAATCACGGGCGCTTCTCCGAAGCATTTGAGCAGACGCGCCATGTGAAAAATCAGCGGCCGGCCTGCCAATGGCAGCAAGCCTTTCGGCTTGCCCATACGCGAACTCTTTCCGCCCGCCAGGATGAAAGTGCCGATGCCTTGATTGGAAGCCATGCGCTAAGTGCCTGTTCTAGTGTAGATTACGCACACCGGAATGCGCTCCATGTTCTTTCTCCGAAAAGCTTGATTCGACTTGACATGCACCGGCAGTTTTTCATATATTAGCACTCGCCATTGAGGAGTGCTAAGGCGTCCCCCGCTCTCTTCACGGCAATTCCAAAGACTTGTCCCGCACCAGCGGGCTAACCGGAGGTTACGAAAAATGGCGGTGAACATTACCCCGCTGCACGATCGCGTGATCGTGAAGCGGATTGAAGAGAAGGAAAGCGTGAAGGGCGGCATCATCATTCCCGACACGGCGAAAGAGAAGCCGCAGGAAGGCGAAGTGGTCGCGGTCGGCAGCGGAAAGCGCGAGAAGGGCGAATTGATTCCTCTCGACGTGAAAGTGGGCGATCGCATCCTGTTCGGCAAGTATAGCGGCAACGAAATCAAAATCGATGACGAAGAATACCTGATTCTCAAGGAAGACGAGATTCTGGCAAAGCTCGGCGGAGCTGCAAAAGCGGCATCCAGCAGAAAGTAACACCCGCACGGAGCAATCCGGCGGCAAATTTCGCTTGCGCAGGCAAGCATTCAAGAAAGTCGAGGAGGGTAAGTTCCAATGGCAAAGCAAATTGTGACTGGCGAGAATTCGCGTCAGTCGATTCTGCGTGGCGTCAACATTCTCGCTGACGCCGTGAAGATCACGCTCGGCCCCAAAGGCCGCAATGCGGTGATCGAAAAGAAGTTCGGTTCGCCGATCATCACCAAAGACGGCGTGACCGTAGCGAAGGAAATCGAGCTCAAGGATGCCCTCGAGAATATGGGCGCGCAGATGGTCCGCGAAGTGGCGTCGAAGACTTCCGACGTCGCCGGCGACGGAACCACCACCGCCACAGTTCTCGCGCAGGCCATCTTCCGTGAAGGCGTGAAGACGGTTGCGGCAGGCGCAAGCCCGATGGCCCTCAAGCGCGGCATCGAGAAGGCCGTCGAAGTCGCCGTCGAGGAAATCAAGAAGCTCCACAAAGACGTTAAGGGTGACATGATCGGCCAGGTCGGCACGATCAGCGCCAATAACGACAAGCAAATCGGCAACATCATCGCCGAAGCGATGAAGAAAGTCGGCAAAGACGGCGTGATCACCGTCGAAGAGTCCAAGACGATGGAAACCACGCTGGAAGTCGTGGAAGGAATGCAGTTCGACCGCGGCTACCTGTCGCCTTACTTCGTCACCGACCCGGAAAGAATGGAGTGCGGGCTGGAAGACGTTCGCATCCTCATTCACGAAAAGAAAATCAGCTCCATGAAGGACCTGCTTCCCCTTCTCGAGCAAATCGCCAAGATGGGCAAGCCGCTCTTGATCGTTGCGGAAGACGTCGAAGGCGAAGCGCTCGCCACGCTGGTGGTAAATAAGCTCCGCGGCACGCTGCAATGCGCTGCCGTGAAGGCTCCCGGCTTCGGCGACCGTCGCAAGGCTATGCTCGAAGACATCGCCACGCTCACTGGCGGGCGCGCTATCACCGAAGACCTCGGCATCAAACTCGAAAACGTGAAAGTCGAGGATCTCGGACGCGCGAAGAAAGTGACCATCGACAAGGACAACACCACGATTGTCGAGGGCGCAGGCAAGCCGAGCGAAATCGAAGGCCGCGTGAAGCAGATTCGCACGCAGGTCGAGAACACCACCTCCGACTACGACAAGGAAAAGCTCCAGGAGCGCCTTGCCAAATTGGTCGGCGGCGTTGCGGTCATCAAGGCTGGCGCGGCGACGGAGATCGAGCTAAAGGAAAAGAAGGCTCGCATCGAAGACGCCATGCACGCCACTCGCGCTGCGGTCGAGGAAGGCATCGTTCCCGGCGGCGGCACGGCTCTGCTGCGCTGCATCCCGGCGCTCGAGAAGCTCAAGGTGACGGGCGACGAGGAAATTGGCGTGAACATCGTCAAGCGTGCGCTTGAAGAGCCCGCGCGCCAAATCGCGCACAATGCCGGCGAAGAAGGCGCAGTCGTTGTCGGCAAAGTCCGCGACAACGAGAACGACAATTACGGCTTTAATGCCGATAGCGGCGAGTATGGCGACATGGTCAAGGCTGGCGTGATTGATCCGGCCAAGGTTACGCGCCTCGCTCTCCAGAATGCCGCTTCTATCGCAGCCATGATGCTTACCACGGAAGCTCTCGTGGCCGACATCAAGGAAGACGAGAAGAAGGCTATGGGCGCCGGCGGTCCCGGCGGCCCGGGCGGCGGCATGGGCGGCATGTACTAAACTGCTCTGTCATTCTGAGGAGCGGCTTGCTCTCCGCTTTTGCGGAGAGCAGCGACGAAGAATCTGCAGTTTGCCTTTGTAGGGGCCGACGTCTTTCGTCGGCCCGTCGCAGCGGCAATCTGCATTTCGTTCCAGCACAAAGGGCGTCCCGAATGGATCGGGACGCCTTTTTTATTCACGTCCAATACCCTATGTCATTCCGAGGTCAGCGCCTTTTAGCTAGCCCGCAGAATCTGCTCTTGCCTTTGTAGGGGCCGACGTCTTTCGTCGGCCCGTCGCGGCAACCTGCACTTGCCTTCAAAGGGGTAAAAGGCGCTCCAATTCACCGGAGCGCCTTTTCATTTCCACAGTCCACCAAACTGTCATTCTGCCTGTCCTGAGCGCAGCCGAAGGGAGGAGCGGTTTGCTCTCCGCTTTTGCGGAGAGCAGCGACGAAGAATCTGCAGTTTACCTTTGTAGGGGCCGACGTCTTTCGTCGGCCCGTCGCGGCAACAACCTGCAGTTGCTTTCGAAGAAAGAGGGTAGATGCGCTCCAATCCAGCGGAGCGCCTTTCTGCCATTTTTCTGTCGACCCTCAATCCCTATCTAAAATCATCCCGATATTCGCTTCGAGGATGGACTGAAAATCAAACGCGCCGTATCGCCCATCAGGCGAAACGGCGAAATCGTCCTCTGCGTTTTGCGTGCCCACCCAATAGGAATGAACCATCGGAACGGTAACGGATGTGCGCTTGAGGTTCTGGCCATCCCATTGGATTCTGCAAAGAACTCCCTCAAAATCCGGTTTGCCCTCAATAAAGTAAATCTCGTTCCCGGGTCCGTGGGCCAGCCAGTCAACCCACCCGCGAAAGATTTGGCGCGGCGGGTTCTTGAAATCATTCACCCACAGGCCGGCATTCGGATCATCCTCCCTCGTAGCAGACAGGACGTAAGCAACCGACGCCTCGTCTCCCGACCAAAGTAGGGGCTGTCTGCCCAGAGGGCCGTGTAACGTGCCGAGTACATGGATTTTGCCGGTTCGCGGATCGTACTCCTCGACCTCGTCGTCATAATTCCGATAGAGCAACCGCCCATCGCTCCCGATGTCGAAAACATCTCCTCCGTCGTTCCTCGTGAGCGTCTGCGCGATTCCTCCAGATACCCGCACGCTGCGAAACTCAGCGGACCAGCGTGCCGTGTTATTTGGGCGGACGTCGCCGAAGGCTTGAAAGATCACGCTCTGGCCATCGGGGGCAAAGCATGGAAAAACATTCACAAGATCATCCTGAACCAGTTCGACAGGATTCGAGCCGTCCGCATTCGAGATCCAGATGCCCTCCTTCTCCGCGCCTTTTAAGTTCGAAAAATATGTCAGCAACTTCCCATCCGGGGAGTAAGCAGGAGCAAGCTGGTTCCGTGCTGGATCCGTGGTCAGCAATTTCGGCGTTTGCTGGCTGTCCTTGGCCGTCAAATCGAATCGGGCAATGTTCCCGTTGATCCGCCAGGTCGAAAAAATGATCTTCTTGCCGTCCGATGACACATCCAGTTGCGCATCATCGCCCTGCCCTGACGTAATTTGCTGCGGCTCACCTCCCTTCGACGGGATCTTCCAGATGTTCATCGTGCCGCCCCGGCTCGAGGCGAAGTAGATGTAACGACCGTCCGGAGACCATGCCGGCGAAAGCGCCAGCGCGCCATCGTTTGTTAACTGCTGCTCTTTCCCTGACGCCAGGCTTACCACGGCCAATTCACCATAAGGACCATTCGCCCGATCAATAAACGCAATCTCGCGTCCATCCGGAGAAAAGCGAGGCTGCGTGTCTCGCCATTCTGTCTTTGGCGCAGGAGCGACAGAGCGCGCATTCTCACCGAAAGCGCCCGAAACCCAAATCGAATTGTCGGCCATGTTTTCATAAGCGATCGAATGCCCATCAGGAGACCACGCCGGATCCGTTGCATTCAAAATCAGCCGCCGCGGAGTCCCGCCAAGGGCTGGAACTTCCCAAATGTCCGGCACACCCGAATGGTTCAGCCTCGAGTAAACAAGTGTGGCTCCATCCGGCGACCACATTGGCCGCTCTTTCATGTTCGGGTCATGCGTGACTTCCACCAAGTTGCCGCCATGAATCAGCGTCACGTAAATGTTGTAATTCCCGTCGCGATTCGAAACGAACGCCACGGACCGTCCATCCGGCGAAAGAGCGGGCTGCGCTTGCACACCTGCAAAATTCGTGACTGCGCTGAAGTGCATCGTCAAGTTAGAAGCGGTACCCGGCGCGAATTTCCAAACTGCCAATCCTGCAATCAATGCGCCCACAACAAGACCAGCGATCGTCCACGGCACTATCTTTCGCGCGGTGGGAAAAGAAATGCCTGCGGTGGAGTACGATTCTGGCGATCCGGCCAGTACTTCCTCCAGCGAAACGCGCGCATCGCCAATGTCCCGCAGTCGCTGTCGCGGATCTTTTTGCAAACAGCGACGCAGCAGCACGCGAACATGCGCTGGAGTCGCTGAGGGAAGCTGCGACCAATCCGGCTCGGATTTCAGTATCGACGCCAGCGTGTCCGTGACAGTTTCGCCGCTGAACGCCATCTTGCCCGTCAACATCTCGTACAGCACGCACCCGAACGCCCAAATATCCGTGCGCCGATCAACAGATTTGCCTTTGGCCTGCTCGGGCGACATATACGCCGCCGTTCCCAAAATAATTCCCGCTTGCGTGGCCATCCGGCTGATCGTTGGCGAAGTGGAAATGTCCATCGAAGCAGGATCGCCCTCGATCGCTTTGGCCAGGCCAAAGTCGAGAATCTTGACGGCGTCAGTACTCGTAATTTTTATGTTCGACGGTTTCAAGTCGCGATGAACGATGCCGCGCTCGTGTGCGTATTCCAGAGCTTCTGCAATTTGCTTGGCGATGGGCAGCGCTTCGCCAATCGGAATCGTCCCCTGCTTGATGCGTTCGGCGAGCGTCGGCCCCTCCACCAACTCCATCACCAGCGCGTGCGTCGCGCCAGAGTCTTCAAATCCGTAAATCGCCGCAATGTTCGGATGATTGAGCGAAGCAAGCACTTGTGCTTCGCGCCGCAACCGCGCCATGCGCTCTGCATTCCGCGCGACCGCTTCCGGCAAAACCTTCAGCGCCACGTCGCGCCCGAGCTTCGTATCCCGCGCGCGATACACCTCGCCCATCCCGCCCGCACCTAGCGGCGCGACAATCTCATACGGCCCTGATTTAGTTCCTGCGGTTAACAACGGACTCCTCGCCTTGCTCGGGATTTCGCCTGCGGACTCCCGCTCGCCGTCACAAAACGACGGCTTCGCTCACGCCCGCAAAACGGTTCAACTTCGCCCATTCCGCCCGCTTGACCTCGCTGCGCCGACGTAGGAAGGAACACAGAAACGGCCGACTGAGTACGCCGGTCCTACAAATGCATCGCAACCTGAAGCGGTTCTGTAGGGCCCAACGTGGTCTGTCGGGCCGCAACCCTCCCGCTCCATCCAACCTGCACGGCGTCAATCGCGCCGGTGACTTCGTACGATCCAAGCGTGGTTCCAATCACACTCATTTCAAATCCCAGTTAAAAACGGCGCGCCAAGACAACCGATCCATGCTTATGACGGCAGCCCGATGCGCCGCAGCAAATCCTGAAATCGCGGATCGGGTCGCAGCCCTTCCAGTCCCGCACGGATCCCGATTACGACCAATAATCCCGCACGCCGTTGGTATGCCTCCTCGAACCAGCGCATTGCCTCGTCATTGTCACCCAGAGCTGCGTACGCGCATGCAAGAAAGTACGCGACTGGAGCGGACTCCGCTTGGCCATTGAATTGCGCCAGCGCCCGGCGCGCCTCTTCATGTTTCCCTGCGGCCGCAAAAATGTATCCCCGGCTGACGTCCACGGGAAGTAAGAAGGTGCCGGCTTTTCCCATTTCCTCTAAACCTTTTTCCGCATAGCCTTGCGAGGCATAGCACATTGCGAGGACCTGATGAACCACAGGGAAATCGGGCTGCAATTCCAGGCACCTTTGGAATCCATCGATAGCCTTTTCGTATTGCGCGCCATAAGCATAGACCAGCGCGCGGTAATAATTTGACGTAAGGCTTAAAGGATTGAGTTCGAGCGCTCGGTCGACCTGCCGAAGAGCTTCCTCGAACTTCCCATGATATAGATTGAAATGGCACGAAGCCCACAGGGCGATTTCGCAGTTTGGGTCGAGCTCCAACGCGCGTCGAATTGCTCGATCCGCTTTTTCCCACTGCCACTCCGCAAATTCTGCGAAAGCCAGCGCACCATACGTCTCTGCCAGGTCCGCGTCAATTTCCAGCGCCTTCGTAGCAGCATGCTTCGCGTTGTAAGCCGCCTCGCTTGTCGGCAACACCCCAAATACAGCGAGCGTCGTGTAAACCCACGCAACCCACGCGTGCGCCGGTGCAAAATCCGGATCAGCGTCAATCGCTTGGCGGCAATATTCCAGCGCTTTCAGTAGCCCATCCCGGGTGAACTTCGTCGTCGCATGCCGCGCCTTCAGATAGAGCTGGTAAGCTTCTGGACTATCCGTATATCGCTTCGCCAGTTTCTTCTCATCCGTCGGAGTCAACTTCACTTTCAGCTTCTCAAAAATCACCTTCGCGATTTCTTCCTGCACCTCGAAAATATCTTCCACCTTCCGCTTATATCGTTCGCCCCAGAGCTGCCAGCCATTCGCCACGTCCGTAAGCTCAGCGCTGATAAGCAGCGAGTCTCCGCGCTGCAGCACGCGGCCCGTCAACACCGCGCGCACATTTAGTTCTCGTCCAATCTTCTGCGGATCGCCAGCCTGGCCCTTGTAGCGAAATACCGTCCCCCGCGCCAGCACGCGCAGCCGGCCCAACTGCGAAAGGCTATTGATCAGCTCTTCCGCAATTCCATCGCTCAGATATTCCGAATCGGGATCGCCGCTCGCGTTCTGAAATGGCAGAACAGCGATCGCTTCCATCTCCTCCTTCGGCTTGGCGATCTTTTCCGCCGCAACAGCCCTGCTGCTGCCTGAATCCAGGTCGCGCTTGAGTCGTTTCAAATCTGCCAGCAATCCGCCCGCCGTCTGATATCGAAGCTGCCGGTCCTTTTCCAGCGCCTTCTCGATGATTTCCTCAAGCTCTGCGGGAAGCTCAGGATTCAGTTGAATAGGCCGCGCCGGCGTCTTGTGCAGAATCCCGTCAAAAATTGCCGCTGAGGTGCTCCCCGAAAACGCTTGCCGCCCGGTCGCCATTTCATAAAGCACCACGCCGAGGCTGAACAGATCCGTTCGACCATCCAGATCTTGTCCCAAGGCCTGTTCCGGAGACATGTACGCCATCGTGCCCATCGCTGTTCCTGGACTGGTCAGCGCCTCGTCCGGAGCTTCCGCCATCGTCGCAACCGCCGACTGTCCTGAATCTCCAGCCACTGGTCCGATCTTCGCCAATCCAAAATCGAGAATTTTGGCCTGCCCGCGTCTGGTAACGAAAATATTCGCCGGCTTGATGTCGCGGTGCGCCATTCCCTTTTGGTGCGCAGCGTCCAGTGCCTCGGCAATCTGGATGGTCAATTCGAGCAACATGGCGAGTGGCAGCGGCCCCGCTGAAAGCCGCTCCCTCAATGTTTGGCCGTCCAGTAACTCCATAGCCATAAACAATCCGCCCTCATGATCGCCAAGCCCGTGAATGATGCAGATATTCGGATGATTCAGCGACGCCAGCACCTGCGCTTCGCGGCGGAAGCGCGCCAGCCGTTCCGCGTCCCGCGCAAACGCCTCCGGCAAAACTTTCAGCGCCACATCGCGCCCGAGCCTCGTATCCCTCGCGCGATACACTTCTCCCATTCCGCCCGCTCCGAGCGGCGACTGAATTTCATAAACTCCGAGTTTGGTTCCACTATTCAGCAATGCAGATCCCTCGCCGACATCGGTTAAAATAATTCGTAGTTCACTCGCCACTATTTTTTCAGCAGCGCCGGCCAGTTCATTATGAGTTCAGCCACAGCTCCGTTCGAGTTTTCACCACTCGCGACCACGACGAAGCGCTGCCCATCGTTCGTTGCGTCCCACAGTTGCCTCGTAGCCTGATCAGTGGATGGGACGTGCGTATCGAAGAGCAACCGAGGCGCTCCCACCGTTAGAGTTTCTGGGCTTTCGGTAACTGGCATTTCGTAGATCGAGCCCTCGGCGGTCGAATATTCGATCGCTTTCCCGTCTGCGCGCCAGCTCCAATAAAGCGCGCCGGTACTCGTCAATTGCTGCCCATCTCCGCCGCCGGTGGAGACGGCATACAGTTCGTAGCGACCGGTTTCCGCCGAGATGTAAAGCACCCACTTCCCGTCCCGAGAAAAACCTCCGCGAAACGCACCTACTGGCTCCTTCAGGAGCGGCCTCGGCTTGGTTCCCGGGCCAATATCCATGATCAAGGTCGTGAGATCGAGGGATCCGAAAGGCCCGACAAGCAATAGCTTGCTGTCATCACGCGAAACGCTGGACACGTAGAAACGGCCCTTCGACTCAAAGAGCATCTGGTCTCTGCCTGAACCGTCGACATTCACACGATGAAGCTCATAAATTGGCGCGGAACCTTTGTCGGGCGAATACGCCACATGAACGTAATACAAGCTGTTTCCGTCTCCCGACCAGCAGAAGCCCTCTGTGGTGTAACCAAATGTGAGGCGCAGGCGGGTTCCCTTCTCCGGATTCAAAATCCAGATGTTGTACCCTTGAGCTCCGCCGCGACTCTGAATTGCGAGTTTGCGTCCGTCGGGCGAGAAGCGCACGTTTGAGAGCGGATCTGTTTCATTGATTGTCTGTTCCACTTTGCCGTCGCGATCCATAACCAGCAGCTTGACGCCGCCAAGCCCGTTGGTTGGCTGGTAGATCAGCGCGCCATTGCTGCTCGCATCAAAAGCAGCCCTCCACGAGCTGACGTTGAAGCTCACATTTTGAGCCAGCGCTACCGGCTCTCCGCTCGCTTTTCCCGTGCTCGGATCAAAGGGCCTTGCCAGCAAGGCCCCATCCTGAACGAACAGCAGTTCTCCCCGGGCATAGACCACATTGGATTGCGCGGGCATTACGAAACGATTTTCCTTGCCGTCGAGAGAAGCCAAATAGATTCCATTCTGCGCGCTTGCCTGCGGATTCGAATGACTCGATGCCAGATAAAGGAAATGCTTTCCATCCGGCAATATGTATGGCCAGCGGTTTGTGTCTTGCGCTGAAGAGGTCCTCGTAATTTCGACAGGGGTGGAACCGGGGCTGGCGCTCACGCGGAAGATGCCCGCGGTTATGTCTGGCGTGAAGAGAATTGTATCGTCCGGCAGCCACGTTCCGCCGCGCATGCGCTGCGCATCGCAAATTTCCACAGGCGGCCCGCCATTCACTGCAACCCGCCGTAATTTGCCGCTGCTATAAAAACCGAGCGATTCTCCATCAGGCGACCAAAACGGATACTCCGCGCCCTCCGTATTCGGAATCATGCGAGCATCTTTTTCAGTAAGCGCGCGCACATAAAGGTTCGTATCGCCACTGGTATCCTCGGCAACAAAAGCGAGCTGCTTCCCATCTTTCGACAGCACCATCGGACCCGCAGCATCGTCGTTCATCAGCGTGAAAGTCGTCTTCTCGGGCGGCAGAATTTCGGCGCTGACCGAAGGCGGCTGCGCCGGTGCGCGCAGGAAATAGCCCGCAGCAAAAATTACCGCGATAATCAGCAGCACCGCTGCCGCCGCCCATGCGATTCGCTCCCGATTCTTCCGATGCGCCGCGACCGGCGCGGCCACTCCCGCCTGCGAACCCGCATCGCGAATCCATTCCAGTTGCAGCTTCACGTCATGCATCGACTGGAATCGCTCGTCCGGCTCTTTCGCGAGGCAGGTTTTCACCACTCGATCCAGCGCCGGCGGCGACATCGGCTGCAACTGCGAAATTGAAGGCGGCTCGCGTTCGAGGATCGCCGCAATCACACTCGCCGTCGTTTTGCCGTCGAAGGCGCGCTTCCCTGTGGCCATCTCGAAAAGCACCGCGCCGAACGAAAAAATGTCGCTGCGCGCGTCCGTCTCTTTTCCTTCCATCTGCTCCGGCGACATGTATTGAAAAGTTCCGACAATTGTCCCTGCGGCCGTCAGTGGCTCGGTCGCTTTCTGTCCTGCAGGATTCATCGATTGCGTCAGGCTCGAAAGTGGCGGCGCGGCGCCCGCTCCAGCGATCGCTGATTTTGCCAGCCCGAAATCCATCAGCTTCGCGCCCGATTTGGTCAGCATGATGTTTCCCGGCTTCAAATCGCGATGAATCACTCCGTACCGGTGCGCCTTTCCCAGCGCGTCCGCAATCTCAATTGAAATCCGCAGCAATTCCGCCGTCGCCAGCGGCCCTCTTTCGAGCCGCTTCGCCAGCGTCTCGCCCTCTACCAATTCCATCACCAGAAAATCAGTTCCGTTTTGATGCCCAATGTCATGCAGCGTGCAAATGCGCGGGTGATTCAATGAAGAGACGGCGCGCGCTTCACGCTCAAAGCGCTGCTTCGCGTCGGCATTCTGCGTTAATTGCTGCGGCAGAACTTTGATCGCCACATCGCGCCCGAGCCGCGTATCCCGCGCGCGATACACTTCCCCCATCCCGCCCGCACCGAGCGGTGATTGAATTTCATACGGCCCCAGTTTTCTTCCTGCTTCGAGCATCAGATCCTTACTTCGCCAGGTCAGAGCCGAGCGTCATTTCTGTCCCGCCTGCACGAACTGCGCGACGCGCGTGAACCAATTGATCACTACCGTAGTTGCAGCGGACGAAGATGAATTTCCACTCGACCCTACAAACGCAGCGAAATGCTTTCCGTCGGGAGTAATGTCGTAACTCGAATACGGATCACGCCCCACGAATCCACCCTGGAACAAAGCCTCCGGCTTTCCCGGCTCGAAGGAATTTCCCTCAACTGTGTATGGAACATCAAAAAGGGCCGGAGTCCCCGTTCCCTCCCCGATGAAAAATAGTTCATGACCGGCTCTGGACCAGCGAGGAAATACTCCGTTTGTAACAGAGATTTGCCATTTTCCACCTAAGCCCGGGAACGAGACGACATAAATCTGCGCCACACCCGATTCAGTTGACTCGTACGCCATCCAGTGCCCATCCGGCGAAATCTCCGGGTAAACCGCCGCAGCGGTACCTCCGCGGCCGAGGATGATTTTTGACTCGCCGGCCTGGCCATTCGGGTTTACCGGCAGTGTCCCGATTTCGCAGCAGCCACCCGTCTTTGGAGGAAACTGAAAAAACGCCAGCGTTCGGCCATCGGGAGACCACGAGGAGGGATATTGATATCCTCCTCCATCTCCGCCGGTCAATTCTTTCATGCTGCCCGTGCCGTCGGAGGGTAGCCAACTGATTCCAAGACTGTCAGTCGTCCGCGTACAAGCGATCATTTTCCCGTCCGGCGTCCAGAGGGGCGCCATACACCCAGGGTTGTCGAAAGTAAGGGGGGTCATTGTTCCGCGCGCAATGTCGTAAACAGAAATGTTGCCGGTTCCAACTTGCAATGCTAAGCGCTTGCCATCTGGCGAAAACCGCGGTGAAGAGTAGTCGCCCGGCTGCTTGACGAGCGGCGTCGCCACGCCTTTGCGGTCGAACAGGGCCACTGTTACCTGGCTGCTGAGAGTTGCGCCGGTGATGTAAGCAGCTGTCCCGTTTTGCGAAAAACTAAGCTGCGCGCCTCCGCTGGTCAGATCCGCCTGGAGATTTGGCAAAACGGGCATCGCTGTTCCCGCCATCTTTAGATCCTTGGCATCGAAAGGAGCAGCAAATAGCGTCCCGCCTGACACATAAGTCAGATAGCCGGAAGGGAGGTAGCGTCCGAAATAGGCGTTCTGAACGAGCACCTTTGCCTGCCCAGTTGCCAGCGACACCGCCTCCACGTAGGCATGTTCGTAATTGTTGTTGTCTGACGAAGCGGTGAAAATCACCGCTTTCCCGTCGGGCAGAACCTGTGGCCAGCGATGCGTTACTTCATGTCGAGCCTTGTCGAGCCGCGTCAAGGGCACGGGGGTTCCGCCGTCTGCCGAGACACGGTATAGAGGCATCGTGTATCCCGGCGTAAAGACGATTGTCCCATCTTTGCTCCATGATCCACCCCGCCCACCGATTGCCTCGCAAAGACTTACAGGTGCACCGCCGAAAACGGAAACTTTTTCGAGCTTGCCGTCGAGTGAGTAAAATCCAATCCATTGGCCGTCAGGAGAAAAGAATGGCGCGAATCCTTGCACGCTTTCGAGGGGCGTGGCTTCGGAACTGTCCAATTCGCGGATGTAAATTCGACCGCTCGTTGCCGACCCAGTCACGTAAGCGACCCGAGTGCCGTCGGACGACAACACCACTGCGGGGCCGGCATCCTCCGCGAGTTGCTGATCCGGTGGGATGCGAAGAGTTAGCTCGATTGGGAACGCCTTACTCGCATGCGGCGCAGGCCAAAGGACGATAAGAGTCACAGTCAATGCTGCTACCACGAGGCCGGCAATCGTCCACGGCAGCGCAGTTCGCCACCGTGATACAGGCATTTGTAGGGGCGGCTTCATGCCGCCCGCTGATGAATCCTGCTGCGCTAATTCGTATTGCGCACTTGCGCCACTCAGAATGTCTTCCAGCGCGACGCGCGCGTCGCCAATGGACTGCAATCTCTGCCGCGCATCTTTTTTCAAGCAACGCTGGAGCAGGTTGCGGACGGATTGCGTCGTGTTCGCGGGCAGGGCGCTCAAATCCGGGTCCTTCATGATTACGGCCGCCAGCGTGTCCGTCACCGTCTCGCCCGTGAACGCTTGCTTCCCCGTCAGCATCTCGTACAGCACGCACCCAAATGCCCAAATATCTGTTCGTCGGTCTACCGACTTCCCTTTGGCCTGCTCCGGCGACATATACGCCGCCGTCCCCAAAATAATTCCTGCCTGCGTCGCCATCCGCGTGATTGTCGGCGAACTCGAAATATCAACCGAACTGGCATCGCCCTCCAGCGCTTTCGCCAATCCAAAATCCAGAATCTTCACCGCATCGTTCTGTGCGATTTTGTCGTTGCTGGCCAGCTTAATGTTTGCAGGCTTCAAATCACGATGCACGATGCCGCGCTCGTGCGCGTATTCCAGCGCCTCCGCAATTTGCTTCGCGATCGGCAACGCCTCTTTGATCGGAATCGCCCCCTGCTTAATCCGTTCCGCCAGCGTCGGCCCTTCCACCAACTCCATCACCAGCGCATGCGTCGCGCCGGAATCCTCGAAGCCATAAATCGCCGCAATGTTCGGATGATTGAGCGAAGCTAGCACTTGCGCTTCGCGCCGAAAACGTCCCAGTCGCTCCGCATCGCGCGCGAACGCCTCCGGCAAAACTTTCAGCGCCACATCGCGCCCCAGCCGCGTATCTCGCGCGCGATAAACTTCACCCATGCCCCCGGCTCCGAGAGGGGACTGAATCTCATACAGTCCGAGTTTTATTCCCGCCGCCAGGCTCATCGCGTTTTGCCTGCCAGAGAAGTCCACTTACTGCGTCCGCCGCCTTTCATTACCGCAATCCCTTCACTAGAAAAACTGTCGAATAGAGACGGTTCATCGTGAACAGGATATGCGCGCCGTCGGGCGTGATAACCGTATAAGGCGCGGCCTCAATTCCAGTTTTGTCGGATGGCGAGAAATGCATCCAGAGCTTGCGTGTGCTGGTGGAGACGTTGAAATCATAGATGTCGACTTCCCCCATTCCCGCGTACCGGCGTACGAATAGATGTTGCGAGTCATTGTGCCACTCCACTGGATAGTCATCGGCACCCAGCCCTTGCAGTTCGATTGCCTTTCCGCCATCCGTGGGTTGGGCCCAGTAGTGTGGCTCGCCGTCGGTCGTGATGCAGTACTTGCCGTCAGGCGAGACGTCGATCGATGCCCCAAAGGTGTTCGTCAGGTATCTGCCATCGTGCGTGATTTGGCGGGTCGCGCCGCTGACCGCATCTTGAACGAATGTGGCCGGGGCTTGACCCGCTTCGGAGGTGGAAACAACGAGGTGTTTCCCGTCTGGCATCCAGGTGGCGCTCAGGTACGACAGCCCGGATGGCGCGTTCAGCGTCCGCGTTTGGTCCACGCCGGTGGGAATCAGTTCCAATTCATGGCGCCGATTCGGATCGATGGCAAGGGCCCACTCTCCGTCGAACGACAGTCCGATGCCACTGCCCACGCCGATCAGCGCCGGTGCCGAACCGTCGGTGCGTTGCGTGTACAGGTTGTAGTCGGAGTTCGGGCCGGTATCGAAGCTGTTAAACAACAGTATCCACCCATCGCGCGAGATGGCATATGTAGTTTGATAAGTGAAAGAACTCAGATCGTGGATGGCTCCATTCGGTCCATCTACGAGCAGTTGCTGGTTGCGATAATCCTCGGTGCTCAGAAGAACGTCGCCGTCGCGGGATACGTCCTGCAGGTGGAGCATGACCGGAGCCGCAAGGATCGTCCTCTCCCTGCCCGTCAATGTTACCCCGCGCAGCTCACGAGGTTCACTGGCGACCGAGGCCGCGAACCAGAGTTCATTTCCCTTTGGCGACCATGCCAGTCCTTTCACGGAGTTGTATTCCGTCGTCAAAACCTTACGTTTCCCGTGCAGGTCGATCACGTCGATGCTGCCTCGGTCATCGCCGAGAATTGGGTGGTCGACAAAGGCGATTCTGTCGCCTGCCGGTAAAAAGCAGAGGCTGTCAATATAGCCGTTCGTCCGGTACAGGACCGTGCCAGCAGGATATTCGAGCTGATAGTGAGAACCGACATGATGGCTGATCGCCAAAGCAGAACCGTCGGGGTTCCATTCGGCGTCGGTGACGTTATCCAGCAATTCGCGCGTCGCGCCGCCGCCAAGCGGTGCGCGCGCCAACGTGCCGACAGGCGTGTTGGGCAACTTGAAATCAGGCGCCAGCTCTACCGCCAGCTCACCGGACGACGAGATGCTCAGGACCGAAGCTTTGATCCCAAGCGGCTGCGTCTCAACCGTGTCCGTCCGAGCCGAGAATAGCTCCATCGGCTTGCCGTCCACGCTGGCGTCATACACCACTGTGCGGCCGTCGGGAGCGAACCGCGCGTGGTGAATGTATGCGGGACGGAACGTGAGTTGCGTGAACTCCGGCGCAGCTGCCGCACGATGCTGCAGTAGCAGCATCGCTCCGATGGCGATCAACACCACCACGGTCGCGGCTATCGCTGTCGTAATGATCCAGGTGCGTTTTTTCCCCGGCGCTTTGACCGCCTGCACGGCTCCGCTCGACACGCCCGTGCCGCTCAGCGCGTCCAACGCAAAGGCCAGATCGCTAGCTGACTGGAATCGCGCTGTCGGTTGCTTCTCCAGGCAGCGGCGCACCACGCGGTCCACTGCTGGCGCAATTTTCTTTCCTTCGCCGGATAGGTCGGGAGGCTCGTCTTTGAGAATCGCCGCCATCGTATCGGCGGAAGAATCTTTTTCGAAAGCGCGCTTCCCCGATAGCATTTCATACAAGATTGTGCCCAGCGCAAAGATGTCGGAGCGCGCGTCGGCGGGTTTACCGCGCACCTGCTCGGGCGACATATACCCTGCCGTGCCCAGCACCACCCCGGCTTCGGTCTGAGCTTCCGTTGGCACGTGACCGCCGCTCGTGCGCGTAGGCGACTGCGTTTCGCTGATGCTCGAAGCGTTCTCTTGCTGCGTAAGCTTCGCGAGACCAAAATCCAAAATCTTCACGCGCCCATCATTGGTGACAAAAATATTCGCCGGTTTCAGATCGCGATGAATGATTCCTTTCTCGTGTGCGGCAGCGACTCCTTGAGCCATTTGCGTCGCAATATCGAACGCCTTGCGCGCGGCCAATGGTCCGCTCCGCAGCCGATCGCGCAGCGTTTCGCCTTCGAGTAATTCCGTAACCAGATACGGCGCGCCATCGCGCTCGCCGATATCGTAGATGGCGAGAATGTTCGGGTGGCTCAGCGCGCTTGCAGCTTTTGCTTCCTGTTCGAAGCGTCGCAGCCGTTCGGTGTCAGCCGCGAAAACCTGTGGCAATACTTTAATCGCCACATCGCGATTGAGCCGCGTATCTCGCGCGCGATACACTTCCCCCATTCCGCCCGCGCCCAATGCGCCGGTAATCTCGTATGCTCCCAGTCTTGTTCCGCTATTCAGCAATTCAGATCCCCGAAAAAATCCTTTGCTGTCGCTCGGGCAGGCTCCCGCCTGAAGCGGCTCAAAATAGCGCGCATATTGTAAGCGGGATTTGACAGGATTTACAGGGAAGTGTCTAAGGCGAAATCAAGCCTTTACCCCAGTGCGCCCTCTTCGGCGTGCGCCGACAATTAAGCAGTGCTTGAAATTCAAAAGGGAAATTCCGGCGCATCCCGCCGCGAATTTC
>JASHRN010000150.1 GCA_030037335.1 Candidatus Acidiferrales bacterium | reverse complement strand
CCAGTTTGATCGGCGCAGCGATAATGAACGCACCCGTCGCAGGCAGCTTGTCCATATTCGCAATATTCTCCACGTGAAAAAGCCCTGCAGGCAGCGTTGTTCGGTGCACTTCAAAATTCTTCGACGGGCCGTAATCAATGCTCAGCGTATCTATGCACAATCCGCTCACATGCCGCGAAATTAGCAATTTCGCCGCGGCTACCGAATACCCCGGGAAATGCATCACGCCTTTCGCGTCCATGTTGCGATAGCGTTTCTGGTCCGGCCAGCGCGAAGCCCAACCCGTGCGCAGCATAACAATGGCCCTAGCCGGAATTCGCCCATGCTGCGACTCCCAGTTCTGAATGTCTTCCGTCGTGAGCCGGTAATCGGAATCCTTCGCCACTTTGTCGCGCACATCGATGACGACCCCCGGGCCAAAAAAATGCTGAATGGGAATCTGATCGAGAGTCTCCTTGCCCGGAGGAAAATGCGCTGGCGCGTCCATGTGCGTCTCGTAATGCTCAAGCAAAGTAAATTTGCGCGTGAGATAGCCGTCTTTCGCCGGCGTCGACGTCACCACCACGCTGTAAGGATGATCATCTCCGGGCCACGACGGCGAATGCGCATTGATGACGTATGTCATGTCGATCACGTGTGTTTGCCCGGAAGGAATGCCCGAGAGCAACGGGCACTCGCTTGAGCTCGATTTCGTCTGAGCATGTGCAGATGTAGCGGCGCAAAAACTAAAGAAGAACAAAATGCCTATGCCGAAGATTTTTCTCACTGAACGCCTCCCAAAAATGCCATCGAATAAAGTTAACGCCAGCTATCTTAGTTCCGTTTGCGATTTTGGGAAATGCCGCAGTCGCTAGGGAAGAGGGATGCCGGGAGACGCAACAATGCCGGCCAGCCGCAGAATCTCCGAATATTCCTCGTCGCTCAGCGGCGAAATGGTCAGGCGCGGATTCTTCAGGAATTTCACTTTGCGAAGAGCACGCTGCTCGCGCAACTCCAAAAGGCTTACCTGACGTGGCAAGCGCTCCAGCGCGCGCAAATCAATCACCAGATGTTTGGGGGTCGGATCATGCGGATCAGGATAGGGATCGCGCGTAACAGCCGCAATGGCATACAGCGCATATTCCGGCTTCCCGTGGTAGCAGAGCGCGCGGTCGCCCCGGCGCATCTGCTTCATCTGACGCAGCGCATCCGCCTTGCTTCCCGCGTGCCGCCACATCTCCTTGCCCTTCACGAAAAGGGTATCCCAATGATAGATCCGGGGATCAACCGCGAGCAGCCAGTGATGTGGTCGGGGTGCGGAGTGCGTCATAGACCGGCTGTAACTCGCGAACTATACATCGAAGCGCGAAAGAAACAACGAAAAATGTAGCAGTTAGAGAAGAAAAAAAACTTTCAACAGGCGAAAATCAGCCCAAATCCACAAAAATCGAGCCGTCCTGCACCTCGACGGCGTAGCATTGCACGGCTGAATCAGGCTCATGAACAAGCTTGCCCGTCATTACGTCGTATTGCCAGCCGTGCCAGGGGCAGCTAACAACCGATCCCTCTAAATCGCCTTCTCCTAATGGGCCACCATGATGCAGGCATATGCTATTGATAGCAAATAGTTTACCTGCCACATTCGCAATGGCAACCGCCTTCCCGTTCACTTGGAACTCGCGAATCTGTCCCTCCGGCACATCACCTTGTCGCGCTGCCACCGCAAACGCCACGCCAAGCCTCCGGTTCAAAGCGCGCGCAGTATAGTCTTGCGCCGAATCACGAGTCAAACCATTCGACCATCAAATGCTCGCCCGAGTTACCCATCTTGCCTTATGACGTTATTCTCTCCGGTCTGGGCGGAGGCACCGCCGCAAAAAAGATTCTCTTCGTGTCTTCCTGAACGCTGTGGCCCTCGGGAATTCAGCTCCGACTCGTCATTTGTGGCTGCGCGGATTCCACGTCACACGCGCGTATACAGCGATGGGGTTGCCGAGGTAAGCTCCTGCTTCGTTCGCAGCAAGGAAGTAGCGCCGATCGGTGAAGTTGTCAACGTTCAGGTCCAAATTCCACCCGGCTTTCCCGTAACCGAACATGGCATTGCCTATCACAAAGTACGGTATGTGATTCACATTCGTAATGTCGCTGAACGTTTCGCCCATGAAGTTCAGTCCAGCCCCGGCCTGGAATCCGGATATCCCGCCGATCGAAAAGCGATAGGTCGACCATAAGTTTGCCATATGCGACGGAGCGCCTTGCGGACGATTACCCTCAGAAGTGATGCCTTGAGGGTTATCCGTAATCACAGGGTCTTGATAGGTCACGTTCGCCAGAACGTGCCATTGGTTTGTCACCCTTGAATCGAAGGAAGCTTCGAAGCCCTTCGTTCGTTGAGCGTCAAATACCACCGCCTCCACTCCATTCAATGTGACAGGCGTGGCAACGTTATTACGGGTCACGTCAAATACCGCCGTATCCAGAGCAACTCTGTTTTGGAACAGCGGGAATTTAATTCCCGCCTCGTATTGGATTGCAGCTTCCGGCGGCCCTATGCCGTCCTGGGTACTTTCCGAATTGAAATTGGCCAGATGGCTCGTTGATACGCCGAAATAAGGCACGATGCTGGAAGTTATCTTGTAAAGCGCGCCGGCATTCCAGCTCGCAGGCGCGTCGTTCTGCGTGTAAGTGACTCCGCCCAGCAATGGCTGACCATTAGAATCGTATCGCCCCGGCACAGTAATAAGCGGAGTGAGCGACGTATCGAACCAGTCCTCCCGCACGCCAGCACGAACTTTGAAGCGGTCCGTGACATCCAGCTGATCGGTGGCGTAAAGGCTGAAATAATCTGCACTCAGATGGTCATCGTCACAGGAGTGCTTCGAGTCGCACAAGAACGTCAATCCCGCCACGGAAGTTTCAGGAGGAACCGGCGCGAACGCATCCGGGATGTTCGGAAGATCGGCAGTATCTCTCTGCGTTGCAATCATCTGGCGCACATATTCGAAACCGGTAAGCAACGAGTGATGCACTGTTCCGGTTTTAAACTTCCAG
>JASHRN010000149.1 GCA_030037335.1 Candidatus Acidiferrales bacterium | reverse complement strand
GCAAAGCGTTCTATCGAAACGTGCCAAATGATATAAGCGAAAGCGATGATTCCCGTCCAGCGCTGAAGAACGTAAAGCCAGTTGGCCATCCAGGGATGCGCAAGGACGTTCGATTTGCCGCGCCACCAAATCCAAAGGCCGTAACAGCCGTGAAAAGCGATCGGCAGCCAGATGAAAATGAATTCCACTGGAACGCGCCAGGGAATCTGTTCCAAGCCGGCGGCCGTGGCATTGTAGCGTTCGGGGCTTACGAGGGCATAGCTGTTGGACCAAAAATGCTCGACCAGAAATGCGCCAATGGGAATGATGCCGCTGAGGGAATGCAGTTTGTCCCAGAAATAACTGGAGTCAGGTTTCGACGCTGCGATCTCCATCCACTCTCCGAAAAATTGTCTGCGGGAATATGAAACTGTTCGCAGCGAACTGTTTGCCGTAATACGTATACCGGAAACATTCCAGTATATTCAGCGCGCGAACTGTTTGCAAGACGGGAACACTCTGGCATTTTGCAAAAATGTGTGTGATAGAATTTTTTCATGTCTGCCTCTGCTCTCGCGGAAGTAGCGACGCTCATCAATGGAATTGTTCACCGGGGAACGAAGCTGGATGCCGGGAACCTCGGGAAAATCGCGGAAGCTGTAGGGCACGTGTTTTCCGTGCATGCTGATGAAGTGGCCGTGCTGGCGCTTACCGCCGATGAGGGATTTCTGCGGTTTCGCGTTCCGGAGCAGTTGCAAACCGTGGGACAGATACCGATGACGAGCAATACGGCGCTGGCCGTGCGCACCGTGAGGGAGCGGCGCGCAGAAATCATCAATCACTTCAATATCGTGCGGCATGCTTCGGTGTTTGAAGGCGTGCGGCTGAACGAGCAGCGGCACGAGCCAATCCAAAAAATCATGAGTGCGCCCATTGTGAGCGGAGGAAAAGTGCTCGGCGTGCTGCAAGTGTCGCGCAAGGCGAAGATGGCGCGAGGGGCGAAGGATTTCTCTCCGCACGACCTAAAGCAACTGGTTTCGATCAGCGATTTACTGGCCCCGGCGCTGCCGCTCTGGCAGGAATAGCCTAGCAAGCATCCCGCACTCGAGATTTTCTTCCGAGGGCCTCTCAAGTTCCCAGCGTGTTTGTGAGATACTCTGCCTTCTATGAAAACGGCTCGGGCTTTTCTGCTTGTTCTTTTCCTACTGGCACTGTGCGGCGGCGCCAGCGCACCGGCGCGGCCACACCAGACGCAGCTGGCCAACCGCTCTGTAACGCTCACTCTGCTGAGCACGACAGACTCGCACGGCCATCTGCTGGCGATCAATGAGCTGACGAATCGGCCTACGAATGAAGGTCTGGCCAAAATAGCAACGCTCGTGCGGCAGATTCGCGCGCACACACCGAACACACTTCTGCTGGACTGCGGAGACACAACCGAGGGCACGCCGTTTGCGTATTACTTCGCCGTGGAAGACACCTCCGAGCCCAACCCTGAAATCGCGGCCTTCAATGCGATGCACTACGACGCCATGGCCGTGGGAAATCATGAGTTCAATTTCGGCGAAAAAGAAATGTGGAAGGCGAAAAGCGAATCGGATTTTCCCTGGCTTGCAGCGAACCTGAAAGAAACGTATTCGAGCGGGGTGAGATACATCGCGCCGTATGTGATCAAGCGAGTCGCAGGCATTCGGGTCGGCATTGTTGGGTTTGTCACGCCGGGCGTTCCCCGCTGGGAAATTCCCGCGCATTATGCGGGATACACGTTCGAGCCGATTGTGGAATCAGCGAAGCGGGTCATTCCCGAGGTGCGCGCGAAATCCGATCTGGTGGTCGTGATCATGCATTCCGGGCTGGACCGGAATCCGGAGACAGGAAAGCCTTCGTACGGCGGAGTCCAGATGCCCGGTGAAAATGCCGCTTTGGAAACCGCGCAGCAAGTGCCCGGAATTGATGTTTTATTTTACGGGCACACGCATGAGGAAATGCCGAAGCTGATCGTCAATGGCGTGCTGATGGCACAAGCAAAGAATTGGGGAGGGTCGCTCGCGCGCGCGGATGTGACCATGGAGCGTAATGCTTCGGGAAAATGGGCAGTTGCGTCGAAGACGTCGACAACGATTCGTCCGACGGCGGATACGCCGCAGGATACCGAAATCGTCAAGCTGCTCGATCCTTACCAGAAGAAAGTCGAAGCCTATTTAGACACACCGATTGCCAAAGCTGACCGGACGCTCGAGGGCGCGCTTGCTCGCTATCAGGACGAGCCGCTGGTGGATGCCATCCAGGATGCGCAGATGGAATTCGCGCATGCGGACGTTTCCTTGGCCACGATGTTTATTCCCAGCACGCGCGTCAAGGCCGGAACTGTCACGATTCGCGATGCGTTCGGCATCTATCCCTACGAGAACACGCTTTATGCCGTGCAGATGACCGGCGCCGAGCTGAAAGACGCCCTGGAACACGCCGCGAGTTTCTACCCGTCATGGCCTTCCACTGGAAGCAGAATGCGCTTGCCGGGATACGATGCGGACTCGGCGAAAGGCGTCAGTTACGAAATGGATCTCTCGAAACCCGTGGGCAGTCGAATCGTCAATCTGCGATTCCATGGGAAACCTCTCTCGCCAACGCAGAAATTGCGAGTGGCCATCAACAATTATCGCGATACGGGCGGCGGGGGATATTCGGTGTACAAGGATTTGCCGGTGGTGTACCGATCGAAGCGGGAAATTCGTGATTTGCTGATCGAGTATCTAAAACAAACGAAGCGTTTCCCCGCCGCGGATGACCACTGGCGCATCGTTCCCGATGAAGCGCGCGAAGCGATCGAGAAACAAGCGCTTGCTCAGGAACAAGGGCGGAGAGCGCCAGCAAACTCGGCGGCTTCGGTTCAACGCTGACGAAAGTTTCATGCGGGGAACGAAAAAGAATTGACACTGAATTTGCTTCTTGTTACTTTTTGCGAGCAGCACATCTTCCACACTCCTAAACGGAGGCACCGCAGCCCGGCACCGCATGGCGTTCGTCGCTAAAAAGATATTCTTAACAAAAGGAGTCGGGAAGCACCGGGAGCGCCTGTCGAGCTTCGAGCTGGCGCTACGGAATGCTGGCATTGCTGCATGCAACATCGTTCGCGTGTCCTCCATTTTTCCGCCGCACTGCAAATTGATTTCGCGCAGCGAAGGCCTGAAGCACCTGAAGCCCGGACAAGTGGCCTTCGTCGTGATCAGTGAAAACCAGACGCGCGAACCGCACCGTTTGATTGCTGCCTCCGTCGGCGTGGCATTGCCGGGCGACAAATCAATGTACGGATATCTTTCCGAACATCATTCGTTCGGCGAACCGGAAGAAATCGCGGGCGAGTACGCGGAAGAGCTTGCTGCGGAAATGCTCGCCACCACGCTGAACGTCGAATTCGATCCGGACCTATCCTGGGATGAAAAAAAGGAGGTCTATCGCATCTCGAATAAGATTGTTCGGACAATGAATATCACGCAGTCGGCTGTCGGCGACAAGCGCGGCTTGTGGAGCACCGTGCTTTCAGCGGCAATTCTGCTTGGCGACGACGATTAAGATTCCCTTCCCTGCTTCGAAAACCATTTTCATTTGGATTGCAGCCGCCTACCTGCTGGCCGGTGTGAACGGCGCGTGTGCACAGGCGCAACAAACTACGAGTGCGAGCGCAGCGCGCGGCGTGTTCGTCGTGTTTCTAGGCACAGGAATGCCGCGGCCGGATCCACAGCGTCAAGGGCCATCGCTCGCGATTGTGGTGAATGAAAAAGCCTACATTGTGGATGCCGGAACGGGAATCGTGCGGCAAGCAGCGGCCGCTTACGAACGCGGAATCGAGGCGCTCCGGCCCAATGCGCTGGACATTGCGTTTCTCACGCACTTGCATTCGGACCACACCCTAGGACTGCCGGATTTAATTTTGACTCCGTGGGTGATGCACCGCACTGTTCCGCTGCAACTCTATGGCCCGATCGGAACGCAAGCGATGGCGGACAACATTGAGAAAGCATATGCCGAAGACATTCACGTTCGCATTGAAGGCCTGGAACATCAAACCACAACCGGCCACCAGGTCGTCGCTCACGAAATTCAGCCGGGCGTCGTGTATCAGGATGCGAATGTAAAAGTAACGGCGTTTGCTGTGCACCACGGAAGCTGGAAAGAAGCACTGGGGTATCGGTTCGATGCCGGCGGAAAATCGATTGTAATCTCAGGCGATGCGAGCCCTGTGGACAGCGTCATCAAAGCGTGCAGCGAATGCGATGTGCTGATACACGAAGTTTATTCCGGCGATCCAGGCAGCGCCGAAAATGCGGCCTATTTTTCTTCGTTCCATACTTCTGCGAGGGAACTCGGCGAGATTGCCGCCAAGGCACGGCCGAAATTGCTAATCGTTTGGCACTACGTACCGCTCGAGAACACGAGCGAAACCCAAATGGCCGAAGAAATTCATAAGAATTTTCACGGCCCTGTGATTGTGGCAAATGATTTGGATGTGATTTCGCCGTAAGACTGCCCGGTGAGCCGCAAGGCAAGTCATAATTCGAAGCTAGTAGTCGCTACTTGTTCGCTTCGGGCGTTATCGAAGATGCCCTAAGGATTGTTCCGGAGCTCGACCCTTTATCCGTCGAAAATTTCTCCACGCCACCCAGCGTCCCCTTCACCACGACGGTTTGACCCGCGAACTTCGCTGCCTCAGTCTGCGGATTGAGAACGTAGACTTTCTTATCCGCGAAATTGAAAAATGCGTACTTGGCGTCTTTGTTCTTCACGCATTCCGTGGTGCAGGAAGCTGTCGGCGGTTTGTTGACGCGATTGAAGCCGCAATACGTATCGGTGACATAGCCGCTCCAGGTGACGCTTGGGTTCCTGGATGGAGCCAGAAAACTCAGTGAGCCTGCGAAGAGAAACAGTAATGCGGCGGTAAATGGCAGCCTTACCATTGCCCACCTCCCTTTTGGCCGAGTCTGCGACATTGGGCGATGAAAGTCAATCAGACGCTAGGATTAAGGACAAAATCCTACGGCGCATTGCTAGAAGTCATGGCAGTGCTGGGACGAGCAACTGTTTCGGCTTCGCGCTTGGTCTTATTGAATTTGCGGGTATCCTGAATCTTTGGGGAGCGCGATGGCCAAGGGAGCAGAAATCGTGGCGGTGAAGATGATGGAAGGCGTTCCGCTGGCGGAACATAGCAATTACCGCATCGGCGGGCCCGCGCGGTATTTCTGCGAAGCCACAAATGAAGAGCAGATTCGAGAAGCCGTGATCTTCGCGCGCGAGCAAAACGCGCCGCTGTTCGTGCTGGGTGGGGGAACGAATCTGCTGATCGACGACGCAGGGTTCAACGGCCTGGTGCTCAAGCTGGCGGTCGCGCAACTCACCACCGACGGAGAAACAGTCACCGCAGGTGCAGGCGTTTCCGTTGCAGACCTGCTGAAATTCACGATTGCGCATTCGCTAAGCGGCTTGGAGTGGGCTGGCGGCCTGCCAGGAACGCTGGGCGGAGCCATTCGCGGGAATGCCGGCGCGTTTCAGGGAGAAATCAAGGACCGCATCGTAAGCGTCGAAAGCTTTGATGTGGAGACGCTCACGACGATTTCGCACGAAAATGCGGCGTGCAAATTTGGGTACCGCAACAGTATTTTCAAGGAAAAGAACGGCCGCGAGATTATTTTGGGCGCCACCCTCAAGCTGGAGAAAGGCGACTTACAGAAGATTGCCGCAGGCA
>JASHRN010000148.1 GCA_030037335.1 Candidatus Acidiferrales bacterium | reverse complement strand
GCTGGATCTGCGCCGTAGCGCTGCTCAATCGAGGCTACCTGCTGGCGTGTCCACTCCAGATGCTCGATCATGTCGGAAGTTTGGTTGATTTCATCGAGCAGTTGCGTTTGAAAGCTCAATTCGGCGCGCAGTGATGCGGGAGAACCAAGAGAGTGGGGATCGGACAGCACAGTCAGGGAAGCCGAAAGCGTCTGGCCGCCAGCAGTGAGTCGAACGGTGTAATTTCCGGGCAAAACAAGAGCGCCGCGCACGACGTCTGGAATCATGATGCCCGTCAGGATGTGATAGCCCTTTGGCCCGTTTGGCACCCAGGGCGCGTCCGGGGGCGGGACGAGCATATGGGGCATGCGGCCGTTTTCGCCGCGCAAGTCCCACCACACGCGGTTGATGCCGGGCTTTGCATCCACGGTCAATTTGCGCACGACCCTTCCGTCTGGGCCCAGAATGCTGATGGAGGCGTGTGAATCAGCCTCGGGCAGATAGAAATTGAGATCGGCTCCGTAAGGCGGATTCTCGCCGACAATGCGAGCGCCGGGTTCGGACATTCGTCCGTCCTCGACTTGGCGGAAGCGATACGCGGGCCGTGGCGGGAAAAGTTGGGCATCGTGGCGCTCCGGATCGTAAGCGCGTAGAGGCGTGACGTCGTCGAGAATGTAATCGCCACGACCGTAGGTGGCGATGACCAGATCGTTGAAGCGCTTTTGAACGGTAAGCCAGTAAACCGGAGCGGGGGGCAAATTGTTGTTGAGATTGGTCCAGTGTCCGCCGTCGTCCCACGAAACATAAACGGCGTTGTCGGTGCCAAGATAGAGCATGCCTTTGCGAACGGGATCTTCGATGACACAGTGCGCCGAGCTATTTGGAGAATGAGGGATGCTGGCGCTGATGAACTGCCACGAACTTCCAAAATCGGTGGTTTTGTAAACGTAGGCGTCATAGTTGCCCATCTGTTCGAGATTGCCGGTGATGTAGGCCGTGCCAGCGTCGAAGGGTGATGGTTCGATATTCCAAATGTCTCCCATCGGCGGCAGGTCGGGGATATTCTTGGTTACGTTTGTCCAGTGCGCGCCGTTGTCACGGGTCACGCTGACTTGCCCGTCGTTTGTGCCGGCCCAAATGATTCCTTGTTTCACGGGCGAGAGCGCGATGGATTCGATTAGAGCCGCGTCGTAGGTGTAAAGATTGTCGAGCGTGATGCCTCCGGAGTTTCCTTCGTGGTTCTTGTCATTGAGAGTCAAATCAGGGCTGATGATTTTCCAGGTTTGACCGCCGTCGGTTGTTTCGTGAACGTATTGACTACCTACATAGACATCGTTGGAATTAAATGGCGATAAGGCCAGTGGAATCGACCAATTCCAACGGTACTTCACATCGGCGGGAGTCCATCCATCACTCACGTCGGGCCAAACGCTGACGTCGCGAACCTGCCCGTCGCGAAGATCGAGACGGCTGATCACACCCTCATAGCAGCCGGACCAGATGATGTCCGGATTGGACGGGTCTGGAGTGGCAAAACCGCTCTCGCATCCGCCGACGGACTGGAAGTCCGCTGCATGAATGCCTCCACCGAAAAAGCCGGATTGCAATGTGTTGCTGGGGCCGCGAAATGAGCTGCTGTCCTGAATATTTCCGTAGACGTTGTAGGGAATCTGATCGTCGGTCGCGACGTGGTAAACCTGCGCGATGGGCAGCCGGATGGATTCGAAGCTGCGGCTGCCATCCAGGGTGATGGAAGCGCCGGCATCGTTTGCCACCATGATGCGATTGGCATTGAGAGGATCGATCCAGAGATCGTGATTGTCGCCGCCGGCGCTGGCGAAGCCGCTGGTGCGCGGAGAAACAAAAGAATGTCCGCCGTCGAGCGAGATGACGTAGTTGGGACTGAGAAAATAGAGACGATTGGGGTCGGCAGGAGAGACGCCGAAGCGGTCGTAGTAGGCGTCTCGTTGCAACATCATGTGGTCATGGCTGACCAGGGTCCAGTTCGCGCCGCTGTCGTCGGAGCGGTAGAGCGAGGGCTGCGTGTCTTGAACGAGCGCATAAACGCGCTGCGGATCGCTCGGAGCTATGGCGACAGCGACTTTGCCGACAGCATGGTCGGCGGGAGGCATTCCGTGATTGACAACTTTCTCCCAATGCGTGCCGCCGTCACGGCTGACGTAAACTCCGCCACCGGTGCCACCACTGTCGAGATTCCAAGGATGAATGAGCAAGGGCCACATTCCGGCATAAAGCGTATTGGGATCTGCGGGATTCATTGCCAAGTCCGAGCAGCCGGTATCTTCGTTGACAAACAGGACCTGCTGCCAGGTCTGGCCGCCATCAAGGGTGCGGAAGATGCCGCGTTCATGCTGCGGCTTGAACGCTTGCCCCAAGGCGCAGACGAAGACTCGCTCGGGATTACGCGGATCGATGACAATGCGGCCGATGTGGCCTGTCGTTTCGAGGCCCATGTGCTGCCAGTGCGCGCCGGCGTCGGTGGATTTGTAAACGCCGTCACCCATGGGGTAGTAAGGGCGAATCAGCCAAGTCTCGCCAGTTCCTGCCCAGACCACGTTGGGAGCTGATTGCGAGACGGCTAAAGCGCCGATCGCGGCGACATCTTCATGATCGAAAACTGGCTTCCAGGTGACGCCGCCATTCTCGGTTTTCCAGATGCCGCCCGAAGCGGCACCGAGGTAATCGACCATCGGATTCCCCGCTTCGCCGGTGATCGCCGCTGCGCGGTTGCCATTTGGGCCGATGAATCGCCACACCAATTGTGCCAAAGGACTGCGTTGCTTTTGCGGTGTTTGTGCTGGCGCGAATGCTGCGAGCAATAGCAGAAGAGCAGCGAGCGCCGTGCCGGCGGTCAAGATGCGGCGTAGCTTGGCGAAACCTGCGTTTAACCCTGGCACAAATCGCTTGCGACCCATGGATGTTTCCTTTCCTATATGGCAGAACCCTTGTCTAGTTGCGGTTCTTCGCAAAGAGCAATTGCAAAGAGCAACGGAGTCATCGGATCATTGCCGTCGAAAGAAGAATCCCTCGGATTCCAGGACGGGACTCTTATACACCAATCCCGATTGAAATCAATTTGAGTGTCGAGAAACCCCTAAGACTGATTCACTCGGAGCGCTCGTTCAGCGGGAGCTTAGGTCACGGTTTGGCTAAATCTTCGTCGAGCACGGAATCCAAGGTTGCGATGAACAGGTCCGCATCCGCTTCAGAAAAGACCAGCGGCGGGCGCAACTTGACAACGTTATGGTAAGGACCGTCTGTGCCGGTCAGGATGCCGCGATCCCGCAGACGATTGACGATGTAGGGAGCTTGCATCATCGCAGGCTCGCGACTGTCGCGATCTCGAACGAGATCGATGCCGAGAAACAAACCTGAGCCCCGGACATCGCCGATCAATGGGTGACGCTCCTGAAGTTTTTTGAGGCCAGCTAGCAAATGATTTCCGACACGAAGAGCG
>JASHRN010000001.1 GCA_030037335.1 Candidatus Acidiferrales bacterium | reverse complement strand
TGCCGAAGACGTGGAAGGCGGAACGCGCGCCCGAGTCGCAGCATCCCGACGTCGTTGCGCAAGTCGCGCGCAACGTCACCGACGTGATTCAGGAAGTCGCCGCGGACGATTTGGACGTGCCGACCTTCCTCCGCCGCCAAGCAGCAAAGGCGTAGACGGTATTTGTGGGGCGGCTTTGCGATCGAACGCGGAGCCGCCACGCATTTTTGGGAACACATTGCAAATCCCGTTTACATTGTCATTCCGAGCGGAGCGAGGAATCTGCAGTTCAGTCCTTTGTTGCATATCCACGATGTCGGCTTCCCGAGCGTGAACTCTGTCATTCAAATCCGGCGAGAGATTGTTGCGGCGATGCGGGAAGAGGCGGCGAAAGTTCCCGGGCAGGAATGCTGCGGCTTGCTCGCGGGGCGCGATGGAACCATTACGGAGATTTTTCCGGCGCTAAATGTGCACGCAAATCCTGCAAGGGCGTACGAAATTGCGCCGCAGGAATTATTTCAATTCGTACGGGAAATTCGCGCTGCAAATTTGCAATTGCTGGGAATTTATCATTCGCATCCGCACGGCGACAATTTTCCCTCGGCCAGTGACGTCGAACGTGGGTTCTATCCGGATACTCCATACTTCATTCTTTCGCCCTTGCCGGCAGCATCCCAGCCCGTCCGCGCATTTTTGATCCGCGACGGCGAAGTCAATGAGCTGAGAATCAAAGACATCTGAAGTTAAGAATTCTCTGTGCCAGGAGGCACAATTAATGCGACGATTTTGCCGCGAGATTCAATCCTTACCTTCTGCTTGCCAAATCGCGCTCGGTATAAATATTCAGACATGCGGCTTCGGAATCGACGTGGTGTTATGGATTTATGCTGGTATTCGGGCCTAGGAAAACGCCGTTTGCCATCTTTGCCGGGCCGGACTTCCGCAGTGGAAACGAGCCTCGCCAAACATTGTTCGCGCTTCTGTATCATAATTGACTTACCACCCCACCGAACCATCCCCAAATAATCCGCTAGATGTCGGTACAATTGGCTGGGCGTAACAACTTCACGGTGCTTGCTCATCTGAACCTCCGCAACGTAACGATTAAAGCGACGTAAGTATATATTAGATAGAAAGAAAAAGCAAGGGAAAACTCTTTCATTTTGCCAAGTATTTTATGTCGCTGCGCGTTCGTGGGCGTGCTGGGCGGCGTCGGCGGCGGCGAGGCGACGGGCGTAGAGAGGGAAGCGCGCGGCGAATTTCGCGACGTCGGCACGGACGCGACGCTCTGTTTCCGTAGGTTGCACGGGAGCTTTTTCAGCAGCGGGCGCGGTTTTTTCTGGTGTCGCGGCTTTAGAAGCTGCATCGGTTCCCGGTGCTATTGCCGGGCCGCCTTCAGAAACCATGGCCATAGCGGCGGCAGATTTGTCGACGGGAATTTTTGTTGTAGCAGCGGCAGCCACAGGCTGAATCTGCGCCAGAACTTCGGTGATCCAGCGCGCGATCTGTTCCATTTCTTTTTCTTTCATGCCGCGCGTGGTGACGGCAGGGCTGCCGATGCGAATGCCGCCTGCTTTCAGCGGAGGCTGAGTGTCGAAGGGAATCGCATTTTTATTTACGGTGATGCCGGAGCGCTCAAGGGCGAGCTCGGCATCGCGGCCGGTGAGGCCGCGGGATTGTAAGTCGACGAGGAAAAGATGCGTGTCCGTCCCGCCGGTGACGATGCGAAAACCGGCAGCGGCAACGCCCGAAGCGAGCGCTTTGGCGTTGGCGACTACCTGCTTTTGATATTCGCGGAAGCCCGGCTCCATTGCTTCTTTCAGGCAGACAGCTTTCGCGGCGATAATGTGTTCGAGCGGGCCGCCTTGCAATCCCGGAAAAGTAAGTTTGTCGAGTTCTTTCGCGAATTTTTCGCGGCACATGACCATGCCGCCGCGTGGCCCGCGCAAAGTTTTGTGCGTGGTGGTGGAGACGAAATCGGCATGCGGCACGGGGCTGGGATGGATTCCGGCAGCAACGAGTCCGGCGATGTGCGCCATGTCGACGAAGAGAATTGCATCGACTGCGCGAGCGATTTGCGCAAGCCTTGCGAAATCAATGATGCGAGCGTAGGCGCTGGCTCCGGCGACGATCATTTTTGGCTTGTGCTCGCGCGCGAGGTGCTCGACTTCGTCGTAATCGATGCGTTCAGTTTCTTTCGAGACGCCGTAGGGAACGAATTTGTAGGTGCGGCCGGAGAAATTGAGTGGATGGCCGTGAGTGAGGTGGCCGCCGTGGGCAAGATTCATGCCGAGAACCGTGTCACCGGGCTGGAGCGCGGCCATGTAGACGGAAATGTTGGCCTGCGTGCCGGAATGGGCCTGAACATTGGCGTGCTCGGCGCCGAAAAGCTGCTTAGCGCGCTCGATGGCGAGGCGTTCGACGCGATCTACGTTTTCGCAGCCGCCGTAATAGCGCTTGCCCGGGTAGCCCTCGGCGTATTTGTTGCTGAAAACGGAGCCCATGGCTTCCATGACGGCTTCAGAGATGAAATTCTCGGAGGCGATCAGTTCAAGGCCGGTGGCTTGGCGGCGGACTTCGTCGTTGAGGGCGTCGGCGACTTCTGGGTCAACTTCGGCGAGCGGACGGGACATTCTTCGAAGTTCAGGGCTGCGAACCTCAGGCGAGTCGGTCATGAAAGTTGTTCCTTGAGGGCGTTTGGCGGCGCGAAAAGCGCACAAAAGTTATCGATTAGAAAAAGTGAGGTGCTTTGTTTTGTGTCATTTACAGGAAGCTCTGATAATTGACGTCCATTCGTAGAGCGATTAGAGATTGGACCGGGCTTTTTGAGGATTCCCAAGAGGGAGCGAAGAGGGCGCGCTGGCTGCCGAAGCAACTGCATCGAAATTTTGAACCCTCCGACATTATCTCATGGGTGTAAAGGAATCTTGGCCGAGGTGAGCCAAACCGCAGGGAGCGCACCTAAAGCGGCCTTTAATGGCGCGGCAAGAGAATCGACGCTACTTCTGCTCGACGAGCAAATCGCTGAAAAGGGCGCGGCCGGGGCCGGAAATTACGAATCCAACGTAGCCATCATCGTAAGTATCATCCTGGACGGTCTTCACTTCCTGGCCGTCCACAAAAATCGAGATTTGCTTGCCGATTGCTTCAGCGGAAAGTTCGGTTTCTGATGACGGTGGTTGAGTAACAAGGGTCCATGGGATGAGCTGATTTTCCGTATAGAAGGTGCCGAAATAATCCCTTCTAACGAGTTCGATGGAAAGTTTGTCTTTGTCGGTGCTGTCACCGACGAGCAGTGCGTAATACCCGCCGATATTCATGCGAAACACCAGCCCGGCGGTGGGGCGAGCCTCGTCTGAGGGCTTCCTCTTTGGTTCATTGTGGATTTCTTCGAATACGGCCTTGAGGTTCACGGAGGCGCGAAAATCGTGCCACCACGGTCCATACGCGGCGAGGATGTTTGGGTGAAAGGTCGGGGGCTCGATGTCAAAGGGAGCAGCTCTTGGCAACTGAGCTGTGGGCGAGCGATCCAAATTTCCGAAACCAGCCGAGTTGCCAGCGGAGGCCGCGTCTTGATCGGTGGAAGGGTGGTTATCCAATTCATATCCGCCGGAGGCATAGTGAGAATCCTTGTGAACAGGCCATCCAGTGTGCGGGTCAGAGAAATCCTCGCGGTAAATCATTCCATTCGGGCCGTGGGTGAGCTTGGCTTCATATGGATATTTATAAAAGGCGGGAGATACGGTGCATGTGGCTTTATCGAAATGAAATTGATGCGCCGCGCCGGCGGTCGGGTTCACAACGCGGCTGCCGAAAATACGCACCCCTTTTCGGTGTACCTTGACTTCAATTTTGCGAGGGCCTTTTCTTACGGTTTTTTCAGGGTAGTAGGCGAGGGTGTACTCGGATTGCAGCATGTCGGAAACGGCCTTGAGAGCTTCGTTCAAGGTGCGTTCGGAATTTGGAATGAAGGATTCGGCGCCGGACTCTTTCATGAGGCGTTCAAAGACGACCGTCGGATTGTCAATGTCGTGTCCGCTGATAAGCGTCACCTTGGGTTCCACATGACCTTGAAAATTAAAGTCGGATCTGCTTTGCAGTCCGATCATGAAAAGCTGAGCGCGCGATGAACGCACGAGGTCAATCAATTGGTCGAGGGTCAGACGACTGTGCTGGTCAACGCCGTCGCTGACAACGATGATGGCCTGCCGCGGGTTTTTGGAAGAGCGCAGATGGCACAGCGCACTGGCGATGGCGTCGTAAAGCGCTGAGCCGCTGCTGGGAGCGGGCGCCAGTGAGATGGCGGACGGATTCTGAAGTTGCTTGCTGGTCAGGTACTCGAATGGCCCCATCTGATCGGTGAAGTCCATTGCTGAGATGTCGTCCCCTGGGCGGGCAATGCGCATGAATTGTGCAGCGATTGTGGTGGCGGAACCCAACGTGCCGGTGGAGCCCATGGAATTGGAAGAATCCAGCAGAACCACGAGGCTTACTGGACCGTTACCGCTGTCGAAGAAAGCGATTTTCTGCGGCTTGCCATTTTCAAGAACGGTAAAGTCCTTTGCGGACAGGCCGAGAACGTCGTTACCATGCAAGTCTTTCACCTGGACTTCCACGGGTTGGAGGTCGACTTCGATGTGCATTGTGGGGATAGGCGACTGTGCGAATGCGAGGCGGATGTTCAGGAGGAGCAGGGAAAGAACAAAAGGGCAAAGAACGCGACCAAGGCGAGACGTGGCGCGGTTAATTCCCAATGTAACTGCCTCACTTGGTACCGATGATACGCTGCGGTGCACACTAGGGTCAACGACGGACGAATTGAGCGGGCGAGGTGGCTGAGGTAAGTTTCTTGTGCCAGGTCTATCGGATGGACCTGGCAACTTTTTTTTCGAGCTAATCGTATTGCCAATGGTGGTTGGGACGCGTGAGGACAGACGCGGTCTAAGACTAGCGGGTTCAACGGCGGAGAGAATTGGCGAGAAACGAAATGGTTGACGCGGTGAAGGAAGGGAAAAACTCGGGCGGCGGGGCGCTGAAGGGTCCACAAAATGAGCGGCGCGGCTTTTGGCGGCGTGTGTCAGGCGTGGTGCGCGAGAGGAGTTTTCAAATCGCATTGGTGCTGTGGATTTCGATCAGCGTGGCGGCGGTGGAATTGAGCGGTGGATGGACGGGAGCAAAAACTTACGCGGAGGGTAGTTCGGGAAGTTTGGTGCTGATCATTCTGGTGATAGGAGTCGCAGCGATTATTACGCGACGCAGACCGATGCCAGACCTTGGCGCGCGCGCTCCGGAACGAGAGAAGGCGCTGCGTGAAATCGTTGGACTTTGGATTTATGGCGCGGCGGTGCTCGCGGTGGGGCAAATTATCGGGCGGCATTTTTTGGGGGAAGGCATTGCGCTGCACCTGAATGGTTCGCTGGTCGGCGATGCGCTGGGGAACTTCCGAGTGCAGTCGCCGACCGAGGTGTGCACATGGGCGGCGTACAATGGAATTCTGCTGGCGCTCATTCCTTACGCGGCATTTCGGGCGCGCGGGTACTCGAATTATGCGCTGAATCTGAAATCGGATAGTCGGTGGAACGATCTTTTCGTAATTGTGGTGGTGCTTGGGTTCAGCGCCGGTCTTGATTTGCTGAGGCCAAACATTTTTCAATTGGATACGCATCAGGCGGTAGTCGGAGGGACTCTATCTTTTTTCCTGCACATGGCGGGAACGGATTTGCCGATCATGATTTTCATTTACGCGATTTTGCTGCCGCGATACGCAAAGCTCGCACGGCCGTTCACGGCGTACTTGCTGGGAGCGGCGAGCTATCCGACGATGCACATATTCGAATCGTGGACGAGATATGATTCGCCGGCGCACGGGGCGCTGTCGGTAATGCTGGTGTATCTGATCTTTTTTCCGCCCGGACTAATGAAATCCTTTCTCACGATGCGCACGGGCAATGCGTGGGTGCATTTATGGGCGTTCCACGCGATTTCGCCGCACGTGACGGTGGACACGGGGCTGATCGTGCGGGATTTTCGGATCCGGTAGAGCAGGGAGCCGCAGATTCTTTCGAGAGAAGCACATATTTCAGGATTGACTCAAGTTCAGGCATAATTCGCGCAGGAAAAAGGAAAGGCCAAAACGAAAGCAGGTCCCTGCCTGCGGCAGGCAGGCCTTACCACCGGGCGCAGAAGCCGCGACCGGGTTCGGGATGACAATTCGTTTTGTGCGGGGCGATGAGCGAGAAGATACGTAAATTTAGCGTGGGCAAAGTGGAGATGGGGCGGGGCGCGCCGCTGTTTTTTATTGCGGGGCCGTGCGTCATTGAGAGCGAAGCGCACGCGATGAAAATGGCGGAGCGGCTGGCGGCGAAGGCGAGCGAGCTGCGCGTGTTGCTGATTTTCAAAGCGTCGTATGACAAGGCGAATCGTTCGTCGGCAAGTTCGTTTCGCGGGCCGGGAATAAAAGAGGGACTGCGCATTCTGAGCGCGATCAAAAAGAAATTTGGGTTGGCGATTCTGACGGATATTCATGAAAGTTCGCAGGCGGCGCCGGCGGCGGAAGTATGCGACGTGATTCAGATTCCGGCGTTTTTGTGCAGGCAAACGGATTTGCTGATTGCGGCGGGAAAAACAGGGCGCGCGGTGAATATCAAGAAGGGGCAATTTGTTTCGCCGTGGGAAATGCGCAACGCAGTGGAAAAAATTGCGAGCACGGGCAATGAGAAAATTATTGTGACGGAGCGCGGCGCGTCGTTCGGGTATCAAAATCTGGTGGTGGACATGCGGTCGTTTCCGATTCTGCGCGGACTGGGGTACCCGGTGGTTTTTGATGCGACGCATTCGGTGCAGCTTCCCGGCGCGGAGGGTAAGGCGAGCGGCGGGCGGCCGGAATTTATCGAGCCGCTGGCGCGGGCGGCGGTGGCGGCGGGAGTAGACGGAGTTTTCATGGAAGTGCATGACAATCCGGCGAAAGCGCTTTCGGACGGAGCGAATGCGCTGGCGCTGGAGAAGTTTGCTCCGCTGGCGCAGCGGCTGATGAAAATTGCTGCGATGGTGCGTGAATGGGAGCAGGAATGAAAGGCACGCCGAAGACAGCGAAGGCGGGGGGCATTGAGGCAGCGAAGCGCGTGCTGGAAATTGAGGCGCATGCGATTCGGGAATTGAAGGAGCGGCTCGATGAAAAGTTCGAGCGCGCGGTGGAAATTTGCCTGGCGTGCAAAGGACGCGTGGTGGTGACGGGGCTTGGAAAATCGGGGCTGATTGGGCGGAAAATTTCGGCGACGCTGGCGAGTACAGGCACACCTTCGGTTTTTCTGCACGCGGCGGAGGCGTTGCACGGGGATTTGGGGATTTTGATGCGCGAAGATGTGGCGCTCGGGATTTCGCGGAGCGGCGAGACGGAGGAATTGCTGGCGCTGCTGGAGCCGATCAAGCGGCTGGGAATCAAGCTGGTGACGATGACGGGGAATTTGCGTTCGACGCTGGCCGCGGCGAGCGATGTGGCGCTGGATATTTCGGTGAAAGAAGAGGCGTGTTCGCTGAATTTGGCGCCGACAGCTTCGACGACGGCTGCGCTGGCGATGGGCGACGCGCTGGCGATTGCGTTGCTGGAGCGGCGAGGGTTTCGCGAAGAGGATTTTGCGGCACTGCATCCGAAGGGAAGCCTGGGTTCGAAGCTGCGGCGAGTGGAGTCGGTGATGCACACGGGCGATGCGATTCCGCGCGTGGGACCGCAGGCGACGATTGCGGAAGTGACGTACGAGATCAGCCGAAAAAAATTGGGAATGACGACGGTGACGGATGAGCGCGGGAAGCTGTTGGGAATCGTGACCGACGGCGATTTGCGGCGGCTGATGGAAAAACGCAAGAAAGAGGCGCTGGATCTGACGGCGGCGGAGAGCATGACGAAAAATCCGGTGACGCTGGAGCGGACAGAATTGGCGGCGAGCGCGCTGCGGTTGATGGAGGAGAAGAAGATTACTTCAGTGGTGATTGTGGATGCGCAGCGACGCGTCGAAGGCGTGGTGCATTTGCATGATTTGTGGACGTTGCAATTGTTCTAGCACGGCGAGAAAGAAACGCTAAAAGCAGATTCCTCGTTGTCCCGCAAGAAGCGTGCGGGACTCGCTCGGAATGACAGTGATTTGAATTTATGCCGGCAAAGAAAATTTCGGCAGAGGTGAAGCGGCGGGCGAAGAAGATTCGGCTGCTGCTGATGGATGTTGACGGCACGCTGACGAATGGCACGGTGTGCCTGCAAGGATTTCCGGACGGAAGCGTGGCGGAGATGAAAGTGTTCAACGCGCACGATGGTGCTGGAGTGAAACTGGCTTCGATTGTGGGGCTGCGGAGCGGAGTGATTACAGGGCGAAATTCACCGGCGCTGACGCAGCGCGCGCGCGAGATGGGCGTGAAGTTTGTTTTTCAAGGGCAGGCGCGCAAGACGAGCGCATATGAGGAGATTCTGAAGCGCGCGGGCGTGAGGGACGAAGAAGTGGCGTACCTCGGCGATGATTTGCCGGATTTGCCGCTGCTGGGACGCGCGGGGCTGGCGGTTGCGGTGGGCGACGCGGCAGTAGAAGTGAAGCGCGCGGCGCATTACGTCACCCGAGCGAACGGAGGAGAGGGCGCGGCGCGTGAGTTGGTGGAATTGATCTTGAAGGCGCAGGGTCGGTGGGAAGAGTCGATACCGAAGGCGCTGGCGTAAGGAAGAATTGAAACGCTATAAGGTGCTGCTCCTTGATTTTGATGGAACGTTGGCCTCAACGTTTGAGGATGTTGTGCGATGCATGTCCGATACTTTTCGTTCTCTCGGCCTGTTTCCTCCCACGAAAGAACAAGTGTTGACCACGATGGGACTTCCGTTGGAAGAAAGTTTTCGCAGGCTCTTGCCGGAAAATACTCTCGCACTGAATGCGCAAGAATTAGTGAAATTATATCGTGGGCTGTATGCATCACAGGAATCGCAGGCACAGTTATTCTCGGGGGTTGCTGATTTTCTCGTTTCGGTTCATGCGAGTGGTGCGATTTCGCTTGTCGTAAGCAACAAAGGCGAGCAAGCAATCCGGTCAGCGCTTAGCCGTCTCGGAATTCTCGATTATGTGAGCATGGTGCTTGCAGGAAATGCCACCAGCCACAGTAAGCCCGATGCGGCTCTCTATGAATATGATATTCGGCCTCGCATTCAGGCGTGCGCAGATGGCGAAGTGCTGGTCATCGGGGATACGGAAATCGATTTGCAATTCGCAAATAATTGCGGCCTCGATTCCTGCTGGGTTTCGTATGGATACGGCGATCGCGAGAAATGTTTGGCGTGCGGGCCGACATATGTGGTGGATTCGCTATCGCAGATTATGTTTTGCGATCAATGAAAATATAAATCAGCGGAGCGGAGGGTGAGGGCGGCGAGGTCGAGGTCGGTGCGATTGGCGAGAATGATGATAGTGAGATTGTTTTCGGTGAAACGTTCGATGATGGAATTAAAGCCGATGGTGCTGCCGTAGTGCCACATGCGCGGATGGCCGCGGTAAGGATCGAGGAACCAGCCAAAGCCGTAGGCGAGCGGCTTTGCAGCGGCAGCTTTGGGCAGATCGTCGACGGCGGAAGGCAGAACGGCGGCGGAATTTTCGGGAGTGATAGCGGGTACGAATTCGGCGGCGCTGAGAAGAGTGTGATTGCGAAGCGCGTCGTCCCATTTGGCAAGGTCATCGAGAGAGCTATAAATGCCGCCGTCGCCGAGAGTGGCGGAAGTAGGGCTTTGGTCGGTTTCGAGCCAGACTCCGGCGTCATGCGTGTAGCCGTAAGCGCGGTCGGAGACAGTATCTTGGCCGGCGACGTGAGCGACGGTGTGGTCCATTCCAAGCGGCGCGAAGATGCGCTGACGCAGAAATTCCGCGAAGGGCATGCCTGAAATTTTCTGAACAATCATGGCGAGGAGGCAGTAGCCACCGTTGCTGTATTCCCATTTTGTGCCCGGCGGGAATTTTGTGCCGGTCTGCTTTTCCATGAGCGCGAGAACCTGCGCGTCGGTGATCTGCGGAATTTGCTCCCAGGATTTTCCTGCGTACATTTTGTCCATCAGGTCTTCATAAGCGACGAGGCCGGAAGTGTGATTGAGCAGGTTGCGAACGGTGATGGTGCGGCCGTATGCGGGGAATTCGGGAAAAATGTCGGTGAGATGCTCGTCGTAGGAGAGTTTGCGGTCGTGAACAAGAAGCATGATGGCCATGGCGGTGAACTGCTTGGTGAATGAGGCGAGGCGGAAATTGGTGTGCGCGTCGATGGGAAGACCGGAGCGCAAATCGCGCGAGCCGTATTCGTGCTCGAAAAGCGTGCGGCCATTCTGGCGAATGAGGACGGCGAGGCCGGGTTCTTGGGGCGAAGCGATGCCGGAGAAAATGGCGTTCAATTGTTGAGAAGTGGGCTGCTTGGGAGTGGGGCCTTGGGCGCGAACGGGAGTCGCAAATGCAAAGAGAATTGCTAGGCAGGCTGCGAAGGAAAAATTCGCGCATTGCCAGATTCGATTGGGCATTCGATTCGACATGGAGCCTCTAGAGAATTTAGATTCCACGGAGGAATTTGCCTCAGAACGGGCGCTGAAACCAGCAGATTCTTAGGCGACTGGGAGACGAGAGCATCGCGGTCGAGGAAAGCTGAGGCGCTGGAAGAGCGGTCAGATGTCCTTAAAGACGAATACATCGTGCACTGAAGACGTGCGCGAAAAGGAAGAGAGTTTTAGGAAGGCTCTTTCGGCACGGCTAAAGCCGAGCCCTCTCGCAGACGGGAAAAGGGCGGGATCGTCGGCGGTAAAATCGCTGGATTCTGGAGCCGATACCCGACTGTTCCTCTCAGGGTAGAAGCAGCCGTGCAGTGACAAAGCGGCCTATGAGATTACCTGGCCGGTTCTAGGCGAGGCTGCGGATTCCGGGACGACGCGGCAATCCCGCGGATGTTTCCGCGCGAATGGAATCGACACGGACCGGCGAGCGAGTGGAAACGAGGGTCGACGGGCTGGAAGAGTGCTGAGGAGCGGAGGCCGGCACAGGATAGTTGTTTCCGGCGGCGCCTTGAGCGGAGAGGAAGTCGGTGGCTTTGCGAGTCAGATCCCAGCGATTGGTGACTTCGAACTTTTGCAACAGCAGGGAAACGTGAAACTTGATGGTGCTTTCGGAGACTTGGAGGCGCGAAGCAATTTCCTTATTGGTGAGGCCCTGGAGGATCGCGCGGAGAACTTCCTCCTGACGATGGCTGAGTTGGACGGGCGAGACAACGAAGCGGCAATCCTGAATGATTTTCTTGGCGCGCGAACCGAGAGATTCGAAGAGGTTTTCGCTCGTGCCGACGGTGACGACGAAGTCGCTCGGCGACTGGCGACGCATGAGGCAATGCACGGCGAGCATGTCGACGGCGCGTTCGACGGGCAGGCGGCCGTCGGGAGCGGCTTTGACTTCAAAGCGGCGCACGCCGGATTTTTTGTCGACAAAGAAGAAGACTTTGGGATGAACGGCGAAATCCTTCATCTGGCGAGAGCTGATGCTGGGCTGCTTGCGAATTCGCATGGCATCTCCTCTTTTTGCCGGCGAGAGCACAGAAATGCTCTGGCGCGGCGTTGAAATGGCAATGCATCACAAAATGTAAAAATGAAACGTGGAACGCTGGCTGCCAGAAGGGGGGGGGCTTACATTGAAACCAAGGCGGCCGAATTCACAACACCACCGAACTATGGATGGCAGGTTAAGGCCGTAAGGCGTTTCGGTCAAGGCAGAGGTAAAGAGGTGTTTTTATTTCATCAACAGGGGGAGTGCGGAAATCAGGGGTAAATAGGGCCAGCTCTTGTCGGCGTGGAGCCGAGGCCACAGTTTGTGCTGGCATTGGTGGGGGAAGTATGGTAAGGTAAACATGCGTTTGTTGATCTTGTAAAACCTTTAGATCCGATGAAGGGGCTGCAAGTGAAAAACACTTGCGGCCTTTTTTGATTTTCGGGGCTGGAGGCGTGGCGAGACGCAAATAGCTTAAAGAATAAGAAGAGGAAACACTCAAGTGTCAAAAGAACAAGGAACTGTGAAGTGGTTTAATGCAAGCAAGGGCTATGGATTCATCCAGCGCCAGTCGGGAGAGGACGTTTTCGTTCACTTCTCGGCGATTCAAGCGGATGGATACAAGTCGTTGAATGAAGGACAAGCCGTCGAATTTGACGTCGTGTCCGGGCCCAAGGGCTTGCAAGCCGCCAACGTCACCGGTCTCTGATCCAACCAAACGCAGCGAGGGCTTGCCGGAGCGACATGCCACCGGCAGGCTCTCGTGAGCATCTGAAATTACGCCACAGCCAAACCGCACCGTCCAAGGAGTAAGCGCATGGCGAAGCTCTACGTGGGGAACCTTCCCTTTGCAATAACGGATGATACGCTGCAGCAATTTTTTGCGGGCCAGGGGTATGACGTGCAGTCCGCGCGCGTCGTGCGCGATATGGGAACCGGCCGTTCGCGTGGATTCGGATTTGTGGAGCTGGGTCCGAATGACGATACGGCGCGAGCGATTTCGCAACTGAACGGCGCGAGCCTCGAGGGACGTGCGTTGCAGGTGAACGAAGCTCGTCCGCAGGCACCGCGGGGAGATGGCGGCAATCGCGGAGGATTTGACCGAAGCGGCGGCCGCGGAAGGCATGGCGGAGGCGGGCGTGGCGGGCGCGGCGGCGAGCGTGGAGACCGCGGCGATCGTGACCGCGGCGGTTACGGCGGACGCCACAGGTAACAACACGGTATTCAGGCAAGTCAGATCTCGTCAAATTTCAGCCTTCGAAGATTCTATGGCGTACATCCGCACCTCGCGTGACTTTTATTGAGAAATGTCTTTTGCCTGGGCTTGTTGCAGGAGTAAATCGCGCACCATTCCCTACGCAATGCGCTAGAATAAGCTCCGTCGCAGGGAGTTATCGTGCGCGCCTCAGGCTTGATGTTTTCGGCAGCAGTGCTTGCGATGGGTTTAGTTGCCGTGCTTTCCGCCGCGCAGACGTTGTCTCCGGGTGAAGTAACTATACGAAGCGGACCGTACCACCCTTCAGTCTCGACACTGCATGTAGGCTCCAGCGAAGTTCAGGTCGGCGTCGTCGTGCGAGACAACCAAGGTCGGCCTGTTGGCGGACTTACGAAGGCCGATTTCGCGGTCTTTGATTCAGGCCGGCGCTGCGAGCTTACCGAATTTTCTGTTGAGACGTCGGGCGGCTCTGCTGTAGGAAATGCGCCCGCCCATAGCCCAGCAGCCACTGTGGTTCCACCAAGCGAGCTCCCACCAAGCGAGACAACATCCGCTGCCGTTCCCGGCCGTTGGATTGCTCTTCTCTTCGACGACATCAACACACCTTCGGGGGACTTGGCGCGCTCAAAGATTGCGGCACGGCGTTTTATCAACGAGGCGGCGGAAGCGGGTGATCACGTAGGCGTCTTCACCAGCTCGCAAGGGGAGGTCCTAGACTTCACCAGCGATTCTCGCGCCGTTCTCAAGTCGATCGATGCAGTGGAGCCTCATCCACGAATGGATGCAGCTGGAATGACAGCGTGCCCCAGGATCACGCCATACGAGGCATACCAGATCACCTCAGGAGACGTGATTGCTTTTCAAGCGAAGGTTGTCGAAGCGTGCAGTTGTCCCGAGCAACCCAACTGCGACCCAACTACCCTGCAGAGCATGAGCCCAAGCGACATAGGAAACGGTACTTTTGCGAATCAGTCTCTCGATCCGGCGTTAAAAAGTTTGGTGTCTACGGTGATAGGACAGGCAAGGATGACGTGGAATCAAACGCGTGTGGTCACGCAGGCGACGCTGGATGCGGTCCGCGCCTCCGTCGCAGATTTAGCCCGGAAGTCAGGCAAACGGCTGCTTCTCTTCTCATCGTCTGGATTTATCTCCGGCGACCTGGGAGGAGCGGAAGATGAAATTATCGATGAAGCTTTGAAAGCTGGCGTCGTTATCAGCTCGATCGATTCCAAGGGTCTATATGCCGAGCCACCGGGAGGGTCGGCTGGTCAAGAATCGCGAGGCGGCCGTCCTGACCTGACGATGCTTTATGACGCGGAAACCTTAGG